>NZ_JBHXFE010000002.1:124094-265955 GCF_042722475.1 Streptomyces sp. NPDC127092
TCTCCTTCTCCCCCCGTGCCCCTCCCCCCCTCTCCTCCCCTCCCCTCCCCTCGTGCCCCCCTCGCCGAGGAGCCCAACACCCTCGCCCCCCCCCCCACGACCGCGACCACGCCGGCCGACGCGTTCTACACCTACGACGGCAGCACGCCGCTGTCCGCCTACGCGCCCGGCAGCGTGCTCAAGACACGGACGCTGCGGTACCACGTCGTCGGCATTCCCACGCCGGTGACCGCGATCCAGCTGCTCTACCGCACCACCGACGCCCAGGGCCGCCCGTCCGCCAACGTGACCACCGTCGTGCGCAGCCTCGTCGGCGACGGATCGAAGGCGGTGTCGTACCAGTCGTTCTACGACTCCCTCGACCCCGAGGACGGCCCCTCCCGGGCCATCGCCGGGAACGTGACCCTGGGCGGTCTCATCCCGAACGCCGAGGCCCTCTTCATCGCCCCGCTGCTGGCGAAGGGCTACGACGTCGTCATCCCGGACACCGAGGGGCAGCGGGCCGACTTCGCCGCCGGGCCCGAGTACGGAACCAACACCCTGGACTCGATCAGGGCCGCGACGCGGTCCCCGCACACGGGACTGGGTTCCGGGACGCGCTTCGGTCTCATGGGCTACTCGGGCGGCGCGATCGCGACCGGCTGGGCCGCCGCGCTGGCACCCCGGTACGCCCCCGACGTCAACAGCAGACTGGTCGGCTTCGCCGAGGGCGGACTGCTGGTGGCTCCGGCCCACAACCTGAAGTACGTGGACGGCTCGCTCACCTGGTCCGGCGTCATCCCGATGGCGATCATCGGCGTCGCACGGTCCTACGACATCGACCTCAAGAAGTACATGAGCAGCTACGGCCTGGAGGTGTACGCGAAGCTGGAGCACGGCTCCATCACCGACGCCCTCGGCCGCTACCCCGGCCTGACCTGGAAGAAGATGGCGAAGGCCGAGTACGCCGACCCCAACTCCGTGCCGGAGTTCCTCGCGGCGGTCAACAAGGTGAACCTCGGCTCGGCCGCCACCCCGACCGTCCCCGGTCTCATCGCCCAGGGCAACGCCGGCGTCCTGGAGGGGACCTTCAACAGTCCGCCGGGCATCGGCACGGGCGACGGCGTCATGGTCGCGGGGGACGTGCGGGCGCTCGCCCGTCAGTACTGCGCCACCGGCAACTCCGCCATCTCCTACGACCAGTACGACCTGCTCAGCCACGTCGGCGCCCCCGTCGTCTGGGCACCCACCGCGCTGGGCTGGCTCGACGACCGGTTCGCCGGCCGGCCCGCGCCGTCCGACTGCGGCCGCATCCCCGCGGGCAACTCGCTGGCCCCGGAGAAGCCGGCGCCGCTGTCCTGACCTGCCGGTTGCGCGGGGCCGCTCACCCTCAGGGGGTGTCCGTCCCGGGTCGGCCCGGCAGACCCGTGTCCTCCTCCTCTCCCAGGACCCGCTGGGCCACGGCGAAGGCGGCGTTGGCCGCCGGGACACCGCAGTAGACCGCCGTCTGGAGCAGGGCCGCGGCGATCTCGTCGTCGGACAGGTCGTTGCGGCGGGCGGCCCGCAGGTGCATCGCGAGTTCGTCGTGGTGTCCGTGGGCGACGAGGGCGGTGAGGGTGATCAGGCTGCGTTCGCGCCGGGACAGGGTGGGGTCGGTCCAGATCTCGCCCCAGGCGTAGCGGGAGATGAAGTCCTGGAAGCGGGCGGTGAGCGGGGTCTGCCGGGCCTGCGCCCGGTCCACATGGGCGTCGCCGAGGACCTGGCGGCGCACGCTCGTCCCGCTGCGGGTGGACGTACCCACGAAGTGCGCCCGCAGGACGGCGGTCACGGCCTCCGGCCGTTCGGCGGGGGCGAGGTGGGAGGCGCCGGGGAGCTCGGTCAGGGCCGCCTCGGGGACGGCGTCGGCGATCTCCCGGAGGTGGGCGGGCGGGGTCGCGGGGTCCTCGCGGCCCGCGACGAGCAGCGTGGGCGCGGTGATGCCGGCGAGCCGGTCCCGCAGGTCGAAGGCGGCCAGCGCGTCACAGCAGGCCGCGTACGCCTCCGGATCGGCGGCCCGGTGGTCGGCCACCAGGCGCGGCACGCTGAACCCCGGGGTGAACCAGCGGGCGTCGGCCGTGTCGGCGAGCTTCGCCAGTCCTTCGCGTCGTACGGTGGCCGCCCGCTCCTCCCAGGCCGCCGCGCCGCCGAAGTGCGCGGAGGAGCACAGGACCGCGAGGCGGTCGATCCGCTCTGGGTGGTGCACCGCGAGGTGGAGTCCGACGGCACCGCCGATCGAGACCCCCGCGTACGAGAAGCGGTCGAGGCCCAGGGTGTCAGCGAGGTCGACGACCAGTCGGGCCAGGTCGGCCACGGTCGCCCCGGGCCCGAGGAGACCGGCGGGCGAACCGCCGTGCCCGGGCAGGTCCCACCGGACGACCCGATGGGTGGTCGACAGCTCCGGGGCCACGGCGTCCCACAGGGCCGTCGACGTGCCGAGCGAGGGTCCGAGGACCAGGGCCGGCGCGGTGACCGGCCCCTCGACGAGATGGTGCGGGATGCGAGGGCTCAACGTCGCTCCAGGGCCTGGTCGGTGAGGGTTCCGGCGCAGCCGGTGGCGAGGGTCGGGTCGGTCAGGCCGGTGAGGTCCGCGCCGGCCAGTTCCGGCTGCCCGGCGAGGAGTTCGGCGAGCGGCCGGCCCTCGGCCCGGCTACGGGCGGCGAGTTCGGCGAGCAGCGCCCTGGCGCGGGTCCGGCCGAGCAGCGGCGTGAGCGCCACGGAGAGCCGTTCGGCGACGAGCAGCCCGCCGGCGGCATCCAGGTGGGCCCGCATGGCGGCGGGATCGACGCGGAGTCCTTCGACGAGGCCGGCCGTGTGGTGGGCCGCGCCGCCGACGAGGCGCAGCAGTTCGCGCAGCGGTTCCCACTCGGCGTGCCAGGCACCGGCGGGCCGTTCGTCCTCGGCGGCCAGGCAGGCGTAGAGGCTCGCGGCGAGGTGCGGGGCACGCCGCGCGGCGGTGGCGACGAGGGTGGCGCGCACCGGGTTCGCCTTGTGCGGCATGGCGGAGGACCCGCCGCCCGCCCCTTCGGCGACTTCGGCGATCTCGGTGCGGGAGAGGACGAGGACGTCGGCGGCGATCTTGCCGAGTGCTCCGGCGGTGAGGGCGAGGGCGCCCGCGAGGTCGGCGACGGGGGTGCGGAGGACGTGCCAGGGCAGGAGCGGGGCGGCGAGCCCGAGTTCACGCGCGTACGCGGCGGGGAGGGCGGCTGCGTGCTCCGCGCCGGCGGCGGGGCCTGCCCCGGCACCGTGGTCGGCGAAGGCTGCCAAGGTCCCGGCCGCGCCGCCGAGTTGGGCGGGCAGGCCGTCCCGTACGGTCGCGATCCGGTCCCGCGCGTCCAGGACGAGCGAGCGCCAGCCGGCCGCCTTCAGGCCGAAGGTGGTGGGGACGGCGTGCTGGGTGAGGGTGCGGCCGGGCATCGCGGTGTCCCGGTGCGCGGCGGCGAGGGAGCCGAGGGCCCGTTCCGTCCGGGCGAGGTCGTCGAGGACGAGGCCGAGGGTGCGGACGGCGACCAGCATGGCGGCGGTGTCGAGGACGTCCTGGCTGGTGGCGCCGCGGTGCACGTACGGCCCCCACTCCCCCGCCGCCTCGGTCAGGTCCGCGACCAGCGGGATGACCGGGTTGCCCCCGGCGGGCGCCCGCAGCGCGATCGACCGGAGGTCGAAGCGGGCCGGATCGGCCGCCTCGGTGACGGCCCGGGCCGCCTGAGCCGGGGCGGTGCCGGTGGCGGCCTGGGCGCGGGTGAGCGCGGCCTCCGCGTCCAGGAGTGCCTGGAGGAAGGCCGTGTCGCCGGTGGCGGCCTCGGCGGGCGAGCCCGCCCGTACCGGATCGAGGAGGCCTGTGTCGAGGTCGGTCACGGGAACTCCAGGAACACCGTCTCGCGCTCGCCCTGGAGCCGGATGTCGAAGCGGTGGGTGCGGTACGGCTCCTGGGCCGCGATCAGGGTGGCGCGGCGGTCGGCCGGGAGCCGGTCGAGCAGCGGGTCGGGCCCGTCGCCGAGGTAGGCGCGGGTGTAGAGGTGGTGGAGCAGTCCGCGGGCGAACACGCAGACGCTGATGTGCGGTCGGCCGGGGTTTCCGGGCGGCAGGGTGTGCAGCGCGTAGTGCCCGTCGGCGTCGGTGGCCACGCGGCCGAAGCCGGTGAACCCGGTGCCGTCGCGGCCGAGGTACCCGCCGGTGACGGGATCCCTGCGCAGCGAGCCGGGCGCGCCGGCGAGGGAGCCGTCGGGGGCGGCCTGCCAGAACTCGAGGAGGGCGTCGGGTACGGGTTCGCCCGCGCCGTCGAGGACGTATCCGTGGAGGGTGATGCGCTCGGGGTGCCCGTCGGGCGCGATGCGCTCGCCGCCGGGGAACGGCAGCGCGTACCCGTAGAACGGTCCGACGGTGTGGGAGGGCGTGGGCGGCAGGGGCGGGTGCGGCGACGGCGTGGACTCCACGGCGGTCAGCGTCCTTCCTCGATCCAGGTGGCGGTCGGCCCGTCGAGGACGATGTCCCAGGCGTAGCCGAGGGAGAACTCGGGGCGGGACAGGCCGTGTTCGTAGCGGGCGACGAGCCGGTCGCGGGCGGCCTGGTCGGTGACGGAGCGGATGATGGGGTCGTGGGCGAGGAGCGGGTCGCCGGGGAAGTACATCTGGGTGACGAGCCGCTGGGTGAACGCCGTGCCGAAGACGGAGAAGTGGATGTGGGCCGGGCGCCAGGCGTTGGTGTGGTTGCGCCAGGGGTAGGCGCCGGGTCTGATCGTGGTGAAGGCGTACCGGCCCTGATCGTCCGTCAGGGTGCGTCCTACGCCGGTGAAATGGGGGTCGAGCGGGGCCGGGTGCTGGTCCCGGAGGTGGGCGTACCGCCCGGAGGCGTTGGCCTGCCAGATCTCGATCAGCTGGCCCCGTACCGGCCGGCCCGCCCGGTCGAGGAGCCGGCCGGAGACGGTGATCCGCTCGCCGAGGGGTTCGCCGGCGTGCATCCGGGTGAGGTCGTTGTCGTGCTCGGTGACATCGGTGACGCCGAAGACCGGCCCGGCGAGTTCGACGGCCTCGGGGTCGCCGCCGACGGCGACCAGCGGCCGGCGGGGGTGCCGGAGCAGGGAGCTGCGGTAGGGGGCGTAGTCGCGGGCCGGGTGATGGCGGGCCGGGGCGCCGGCGGCCAGAGCGGTGTCGTAGGCGCTCTGAAGAGCTGCCATCTCGGTGTCGATGCGGTCCTGCGTGAGGTCGTTCACGAGAGCTCCAGCGGGTCGGGGAGGGACGGACGCGGGCGGTGGCGCGCCGCTGCCGGGTCCGGCACCGGGACGGCCCGGAGCTCCGGTCCGAGCAGGGGCGCCGCGGTCCGTGCGGCGACTTCCTCGGCCGTCACGCCCGGCGCCGTCTCGACGAGCACGAGTCCGTCGCGCGTGACGTCGAGGACGGCGAGGTCGGTGATGACGCGGTCGACGCATGCGCGGCCGGTGAGCGGCAGGTCGCACTCCTCGACGATCTTCGGGGTGCCGTCCTTCGCGGTGTGGGTCATGACGACGATGACGGTGCGGGCGCCGTGGACGAGGTCCATGGCGCCGCCGATGCCGGTGACCAGGCGGCCGGGGACGGCCCAGTTGGCGAGGTCGCCGCGGGCGGAGACCTGCATGGCGCCCAGGACGGCGACGTCGACGTGACCGCCGCGGATCATGCCGAACGACAGGGCGGAGTCGAAGTAGGAGGCGCCGGGGAGGACGGTGACGGTCTCCTTGCCGGCGTTGATGAGGTCGGGGTCGACCTCGTCCTCGGCCGGGTAGGGGCCGGTGCCGAGGATGCCGTTCTCGGATTCGAGGACGACCTCGACGCCTTCGGGGAGGTGGTTGGGGATGAGCGTGGGCAGGCCGATGCCGAGGTTGACGTACTGCCCGTCGCGGAGTTCGAGGGCGGCGCGGGCGGCCATCTCCTCACGGGTCCGGCTCATCGTGTGGTCCTCTTCTCTATGGCCTTGTCGGCGGCCTGCTCGGGGCTGAGGGCGACGACGCGCCGGACGAAGATGCCGGGCAGGTGCACGTGGTCGGGGTCGATGGCCCCGGGCTCCACCAGCTCCTCGACCTCCGCGACGGTGATCCGGCCGGCCATGGCCGCCAGCGGGTTGAAGTTGCGGGCGGAGGCGTGGAAGACGAGGTTGCCGTGACGGTCGCCCTTGGCGGCGCGGACGAGGGCGTAGTCGGTGCGGATGGCGTGCTCGAGGACGTGCGGGACGCCGTCGAAGTCGCGCACCTCCTTGGGCGGGGAGGCGAGGGCGACGCCGCCCCGGCCGTCGTAGCGCCAGGGCAGCCCGCCGTCGGCGACGAGGGTGCCGACGCCGGCGGGCGTGTAGAAGGCGGGGATGCCGCAGCCGCCGGCGCGCAGGCGTTCGGCGAGGGTGCCCTGCGGGATCAGCTCGACCTCCAGTTCACCGGCGAGGTACTGGCGGGCGAACTCCTTGTTCGCGCCGATGTACGAGCCGGTGACGCGGGCGATGCGGCCGGCGGCGAGGAGCACGGCGAGCCCGGTGTCCATGGCCCCGCAGTTGTTCGAGACGACGCGGAGGCCGCCGACGCCGCGCTCGTGGACGGCCTGGATGAGGGCGTTCGGCACGCCGCTGAGGCCGAAGCCGCCGACCGCGAGCGACGCTCCGTCCGGGACGTCCGCCACGGCCTCCGCGGCGGTGGCGACCACCTTGTCCATGGGATGGCCCTTCGTTCTGCTCTCGGGAGTTCTCTCGGAATTAATCAGTGCACTGACTACCTGCGGGTCATGCTGGCAGGCCCTCACCGCGGCGTCAACGGGTATCGTTCCGTGCACCGACGAAAGACGACGGCTCCACAGGAGGAGGCGCTCATGGCCGCGGTGGATCTGGCCACGCATCCCGGGCATCTGGCCCGGCGACTGCAGCAGGCGCACCACCTGCTGTGGACGACGATGGTCTCGGAGGAGATCACCTCCCCCCAGTTCGGCGTCCTCAACGCGCTGACGGCCGAACCCGGTCTCGACCAGCGGACGGTGGGCGAGCGGGTGGCCCTCGACCGCTCGACGATCGCCGAGGTGGTCGGCCGGCTGATCCGCCGGGGGCTGCTCGACAAGGTGCGCGACCCCGCGGACGGGCGCCGCTTCCTGCTGCACCTCACCCCCGAAGGCACGCGGGTGCACCGGAAACTGACGGTGCGTACGGCCCGGATGAACCAGATCTTCCTCGCCCCGCTCTCCGCCGAGGAGCAGACCCTCTTCCTGTCCCTGATCCGGCGGGTGTCGGACGCCGCGGAGGAGCTCCGCAACCCGGCGGAGCCCCTCCCCGCACCGTGACTCACTCCCCCGCGGCCGCCGTGGCGGCCGGCGGGGCGCCGACGGGCGCCGCCGGGCGGCCGATGCGCGCGGCGAGCGGGACCAGGGCGACAGCGACCGAGCCGACGATCCCGGCCACGGCGAAGGTCGTGAAGCCCCAGCTCTGGTTGCCGGCCGCGGCGAGCGCGCCGACCAGCCAGGGCCCCACGACCGCGCCGATCCGGCCGACACCGGTGACGAGGCCGAGGCCCGCCGCGCGCTCGGCGCCCCGGTAGACGCCGCCGGTCGCCGCGTAGACCATCACCTGGGCGCTGAACAGCCAGACGCCGGTGACCGCGACGACGACGTAGGTGACGCCGAGCGGAAGGTGGGCCTTGAGCAGCAGCGCGCCCACCGCGGTGAGGACGAACCAGATCGCGGCGATCCGCAGCGGGCCGAAGCGGTCGGCGAGCCGTCCGGAGAACAGCAGGCCGAGGATGCCGCCCGCGTTGACGACCATCAGGAAGGCGACGGAGGAGTCCAGGCCGTAGCCGGAGGCGCGCATCATCGTCGGCAGCCAGGTGGCGACGCCGTAGACGAGGAGGAGGCCGCAGAAGGACGCCACCCACAGGAGCGGGGTCACCCAGCGGGACTCGGCGCGGAAGAGCGCCCGCACGGCGGCGACGCGCCCCTGGGCGCCGGCGGTCGGCGCGGCGACCGGGGTGGGCCGGGCGAGGCCGTAGCGGTCGGCGACGGCGTGGGCCCGCTCCCGCTGACCGCGGGCGAGCAGCACGCCGGGCGATTCGGGCAGCAGGGCGAGCAGCAGCGGTACGGCGACGACGGCGGGCAGGACGCCCGCCCAGAACACCCAGCGCCAGCCGGCGGCGGGCGCGAGGACGAGTCCGAGGCCGGTGGCCGCCATGCCGCCCACGTGGTACGAGGTCATGAGCAGACCGGTCATCAGGGCGGCCCGCCGGGGCGGGGCGAACTCCAGGACCATGGCCAGGCAGAGCGGCATGAGGCCGCCGAGGCCCAGGCCCGACACGAAGCGCCCGGCGCCGAAGAGGACGAGGTTCCCGGCGAGGGCGCAGACGGCGGAGCCCGCGGAGAAGAGGACGATGCTGGCGACGAGCATCGGCCGGCGGCCGAGCCAGTCGGTGACGGTCCCGGCCGTCAGTGCACCGATCAGCATGCCGAACGTGGTCCAGCTGCCGATGGTGCCGGCGCTCGCGGGCGTGAGGCCGAGGCCGGGGTCGTCGAGCATGTGCGGCATCACGGCGCCGTAGATGGTGACGTCCATGCCGTCGAAGAAGACGGCGACCCAGCAGAGGGCGAGGACGGGCAGGACGGAACGGAGGGTGTGGGGGCGGGGCGGAGCGGAGGGGTTCGTCATGGGGTTCCCTGGGACGCGGCTCGGTCGTCGGCTCTGGCTCACCAAGATTGTTCGCCTGGTGAAGTTCATTTCACCGGCTAGGTGGCATGAGTGTCCGCGCGGAGCGGTCGGGTGTCAACGGCCGGGACCGAAAACCGTTGGTGCACTGACGATTCTATCGCGCGGGGCACTCAGGCAGGGTGGACGGAGGAGGGGGCATATTCCCTTACGCTGCGTCGCCGCTTGTGCCATTCTCCGGGGGTCTGGCCTTCTTCGAGGGATCGGGGACGCGACATGGGACTTCCCACTCGTGCTGTGCGCTGGGGCGTTGCTCTTCTTCTCTGTCTGCCGGTCGCGGTGGCCTGCGACGACGCGGGCAGCGACGAGGGGGCCGGCCCCAGCGGCGGCGTCGAGGGCGGCGGCGTGCCGGGGCCCGGCAAAGGCGGTGGCGCCGGAGGGGGCAGCGGCGGGAAGGACGGCGGGGGCAAGCCGGGGCCGCTGAAGATCCCGGAGTGGGGCCAGAACGGCGCCCTCTTCGACAACAGCACCTTCGGCAAGGAGAAATGGGCCTCCATCCAGAACATGTTCATCGAAGCGTGCGGCGACGGCACGCTCTGCGTCCGACTCGAACGCATCTACCGCTCAGAGGACGGTGTGCTCGTCGAGGGTCCCTGCGGCTACGACCACATGGACCCCGCGGCCGGCACGCGGGTGCAACGAGGCAAGGACACCACGGTGTTCGTGGTCGGCGTCTGCGGCTCCGAGCCCACGGATCCACCCGAATCGACGGAACCGGGCCAGACCCCTGAACCGACGGACACGACCGAACCGACCCAGCCGACCGACGCCACGCAGCCCACGGACACTGACACCGCGACGGCCTCGTGAACGAAGGCTCCGGAGGTCCCGGCCGTCTCGCCACGCTCGTCGGGGCGATCGCCGCGCCGACTGGCCTGGTCACCGCGCTGCTCTACTACTTCGGCTACTTCCACGCGTACTGGTTCTTCGCGTACTTCAGGGTGAACTCGACCGTCCTCGGTTTCGGCACGACGGACTACCTGCTGCGCAGTCTCGACGCCCTGTGGGTGCCGCTCACCGTGACCGCGACCTGCGGGGTGGCGGCCTTCTGGGGCCACGACCTGGCACGGCGCCGGATCGCGTCCCGCATGGGGCCGACAGCGCGGCGCCGTGCCACCGCGGCGCTGGCCGCGGCCGGGTTCCTGCTCATGACCGGCGGCCTCTGGTCCACGTTCCAGGTGACCTTCCTCAGCCGTGTGCTCACCCTGGCCCCGCTCAGCCTGTCCGCCGGGGTGGGCATGCTGGCGTACGCACGACACCTCGCCCGGCGGAACGCCGCCCGACCGCCGGCCACGACGCCCCCCGTCGCGCAGGAGCCGCAGGCAGAGCCTGCCCCGGAACCTGCGTCTGAGCCCGCACAGCCAGAGGCAGAGACAGAGGCTCGGACATCGGCAGCACCGACACCGGCAGCACCCGAGGCCGAAGCCGAGTCCGAAGCCGACACCAACACCGATGCGGACCCCGCCCCGGAGCCTGCCCCGCCGCACCTCGAACCCATACAGCCCGAGTGGGCCGTGCTCGCCGAGTGGGCGATGGTCTTCGCCCTCGTCATGCTGGGGCTCGTCTGGGCCGCCAACGACTACGCCGCCTCCGTCGGCACCGTTCGGGCACAGCGCTTCGTGGCCGGGCTGCCCCACTACCCGTCGACCGTGGTCTACAGCGAGCACAGCCTCAGCATCAGCGGTCCCGGTGTCAGCGAGACCAGGTGCGGGGGCGCCAAGGGCGGCAAGGACGACGACGCCGCCTACGGTTACCGCTACGACGGCCTCACGCTGATCCTCCAGTCGGGGAACCAGTACGTCCTGGTCCCGACGCGCTGGACGCCGGCCGACGGAGTCGCCCTGGTGCTCCCCCGCAACGACTCGGTACGGCTCGAGTTCGGCCCGCCGCCGAGTGCGGCGGCGGGCGGCCGGGCGCGCGTCCCTTCCTGCTGAGCCGGCCCAAGGGGCACACGGCAGCAAGCGCTTTCCGAATGGTGTGCGCGAAGCATTGACGAAACATCACCGCCCCCTTAGCTTCATCGGCGTTGCACTTCGTACGTCATATATGAGACGCGATACGCGAGATCTGAGAGTGCGCCATGGCCTTCGCCGCCCCCAGTCCCATTCCGTCCCGCACCCAGTTCGTCCTGGAGGCGATCAAGCACGACATCCTGACCGGCGGTCTGAGTCCCGGACAGGCCCTGGTGGAGACCGAACTCGCCGCACGTTTCGGGGTGTCCAAGACGCCGGTGCGCGAGGCGCTGAAGACCCTGGCCGGGAGCGGGCTCGTGGTGCTCAGCCAGTACAAGGGCGTCACGGTCCGGATGGTCGACGCGGACATGGCCCGCGCGGTCTACGACGTGCGGCTGCTCCTGGAGCCCGAGGCGGTGCGCAGGTCCGTGGCCGCGGGCGCGCCGCTCGACGCGGCGCGTGAGGCTCTCGAGCGGGCCGCCCTCGCCGACGACACGGCCGAACGGTCGCTCGCCAACCGGGAGTTCCACCGCGCGCTCTATCTGCCCTGCGGCAATCCGCTGCTCGGCCGGATGCTGGACGAGGTCCGCGACCAGGCCGCGCTGGTGTCCACCGTGGCGTGGGCGGCGGTGCCGTCCTGGGAGCGGGAGGCGGCCGAGCACGCGGAGATCCTGCGGCTGGCCTCGGCCGGTGACGCCGAGGGCGCCGGACGGGCCGTGCACGACCACATCGCCTCGTTCGTGGCGCGGGCGTTCCCCGAGGAGAAGGAGTGAGCGTGGAGCTCGGACGGTTCGAAGAACTGCGGGCGGCCCTCGCCGACGTCGTGGCGATCCCCGTGACGCCGTTCACCGCCGACGGCGAGCTGGACACCGGGACGCACCGGTCGCTCCTGCGCCGGATGCTCGACGCGGGCGTGCGGACGCTCACGCCGAACGGCAACACGGGCGAGTTCTACGCGCTGACGCCCCAGGAGCGCTGCCGGGTCACCGAGTTGACCGTCGAGGAGGCCGCCGGTCGGGCCGCCGTCCTGGTCGGCGTGGGACACGACCTGCCGACCGCGATCGAGAGCGCACGGCACGCACGGGCAGCGGGTGCCGGGATGCTGATGGTGCATCAGCCGGTGCACCCGTACGTCTCCGCCTCGGGCTGGGTGGACTACCACCGGGCCATCGCCGAGGCCGTACCGGACCTCGGGATCGTGCCGTACCTGCGCAACCCGCGGATCGGCGGGGACCGGCTCGCCGAGCTGGCCGACGCCTGTCCGAACGTCATCGGCGTGAAGTACGCGGTGCCGGACGCGGCGCGGTTCGCGGGCTTCGCCCGGGACGCGGGCCTGGACCGCTTCGTGTGGGTGGCGGGCCTGGCGGAGCCGTACGCGCCCTCGTACTTCGCGGGCGGCGCGACCGGCTTCACGTCCGGTCTGGTCAACGTCGCGCCCGCGCTGTCCCTGGAGATGCTGCGCACCCTGCGCGCGGGTGACTACGCGGCCGCCATGAAGGTGTGGGAGCGGATCCGCCGCTTCGAGGAGCTGCGGGCGGCGGACGGCAGCGCCGACAACGTCACGGTCGTGAAGGAGGCGATGGCCTCGCTCGGTCTGTGCCGGCGCGACATCCGGCCGCCGAGCCGTGAACTGCCCGAGGCCGCTCGGGCCGAGGTCGCCGCGATAGCCGCCGGGTGGCCGGTATGAGCCGCCGCCCCGAGGAGCTGCGCAGCCACCAGTGGTACGGCACGGACGGGCTGCGGTCCTTCAGCCACCGGGCCCGTACGAGGCAGCTCGGCTATCTGCCCGAGGAGCACCTGGGCAAGCCGGTGATCGCCGTCCTGAACACCTGGTCGGACATCAATCCGTGTCACACGCATCTGCGCGACCGTGCGCAGGCGGTGAAGCGGGGCGTGTGGCAGGCGGGCGGGTTCCCGCTGGAGTTCCCGGTCTCGACGCTGTCGGAGACCTTCCAGAAGCCGACACCGATGCTCTACCGCAATCTTCTCGCCCTGGAGACGGAGGAGTTGCTGCGCTCGTACCCGGTGGACGGCGCGGTCCTGATGGGCGGCTGCGACAAGTCGACGCCGGCGCTGCTGATGGGCGCGGCCTCGGTGGACCTGCCGACGGTGTTCGTGCCGGCCGGTCCGATGCTGCCGGGGCACTGGCGGGGCGAGACGCTCGGTTCGGGCACCGACATGTGGAAGTACTGGGACGACAAGCGGGCCGGGCTGATCGGCGACCGCGAGATGGCGGAGCTGGAGAACGGCCTCGCCCGCTCCCCCGGGCACTGCATGACGATGGGTACGGCCTCGACGCTGACGGCCGCGGCGGAGACGCTGGGCGTGACCGTGCCGGGTGCCTCGTCGATCCCGGCGGTGGACTCGGGACACGAGCGGATGGCCGCGGCGTCCGGGCGGCGGATCGTGGAGCTGGTGCGCGAGGACCTGCGGCTCTCGCGGATCCTGACGCGGGAGGCGTACGAGGACGCGGTCGCCGCGGTGCTCGCGCTGGGCGGTTCGACCAACGCCGTGATCCATCTGATCGCGATGGCCGGGCGGTCCGGGGTGCGGCTGACGCTGGACGACTTCGACCGGATCGCGCGGACGGTTCCGGTGCTCGCGAACCTGCGGCCGGGCGGACGGTTCCTCATGGAGGACTTCCACTTCGCCGGCGGGATGCCCGGCTTCCTGTCCCGGCTGACGGACCTGCTGCACCTGGACCGGCCCACGGTCTCCCACCCGACGCTGCGCGAACAGCTGGCGGGTGCCCTCGTGCACGACGACGAGGTGATCAGGCCGCGGGAGCGTCCGCTGGCGGACGAGGGCGGCGTGGCGGTGCTGCGCGGCAACCTGTGTCCGGACGGGGCGGTCATCAAGCACATCGCGGCCGAGTCCCGGCTGCTGAAGCACACGGGTCCCGCCGTCGTCTTCGACGACTACCGCACGCTGCAGCGGACGATCGACGACCCGGCGCTCGGCATCACGGCCGACCATGTGCTCGTGCTGCGCGGCGCCGGACCGAAGGGCGGCCCGGGGATGCCGGAGTACGGGATGCTGCCGATCCCGAAGTACCTCCTGGAGCAGGGGGTGCGGGACATGGTGCGGATCTCCGACGCCCGGATGAGCGGCACGAGTTACGGCGCGTGCGTGCTCCACGTGGCGCCCGAGTCGTACGTCGGCGGGCCGCTCGCGCTGGTGCGCACCGGCGACTCGATCACGCTGGACGTCGGGGCACGGACCCTCCGTCTCGACGTGGACGAGGCCGAGCTGGCGCGCCGGAGGGCGGCGTGGACACCGCCGCCGGCCCGTTACGAGCGGGGCTACGGCGCCCTGTACAGCGAGCAGATCACCCAGGCGGACACGGGCTGCGACTTCGCGTTCCTGGCCCGGCCGGGGACCACGCCCGATCCGTACGCCGGCTAGGTCCTGTCCGGCCCTGATCCGCCGACGTGCCCTGGGCCCGGGACCGTACCCGGCGGCGGCTCGCTGCCGCACACCTCGTCCGAGATACCGAACATCGTCTGCGAAGCGCTTGACGTCCCAGAACGGAGCCGCCGTCATGGCCACAGCCGTGACCCCCTCGCCCCCGAAGGCCGGGGCGCCCGCCGCCCCGGCGGCGCGCCGCCGCCGCACGGGCGCCACCCCCCGTCGACTGCCGTACCTGCTGATCGGCCCGGCCGCCCTGCTGATGCTGGGCTTCATCGCGTACCCGGTGCTCAGCGTCTTCTACTACAGCCTGCGCGACCACAATCCGACCAAGCCGTGGCGCAACGGCTTCGCGGGCCTCGACAACTTCACCCGCGTCTTCACCGAGGACCCGCAGTTCTGGGACACCCTCACCTTCAGCCTGAAGTGGGTCGTGGTCGAGGTGGCGCTCCAGCTGCTCCTGGGCCTCGCGCTCGCGCTGATCGTCAACCAGACCTTCGTGGGACGGGCGCTCGGCCGGGCCCTGGTCTTCTCGCCGTGGGCCGTGTCCGGCGTGCTGACGTCGGCGATCTGGGTGCTGCTCTACAACTCCCAGACCGGGATCACCCGTTACCTGGCCGACGCGGGCGTCGGCGAGTACGGCACCTCGCTGCTCTCCGACACCGCCACGGTCTTCCCGGCGGCCGTGCTGGCCGAACTGTGGCGCGGGGTGCCCTTCTTCGCCATCCTCATCCTGGCCGACCTCCAGTCGATCCCCAAGGACCTGTACGAGGCGGCGGAGGTCGACGGGGCCGGCCGGGTGCGGCAGTTCCTGCACATCACGCTGCCCCACCTCAGGGACGCGATCGTGCTGTCCACGCTGCTGCGCGCGGTGTGGGAGTTCAACAACGTCGACCTGCTGTACACCCTGACCGGCGGCGGTCCCGCCGGCGAGACGACCACGCTGCCCCTGTACATCGCGCGGACCAGCGTCGACGCCCATGACTTCGGCTACGCCTCCGCGCTCACGACGGTGGCGTTCGTGATCCTTCTCTTCTGCTCGACGGTGTATCTGCGCCTGAGCAAGTTCGGAGGCGAGAACCGATGACCGTCCTCGAAAGGATCGAGGTCCGGCCGGCCGGTACGGACGCCGGGCCCGGAGCCCGCCGCCGGCGGCGGCGCGCGTGGGACGAGGTGCCGCGCTGGCAGATATACCTTCCGCTCGGAGCGTATCTCCTGTTCACGCTGGTGCCGTTCTACTGGATCCTGCTCTTCGCGGTGCGGCCGGCCGGCTCCACCTCGCTCGTGCCGTGGCCGATGACGGGCGAGCACTTCCAGAAGGTGTGGAGCGAGCGCGGCTTCGCCGTCTTCTTCCAGAACAGCCTGCTGATCGCCCTGGCCACCCTGGTCACCACCACCGTGGTGGCGCTCGCCGGCGGATACGCGCTGGCACGCTTCGACTTCCGGTTCAAGAAGGGCTTCATGCTGGCCCTGCTGTGCTCGCAGTTCGTGCCGGGCGCGCTGCTGCTCGTGCCGCTGTTCCAGATCTTCGCCGGGCTGCGGATGATCAACTCGCTGGGCAGCGTCGTCATCGCGGAGACCGTCTTCCAGCTTCCGCTGTCGATGATCCTCATCAGCGGCTTCATCAGGAACGTGCCGTACTCGCTGGAGGAGGCCGCCTGGGTCGACGGCTGCGGGCGGTTCCGGGCCTTCCGCGTCGTGGTCCTTCCGCTGCTGCGGCCCGGGCTCGTGGCCGTCGGCTCCTTCGCCTTCGTCCACGCCTGGAACCACTTCCTCTTCGCGCTGATGTTCCTCAGCAGCCAGGAGAAGCAGACCATCCCGGTCGGGCTCAACACCCTCATGGGCGCGGACAGCGTGGACCTCGGGGCGCTCGCGGCGGGCGGGGTGATCGCGGCGGTGCCGGTGGTGCTCGTGTTCGCGTTCATCCAGAAGTGGCTCGTCACCGGATTCAGCGCCGGGGCGGTGAAGGGATGAGCCCGCTCGGCACGCCCGTGCCCGTCGTCCTCGCGGGAGCCCGCGGCCACGGCCGCTGGCACCTGGACCGTCTGCGCGGCCTGGAACGCGAGGGCCTCGTCCGGCTCGCAGGGGTCTGCGAGCTCGGCCCGCTCGACGCCGACGAACTCGCGGGCTTCGACGCGCCCCGGCAGTCCTCCGACCTCGGCGCGCTGATCTCCGGGACGGGCGCGCGGATCGCCGTCGTCTGCACGCCCATCGCCACCCACACCGAGCTGGCCCTGACGGCCGCGCGTCACGGCGCGCACCTGCTCCTGGAGAAGCCGCCGGCGCCGTCGTACGCGGAGTTCCGCCGGATGGCGGAGGGCGTGGCGGCGGCCGGGGCGGCCTGCCAGATCGGGTTCCAGTCGCTCGGCTCGCACGCCGTGCCCGCGATCCGCGCGCTGATCGCGGACGGGGTGATCGGCGAGCTCCTGGGCGTCGGCGGCGCCGGCGCGTGGGTGCGCGACGAGGCGTACTTCCGGCGCGCGCCGTGGGCGGGCCGGAGGCGGCTCGACGGCGTCGACGTGGTCGACGGGGCACTGACCAACCCGCTGGCGCACGCGGTCGCCACGGCGCTCGCGCTCGCCGGGGCTCCGGGCGCCGAGGACGTCGCGCACATCGAGACGGAGCTGCTGCGCGCCCACCGGATCGAGTCCGACGACACGTCCTGCGTGCGGATCGTCACGGCGGCCGGTCCGCAGGTGACGGTCGCGGCGACGCTCTGCGCGGAGCGGGCCTCCGAGCCGTACGTGGTGGTGCACGGCAGCCGGGGCCGGATCACCTTCTGGTACAAGCAGGACCGGGTGCTGCTGCAGCGGGCGGGCCACGGCCCGGTGGAGACCGTCTACGGCCGGACCGGCCTCCTGGAGAACCTGGTCGCGCACCTGACGGAGGGCGCGCCGCTGCTGGTCCCGCCGGAGGCGACGGGCGCGTTCATGCGGGTGGTGGAGGCGGTGCGGTGCGCGCCCGATCCGGTGGAACTGCCCGAGGAGTACCGGCGGACGGTACGGGGCGAGGGCGGGCCGCGCCGTTCGGTGCCCGGCATCGACCGGCTGGTGGCGGAGAGCGCCGAGACGCTGCGGCTGTACTCCGAACTCGGCGCCCCGTGGGCGCTCCTGGCCCGGGAGGCCGTCCGATGAACGGACGTGGGGTGACGCGGGCGGGCGGACCGGGGGCCGCGGCGACGAGCGGGCCGGAGGTGCTGGAGCTGCGGGTCGCCGGCCGGCCGGTCGCCTCGTACACGACCCGGCCCGACCTCTCCGCGCGCCACGCGCCCCGCCCGTACCTGCACCCGGTGACGACCCTGGCGGGCGTGCGGGTCAGCGAGTTGCTGCCCGCCGACCACCCGCACCACCTGGGGGTCTCGGTCGCCGTGCCCGATGTGGCGGGGCACAACTTCTGGGGCGGGCGGACCTTCGTCCGCGACCAGGGGCCGACCGAGCTCGCCAACCACGGCA
Source organism: Streptomyces sp. NPDC127092 (assembly GCF_042722475.1). Lineage (NCBI taxonomy): Bacteria > Bacillati > Actinomycetota > Actinomycetes > Kitasatosporales > Streptomycetaceae > Streptomyces > Streptomyces sp. NPDC127092. The sequence goes on from NZ_JBHXFE010000002.1 coordinate 141,616, forward strand.
CGCAGCGGCACGAGCGCTTCGGCCGGCTCGGCCCCGACGGTTTCACCGAGGAGCTGAGCTGGACGGCCGGAGGCGGAGTTGTTCTCCGAGAGGAAAGAACCCTGCGGGTCCGCGCGCTCGCCAAGACGGCCTGGGCGCTCGACGTGGCGTTCGCGCTGACCGACGCCACCGGGGCGGGCGTGTCGATCGGCAGCCCGGCGACCAACGGGCGGCCGGGAGCCGCGTACGGAGGCTTCTTCTGGCGCGCGCCCAAGGAGCCCGCGGCGCCGCACGTGTTCGGCGCGGCCGGGGACGGCGAGGCCGCCGTGCACGGGGGGCGCGGCGACTGGGTCGCCCTGGCCGGTCAGGGCTGGACGCTGGTGTTCGCGGGAGCGGACGAGGAGACCCGGAGCGATCCGTGGTTCGTCCGCGCCGCCGAGTATCCGGGCGTCGGCTCCTCCCTCGCGCACGAGCGGCGGCTGGAGATCCCGGCCGGAGGCACGGCGGTACGGCGGGTGGTGACCGTGGTCGCCGACGGCCGGCTGGACCGGGCCCGGGCCGCGGCCCTGGTCCGCGAGGCGGTGACGTCATGACGCCGCCGTACGACGTGACGCGTGCGCCGACCGGGGACCTGGGCGACGGCACCTACCGCAATCCGGTGCTCGCGGCCGACTGGTCCGACCCGGACGTGCTGCGGGTCGGGGACGACTTCTACCTGACCGCGTCGAGCTTCGGCCGCGTTCCCGGGCTGCCGCTGCTCCACTCGCGCGACCTCGTGAACTGGACCCTGGTCGGACACGCGCTCGACCGGCTGCGGCCGGAGGCGGCGTTCGGGGTGCCCCGGCACGACGCCGGGGTGTGGGCGCCCTCGCTGCGCCGTCACGACGGGCGCTTCTGGATCTTCTGGGGTGACCCCGACCACGGGGTGTTCCAGGTCAACGCGCCCGCCGTGCGCGGCCCGTGGACCGAGCCGCACCTGGTGAAGGCGGGCCGCGGCCTGATCGACGCGTGCCCGCTGTGGGACGAGGAGACCGGCGAGGCGTATCTGGTGCACGCCTGGGCCCGGTCCAGGGCGGGCTTCAACAACCGGCTCACCGGTCACCGGATGAGCCCGGACGGCACCCGACTGCTCGACGACGGCACGACGCTCGTCGACGCGGACGCGCTTCCGGGCTGGTTCACCCTGGAGGGGCCCAAGCTGTACCGGCACGACGGCTGGTTCTGGATCCTCGCGCCGGCGGGCGGCGTGGCCACCGGCTGGCAGGGCGCCTTCCGCTCCCGGTCGTTCACCGGCCCGTACGAGGAGCGGGTCGTCCTCGCGCAGGGCGACACCCCGGTCAACGGGCCCCACCAGGGCGGCTGGGTGCGCACCGCGCGCGGCGAGGACTGGTTCCTGCACTTCCAGCAGCGGGGCGCGCACGGACGGGTGGTCCACCTCCAGCCGATGCGCTGGGACGCGGACGGCTGGCCGGTGCTCGGCCGCGACGGGCAGCCCGTCCTGGAGCACGCCAAGCCGGACCTGCCGGCGCAGCCGCCGTCGGCGCCCGGGCACGACGACCGGTTCCCCGGCGGGCGGTTCGGCCGGCAGTGGCAGTGGACGGCCAACCCGGCGGAGGGCTGGACGGTCCGTCACTCCGCCGACGGGCTGCGGCTGACCTGCGGGCGTACCGCGCTCCTCGACGACCTGCGGGTGCTGCCGCAGGTCCTCACGCAGCGGATGCCGGCCCGGGCCTGCACCGTCGAGGTGGACCTGCGCCTCGACGGCCCCGAGGTGGCGTCCGGGGCCAGGGCGGGCCTCGTCGTCCTCGGCGACGCGTACAGCTGGGTCGGGCTCGCCCGCGAGGGTGACGGCCGGGTCCGGCTCGTCCACCGGTTCGCGCCGGCGGGCGCCGACCGGGAGCGGGACGCGGCGCGGTCCCGGGCCGCGCCGGAGGGGCGGGCGACCCTGCGGATCGAGCTGACCGCCGACGCCCGCTGCAGGTTCTCCGCCGACACCGGTGGCGGCGGGGAATTCGTTCCGCTCGGACAGGAATTCGCCGCCACGCCCTGGCGGTGGGTCGGGGCGCTGCTCGGTCTGTTCGCCGCGGCGCCGCAGGGCGCGGGCCATGCCGGGACGGCCCTGTTCACCGACTTCCGCGTCACTCCTTGATCCCCCACATCGCATCACCTCCAGTTCCCCCCGAGAGATTCCCCCCAGAGATTCCCCCGAGAGAAGAGAGCCGACGATGAACGTCTTCCGAGGCGGGCGGCGCAGAGCCGTCTGCGCCCTGGCCCTGACCACCGTGCTCGCGCTGACCGTCTCCGCCTGCGGCGACGACGGCAGCGGTGCCGCGGGCGACAAGGGCTCCGAGGGTTCGGGCAAGGGCGAGATCACCTTCTGGGACAACAACGGCGGTGTCCGCACCGACATCTGGAAGGAGATCATCGCCGACTTCGAGAAGGCGAACCCCGACGTCAAGGTGAAGTACGTCGGGATCGCCTCGAAGGAGGTGCAGTCCAAGTACGACACCGCCATCCAGGGCGGCGGGCTCCCGGACGTCGGCGGTGTCGGCGCGGCCATGCTCGCCGGGATCGCCGCGCAGAACGCCCTCGAACCCCTCGACGCGCGGATCGACGCGAGCCCGCTCAAGGGGAAGCTGAACGCGGGCATGGTCGAGAGCGTGAGGTCGGCCGGCGGTCAGGGGAAGCTCTTCACCGTCCCCACGTCCGCCAACAACGGCGTCCTCTACTACCGCACCGACCTGTTCAAGGCCGCGGGCCTCCAGGAGCCCACGACCTGGTCGGCGTTCTACACCGCCGCCGAGAAGCTGACCGACCAGAAGAACAACCGTTTCGGCTACACGATCCGCGGCGGCGCCGGATCCGTCGCCCAGGCCCTGGACGCGATGTACGGCCAGAGCGGCGTCACGAGCTTCTGGAACGGCGACAGGACCACGGTCAACGACCCGGCGAACGTGGCCGCCCTGGAGAAGTACGCGGGCCTGTTCAAGAAGACCACTCCGGCGGCCGACGTCAACAACGACTTCACGAAGATGGTCGCGCAGTGGGACAGCGGCCAGATCGGCATGCTCAACCACAACCTCGGCTCCTACCAGGACCACGTGAAGGCCCTCGGCACGGAGAAGTTCCGGGGCATCCCGAACCCGACGAAGGACGACGGCACCCGCGTGCAGGTGTCCAACCCGGTCGACGGGCTCGGTCTCTTCTCGTCCAGCAGGAACAAGGCGGCGGCCTGGAGGTTCATCGAGTTCGCCGCCTCCCACGAGGCCAACAGCAAGTGGAACGAGTCGGCCGGCGCGATCCCGTCGAACACGGAGGCCGCGCAGGACGCCTGGATCCGGAAGTCCGAGCCGACGCGGCTCGCCGCCGAGGCGCTGTTCAGCGGCAGGACCACCATCGTGCAGCTGCCGTACTACCTGCCGGACTGGAACACCATCTCCAAGGCCGACAACGAGCCCGCCTTCCAGAAGGTGCTGCTCGGCACGATGTCCGCGAAGGACTTCCTCGACGACCTCGCCGAGCAGCTGAACGAGGCGCAGTCCGAGTGGAAGAGCCGCGGCCGGTGAACCTGACCCGGCGCGGGCTGCTCACGGCCGGGGCGGGCCTCGCGCTCGCCCCGGCCGGGACGGCGGCCGCCGCCAGTGCCCCGGTCCCGGCCCCGGTCGCCGTCCCGGCCTCGAAGGGGACCCGTATGCGCGCCCTCCACATCGCCGGCGACTCCACCGCCGCGCGGAAGTACGCCGACGCCGCGCCCGAGACCGGCTGGGGCATGGCCCTGCCCTTCTTCCTGCACAAGGACGTCGGCGTGGCCAACCACGCCGTCAACGGCCGCAGCACCAGGAGCTTCCTCGCCGAGGGGCGGCTCGAACCGATCCTGGCCGCCCTCCGGCCCGGGGACGTGCTGCTCGTCCAGTTCGGCCACAACGACCAGAAGGTCACGGACCCGGCCCGCGGTACGGATCCGTGGACGACGTACCAGGACAACCTGCGGGTCTTCGTCACAGCCGCCCGGGACCGCGGGGCCCTGCCCGTGCTCGCCACCTCGGTCGAACGGCGCCGCTTCGACGCGGCCGGAACGGCCCTGCGGAGCCTGGGCGAGTACCCGGCGGCGATGCGGGACCTGGCCGCGCGCGAGGACGTACCGCTGCTCGACGTCGAGGCGCTGTCGCTCGCGCTGTGGCAGGAGCTCGGTCCCGAGGCGACGAAGACGTACTTCAACTGGACGCCGGCCGAGCAGGACAACACGCACTTCAACCCGCCGGGAGCGATCGCCGTGGCCCGTCTGGTCACGCGGGAGCTGCTGCGCACCCGGGTGCTCGCGCCGTACGAGACGCGCCGCCTGGACGAGGAGATACCCGCCGGGTGGATCACCTGGCCCGATTCGGAGGAGACCGGAGCATGACCCGACGCACCCTGGGGACGGCGGCCGCGGCCGCGCTCGTCCTGGGCATCACCGGCCCGGCGGTCACCGCCGAGGCGGTCCCCGACCCGGCCCGCCGGGCACTGGCCGCGGGGGACGGCTGGGCGTCCGACGGCACGGGCACGACCGGCGGCGCGGCCGCCGACGCCTCCCGCGTGTTCACCGTCTCCACCTGGGAGGGGTTCCGCAGGGCGCTCGAAGCGCCGGGCACCGAGCCGAGGATCGTCCGCGTGGTCGGCAGGCTGAACGCGACCGCCGCCGGCTGCGGGGCGTTCGCCGCGCCCGGCTACGACTTCGACGCGTACCTCGCCGCGTACGACCCGAAGGTCTGGGGCTACGACAAGGAGGTCAGCGGCCCGCAGGAGGACCTGCGCGCGGCGTCCGCCGCGAACCAGAGCAAGGCCGTCAAGGTGAAGGTGCCGGCCAACACGACGATCATCGGCGTCGGGAGCACCGCGGGGATCACCGGCGGCAGCCTGCAGATCACGGGCGTCGACAACGTCATCGTGCGCAACCTCACCCTGGAGAGCCCGCTGGACTGCTTCCCGCAGTGGGATCCGACGGACGGGGCCACGGGCGCGTGGAACTCCGAGTACGACTCTGCGGTGGTCTACGGCGCCACGCACGTGTGGATCGACCACAACACGTTCACCGACGGCGCCCACCCGGACTCCTCGCTGCCGTCGTACTACGGGGAGCTGTACCAGCAGCACGACGGCGAGCTGGACGTGGTGCGCGGCGCGGACCTGGTGACGGTGTCGTGGAACGTGTTCGCCGACCACGACAAGACGCTGATGATCGGCAACAGCGACGGCGCGGGCGCGACCGACCGCGGGAAGCTGCGGGTCACCCTGCACCACAACCTGTTCCGGAACGTCGTAGAGCGGGCGCCCCGGGTGCGGTTCGGGAAGGTCGACGCGTACAACAACCACTTCGTGGTGCCGGGTTCGGCGTACGCGTACTCGCTTGGCGTCGGCCAGGAGTCCCAGCTCGTCGCCGAGAAGAACGCGTTCACGCTGGCCGAGGGGGTGTCGGCCGGGCGGATCCTCAAGAAGTGGAAGGACGCTCCGGTCTCCACGGCCGACAACCTGGTCAACGGGCGGCCGGTCGATCTGCTCGCCGTGCACAACGCCGAGTTCCCGGGCGAGGCGCTGCGCGCGGACGCGGGCTGGACGCCGGTGCTGCGGGCCCGGGTCGACGTGCCGGAGGCGGTGCCGGGCCTGGTCGACCACCGCGCGGGCGCGGGCCGCTCGCTGCACTGAGCCGGCGCACCAGCCCGTTCGGCCGATGCGGCCCTGGACGCCGGTCGGCCGCGCGGTGCCGGTGCGGCCCCGTACGGCCGGTGCGGTGCCGCCGTCATCTGGCCCCGGTGGCCCCGCACCGGCGTTCCCCATCCTTTCCCCTGCGCAAGGAGCTCCGTCATGCCTTCGTTCAGCCGCCGTGCCCTGCTCGCCACGGGTGCGGGCGCGATGCTCGGCCTCGCGGTGCCCGCCGCCGCCCGGGCGGCGGAAGCCGCCGGCCCGTTCGGCCGGTTCGGCTCGCCCGCGGCCCGGCTCACCCCGCGCACCCTGTACGTCCATCCGGGCGGCCTCGGCGACCACATGAGCGTGCGGGCCGCGGTCTCGGCCGCCGGCGGCTCCGGCTGGACGCTGGTCCTGGCGCCGGGCACGTACCGCGAGACCGTCTCCGTGAGTGCCGCCCGCACCGGCATGACGTGGATCGGCGCGAGCGAGGACGCCGCGGACGTCGTGGTCGTGTACGACAACGCGGCCGGCACCCCGCGCCCCGACGGCACCCCGTACGGGACGACCGGCTCGGCGACCACGACCGTGCAGGCCGACGGTTTCACCGCGCACTGGGTGACCTTCGCCAACGACTTCCTGCGCGGCGACCTGCCGGGCAACCCGGGGACGCAGGCCGTCGCGCTCAAGGTGCAGGGCGACCGCTCGGCGTTCTGGCACTGCCGCTTCCTCGGCCACCAGGACACCCTGTACGCCGACTCGATGGCGCTGGACCACTTCGCCCGGCAGTACTTCGCGCACTGTCACGTCGAGGGCGACGTGGACTTCGTCTTCGGACGGGCCGTCGCGGTCTTCGAGCACTGCCGCTTCCACACGCTGCTGCGGGAGGACCGGACCGACGCGCCGCTGGGCTTCGTCTTCGCCCCGTCGACCGCGCGCGCCAACCCCTACGGCTTCCTCGCCGCCCGCTGCCGGGTGACGAGCGAGGCTCCGGACGGCCACTACAAGCTGGCCCGGCCGTGGGTGCCCGGCTCGGACCCGACGGCGTGGCCGTCGCTGGTGGTGCGGGAGAGCGTGCTCGCCGCCGGGACCGACGCGGTGGCGCCGTACGCCAACATGCGCGACGCCCACCCGTGGCAGCAGCAGCGCTTCGCCGAGTTCCGCAACACCGGGCCCGGCGCCCGGATCACCGTCCCGGAGAACCGCCCGCAGCTCGCCCCCGACCAGGCCACGACCGCCACGCGGGCCGCGTACCTCGGGGACTGGGACCCCCGCACGACCCGCTGCCCCTGACCGCCACCCCACGCGCCGCCCCTGACGATCCCCCTCACGAGAGCGAGCCGCACGCATGTCTCGTACCACCGTCAAGAGCACCGTCCGCACCACCGCCGCCGCCCTGTCCGTCCTCGCCGCGACCGCCGGACTCGGCGTCCTCACCGCCGCGCCGGCCCGGGCCGCGACCGTCGTGGTGTCGAACGCCACCGACCTCTCCCACGCGATCAGGAACGCGACCGCCGGCACGGTCATCCAGGTCCGCGGCGGCACCTACTACCCGACCGCCACCCTCCAGTCCACGGCCGACGGCACCGCCTCCGCACCGATCCGGCTGGAGCCGTACGGCTCGGAGAAGGTCACGATCGACGGCTCGAACCTTCCGTCCGGTTCGTGGATCTTCAAGCTGACCGCCGACTACTGGACGGTCTCCAGGCTGACCTTCCAGAACTCGCCCGACAGCGCGGTCGTGTGCACCTCCTGCACCGGCACCGTCTGGAACACGATCACGACGAGGAACGGCGGCGACTCCGGCTTCACGCTGACCGGGAACGACACCAACGGCAACACCGTGCGGAACCTGGACTCGTACGGCCACTACGACCGGGCCGGCCACGGCGAGAACGCCGACGGTCTCGCCGTCAAGTTCGGCTCGGGCACGGGCAACCTGATCACCGGGGCCCGGCTGTTCGACAACTCCGACGACGGCGTCGACCTGTGGTCGTGGTCCTCGCCGCTGACGATCGAGCACACCTGGGCCTGGGGCAACGGGCGGAACCGCTGGTCGGACTCCGCGTTCGCGGGCGACGGCAACGGCTACAAGCTCGGCGGCGACGGCGAGGTCGTCGCCCATGTCGTCAACAACTCGGCGGCGTGGTCCAACGCGGGCAACGGCTTCACCGAGAACAGCAACAAGGGCGCCATCGCGATCAATCGCACGACCTCGTACGCGAACGGCAAGTGGGGCCACTACTTCGCGACCGGCGCGGCCCGGCTCGGCAGGAACCTGGCCGTGTCCAACGGCTCGGGCCTGGTCAGCAAGGGGTCGTCGGTGGTCTCGCAGGGCAACAACTGGGACTCCGGTGTCGCCACGCCGGCCTTCGTCTCCACCGACCCGGCCACCGCCTACGGAGCCCGGAAGGCGGACGGTTCGCTGCCGGCGACGACGTTCCTGACGACGGGGTCGACGACGATCGGCTCGACGATGAACTGAGCCCGTTCGCCGGTGGTCAGCCGGCGAACGGCGTCGCCGGCAGTCCCTCCCCCGCGTCGGGCAGGACGAGCAGGGACCCGGCGAGCGGTTCCGGGTCGGCGAGACCGGTGCGGGCGGTCGTGACGTACAGGTCACGCAGGCCCGGGCCGCCGAAGGCGCAGGCGGTCGGCCGGCGCACGGGCAGCGGGACGACCCGCTCCAGTGCGCCGGCCGGCGTGTATCGGTGGAGGCCGCCGCCGTCCCACAGGGCGATCCAGACGCAGCCCTCGGCGTCCACGGTGAGTCCGTCGGGGACGCCCGCGCCGGGTCCGACGGTCGCGAAGGGGCGGCGGTCGACGACGCGGCCGTCCTCGACGCGGAGGGTGTCGATGCGGCGGGTGGGACTGTCGACGTAGTAGGCGAGGCCGGGGTCGGCGGGGCTCCAGCCGATGCCGTTGCTGATGGTCACCCGGTCGAGGAGCGGTGTGGCACTGCCGTCGGGGGCGATCCGGAGGAGGCTGCCGCCGCCTTCCGCCTCGTCGTAGCGCATGCTTCCGGCCCACAGGCTGCCGTCGGGGGCGACGGCCGCGTCGTTGCCGCGGCGTCCCGGCACGGGGTCGTGGTGCAGCCAGGAGAAGGTGCCGTCGGGGTCGTAGCGGCCGACGCCGTCCCGGAGGTTGACGACGAGTCCGCCGCCCGCGCGGGGTTTCGCGGCGCCGACGTGCTGGCCCACGGGCGTGACGTCGTGGCTGCCGGTGGCCGGGTCGTGGGTGTGGACGCGTGCGCCGAGGATGTCGACCCAGACGAGCCGCGAGCCGGCCGCGTCCCAGGTGGGGCCCTCGCCGAGGGTGTCGTCGGCCCGTACGGCGACCTCGGCGGTCATCGCGTCCCGCCCCGGTGGCCGAGGCGTACGGAGAGGTCGGCGGCGCCCTTGGCGGCGAGCGCGGCGAGTTCGGCCTCGCGCTCCTCGCTCCAGCGGATGACGGGCACGGAGATCGACAGGGCGGCGACGACCTGCCCGGAGCCGTCGCGTACGGGGGCGGCGACGCAGGAGACGTCGGGGTTGGACTCGCGGTGTTCGGTGGCGGCGCCGCGGGCGCGGATCCCGGCCAGTTCGGCGCGCAGGGCCTCGGGGTCGGTGATGCTGCGCGGGGTCATGGCGGCGAGCTCGCGTCCGTCCACGCGCGCCTCGAACTCGGCCTCGGGCAGGGAGGCGAGCAGCATCTTGCCGACGGAGGTGCAGTGGGCGGGCAGGCGCCGGCCGGCGGCGGAGACCATGCGGACGGCGTGGGTGGAGTCGACCTTGGCGATGTAGATGACGTCCAGGTCCTCCAGGACGGCGACGTGGACGGTCTCGTCGCAGGTCTGGGCGATCTCGTGGGCGACCTGCCGCCCCTCGGCGGCGAGGTCGAGCTGTTCGGCGTAGCGGCTGCCGAGCTGGTGGGTGCGGACGCCGAGGCGGTAGCGGCCCGGCTGCCCGGGGACCGGGGTGAGGTAGTGGCGGGCCGCCAGGGTGGTGAGCAGTTCGTGGGTGGTGGTGCGCGGCAGCCCGAGTCGCCGGGTGATCTCGGGCGCGGAGAGTGTGTCGTCGCTGTGCAGGAAGAGCTCGAGAATGTCGAAAGCTCTGGTCACCGCAGGTACGAGACGTCCCATGACCGTCACCCGCCCCCTCTGTTCGTTCGATATCCCGACCATTGGTCGGTATGACGAACTGAGGCTAGCCGGACCGGGGTTCACCGGGCAACGGTCGCGCGGACCATTGACACCCCGGGAAGAGCTGCATACGGTCACGCCACCATTTCGAACGTGTGACGAAATCTCGAACATCACCCTGGGAGAGTAGCTGCCGTGCGCATCACGGGCATCACCACTCATGTCGTCGGAACCCCCTGGCGCAACCTCACCTACGTCCTCGTCCACACCGACGAGGGCCTGACGGGCGTCGGCGAGACCCGCATGCTCGGTCATACCGACGCACTCCTCGGCTATCTGCGCGAGGCGGAGGCCAACCACATCGCCGGTTCCGACCCGTTCGCGGTCGAGGACCTGGTCCGCCGGATGAAGTACGGCGACTACGGCCGTGCGGGCGAGATCGTGATGTCGGGCATCGCCGTGGTGGAGATGGCGTGCTGGGACATCAAGGGCAAGGCGCTGGGCGTGCCGGTGTGGCAGCTGCTCGGCGGCAGCGTGACGGACCGCGTCAAGGCGTACGCGAACGGCTGGTACACCACCGAGCGCACCCCGGAGGCCTACCACAAGGCGGCCCAGGAGGTCGTGGCGCGCGGCTACCGGGCCCTGAAGATCGACCCGTTCGGCAACGGCCACCTCGAACTGGACGCCGAGCGCTCGCGGTACGCGGTGTCCCTCATCGAGGCGGTCCGCGACGCGATCGGTCCGGACACCGAGCTGATGCTGGAGATGCACGGGCGCTTCTCCCCCGCGACGGCGGTACGGCTCGCGCGCGAGCTGGCCCCGTTCCGGCCGGCCTGGCTGGAGGAGCCGGTGCCGCCGGAGAACCTCAAGGCGCTGAGGAAGGTCGCCGACAAGGTGGACCTGCCGATCGCGACCGGGGAGCGGATCCACGACCGGATCGAGTTCCGCGAGCTGTTCGAGTCGCAGGCGGCGGACGTCATCCAGCCGGACCTCGGACACATCGGCGGCATCCTGGAGACCCGCAAGCTCGCCGCCACGGCGGAGACCCACTACGTGATGGTGGCCCCGCACAACGTGGGCGGCTCGGTGCTGACCGCCGCCTCCCTCCAACTCGCCGCCTGCACGCCGAACTTCAAGATCCTGGAGCACTTCAACGACTTCGCGGACGCGGAGATCACCGGGATCGTGCGCGGGGCGCCCCGGGTGGATCCGGAGACGGGCTGCTTCGCGGTCTCGCACGCGCCGGGGCTCGGCGTCGAGCTCGACGTGGACGCCGCCGCCGAGTTCCCGCAGCAGCGGGCCCGGTTCGACCTGTGGGCCGAGGGCTGGGAGCGGAGGGCCCCCAAGTGAGCACGTCGGCGGGGCGCGTGAGCCGGGCGGTGCTCGTCTCCGCGCCCGGTGAACACCGGCTGGTGGAGCGCGAGGTGCCCGAGCCGGGGCCCGGCGAGGTGCGGCTGAGGGTGGCCGCCGCCGGGATCTGCCTGAGCGACCGCGAGCTGTACGACGGCCACCGTGACCGCGGCTACGTCCGCTACCCGGTGGTGCCCGGCCACGAGTGGTCGGGCACCGTCGACGCCGTCGGCCCCGGCGGCGACCCCGCCCTGGCCGGCCGCAAGGCCGTCGCGGAGGGCTTCCGCAGCTGTGGCGGCTGCGAGCGGTGCCGGTGCGGCGAGACCAGCCTGTGCACCGGTGGCTACGCGGAGACCGGGTTCACCGAGCCCGGCGCCTTCGCCGACCACGTGGTCGTGCCCGCGCGGCTGCTCCACCTCCTGCCCGACAGGGCCGATCTGCGTGCCGCCGCACTGCTCGAACCGGCGGCGGTGGTCGCGGCGGCGGTACGGGCCGGGCGGCCGCGCCCCGGGATGCGGGTCGCGGTCGTCGGCGCCGGCACCCTCGGCCTGCTCGCCGTACAGCTGCTCGCCGCCTCCTCGCCCGCCGTGCTGGCCGTGGTCGAGCCGCGGGTCGCACGGGGCGAACAGGCGCTGCGGCACGGGGCGGGCGAGCTGCTGACCCCGAAGGAGGCGGAGCACTCCGCCCACGGCCGCTTCGACCTGGTGGTGGAGACGGCAGGCGCGCCGACCACGGCCGCTTCCTCGTGCCTGCTCGCCCGCAGGGGCGGCCGGGTGGTGCTCACGGGGATGTTCACGCCGGGGGCGGTCGGCATCGATCCCGTTCACCTCTCGCTCAGTCAGCTGGAGGTGCGCAGCGTCTTCGGGGCCTCCTCGGCCGACTGGTCGGAGGCGGTGCGCGCGTTCGGCCTCGGCCTGATCGATCCGGCACCGCTGATCAGCCACGAGTTCCCGCTGGAAGGGTTCGCGGAGGCCCTCGCCCTGGTGGGCGGCGGCGATCCGGGGACCGGCAAGGTGCTGCTGCGTCCCTGACGGGCGCACCGGGGTCCGGGGTGCGCCCTCTCCGGGCCCCCTCACCGGCCCACACCCTCGTTCACGAACGACGTCCGAGATATCGAACAGAGAGACAGAGGACTTCCGTGACCGCTCTGCCCGCACCACCCCGCCTCCCCGGCGCCGCCGCGCTGGCGCGGATCGGCCATCCCGTGGCCGCCCCCGAGCCCGCCGACGCCTCGCCGCACAGCTTTCCCGACGGCGGGACCTGGCGGACGGAGATCCCGTCCGTCGAGGGCCCCGAGGCGCTCGCCGAGGTCCTGAAGGAGAGCACCCGGCTCGACGTGCCGGTGCACCGCATCAGCCAGGGCAGCGGCGTGTGGATGCTCACCGACGCCGAGATCACCGAGATGGCCGACGCCTGCGCCGAACGCGGCGTCGAACTCTGCCTGTTCACCGGGCCGCGCGGTTCCTGGGACATCGGCGCCGCGACGCGGACCGATTCCGGCGGGGCGGGTCTGAGGGCCCGCGGCCACGACGCGCTCGCGGGGTGCGTCGAGGACGCCGTGCGCGCCACCGAGCTCGGGGTCCGCTGTCTGCTCGTCGCCGACGAGGGCGTGCTGTGGACCCTGCACCGGCTGCGCGTGGCCGGCATGCTGCCCGCCGACACCACGTTCAAGGTGTCCGCGCTGATCGGCCCGGTCAACCCCGCCTCGTACGCGGTGTACGAGCGGCTCGGTGCCGACTCGCTCAACGTGCCCTCCGACCTGACCCTCGCCCATCTCACGGAGATCCGCCGGGCCAGCCGCGCGCCCATGGACCTCTACGTGGAGGCGCCGGACGACCTCGGCGGCTACGTCCGCATGTACGAGGCCGCCGAGCTCATCCGCCGCGGAGCGCCGCTCTACCTGAAGTTCGGTCTGAGCCGCTCGGCCGGGATCTACCCGTACGGCGCCCATCTGCGCGAGCACACCCTCGCCACGGCGCGCGAGCGCGTGCGGCGCGGGCGGCTCGTCCTCGATCTGCTGGCCCGGCACGGCGCCGCCGGCGGCATGTCCCCGCTCGGCTCCCGGCTGCCCGGCGAGCTCCGCCGTTTCCCCGCGACCGAAGGGAACTGATCCATGCGCACCCGCACCCTGCGCGCCGCCGCGGCGGCCGCACTGCTCACCACCCTCGTCGCCGGATGCGGCCAGGAGGCCCGCGGCGGCAGCCGCTACCAGCCCGACAAGGGCAAGGGCGGCACCATCGGGATCGCCATGCCGACGAAGGCGTCCGAGCGCTGGATCGCCGACGGCGAGAACATGGCGAAGCAGTTCCAGAAGGCCGGTTACCAGACCGATCTCCAGTACGGCGACGACAAGGTCGAGAACCAGATCGCCCAGATCGAGAACATGATCACCAAGGGCCGACGGCTCCTGGTGATCGCCGCGATCGACGGCTCGGCGCTCACCGAGGTCCTCCAGCGGGCCCACGACGCGGGCATCCCCGTGATCTCGTACGACCGGCTCATCATGGGCACCGGGAACGTCGACTACTACGCCTCCTTCGACAACGAGCGGGTCGGCGAGCTCCAGGCGCGGTACATCGTCGACCGCCTCCGGCTCGGCGCGCCCGGCAGGGCCGGCGGGAAGCCGTACGACATCGAGCTGTTCGCGGGTTCCCCGGACGACAACAACACCCGCTACTTCTGGAACGGCGCCATGAAGGTGCTCCAGCCGTACCTCGACAGCGGGCAGCTCGTGGTCCGCAGCGGGCAGACCAGGATGAACCAGGCGACGACGCTGCGCTGGGACGGCGGCACCGCGCAGAAGCGGATGGACGACCTCATCAGCAAGAACTACGGCGAGGAGAGCGTCGACGCGGTCCTCTCGCCGTACGACGGGATCTCCATCGGGATCATCTCCGCGCTGCGGAGCGCCGGTTACGGCACGGCGGGCCATCCGCTGCCCGTGGTCACGGGGCAGGACGCCGAGCTCGCCTCGGTGAAGTCCATCATGCGCGGGGAGCAGACCCAGACCGTGTTCAAGGACACCCGGAAGCTCGCCGCCCGGGCGGTGGCGATGGGCGACGCGGTCCTCAACGGCCGCAAGCCCGAGGTCAACAACGTCAAGGACTACGACAACGGGAAGAAGACCGTGCCCGCGTACCTCCTCGACCCGGTCAGCATCGACAAGTCCAACACGCAACTCCTCGTGCGCGAGGGGTACTTCACGGCAGGACAGCTCTCGTGAGCGGGCCGGCCGTGCTCGAGATGCGCGGCATCACCAAGACCTTCCCGGGCGTCACCGCGCTCAGCGACGTACGGCTGACCGTGCGGCCCTCGGAGATCCACGCGCTGTGCGGGGAGAACGGCGCGGGCAAGTCGACGCTGATGAAGGTGCTCAGCGGCGTCCACCCGCACGGTTCGTACGAGGGCGAGATCCGCTTCGACGGCAGGCCCCTCGCCCTGCGCGACATCCGGGACGGCGAGCGCCACGGCATCGTGATCATCCATCAGGAGCTGGCGCTCGTCCCGCACCTGTCGATCGCGGAGAACATCTTCCTCGGGAACGAGCGCTCCCGGCGCGGAGTCGTCGACTGGCCGGCGACCCTGCGGGAGGCGGCCCGGCTGATGAAGCGTGTCGGACTGCGCGAGCACCCGCGCACGCCCGTGTCGGAACTGGGCGTCGGCGGGCAGCAGTTGGTGGAGATCGCGAAGGCGCTCGCCAAGGAGGTCAGGCTGCTCATCCTGGACGAGCCGACGGCCGCGCTCAACGACGCCGACAGCGCGGCCCTGCTCGGACTCGTCCTGGAACTGCGCGACCAGGGCATCGCGTGCGTCCTCATCTCCCACAAGCTCGGCGAGATCCGGCGCGTCGCCGACACCGTGACCGTGCTCCGCGACGGGCGCACGGTCGAGACGCTCACCGTCCGCACCACCCCGGACGCCGAGCCCGACGTCTCCGAGGACCGCATCATCCAGGGCATGGTGGGGCGGGCCCTCGACCGGCGCTTCCCCGAGCGGACCGCCTACGACGGCGAGGACGCCGGCCGCGAGGCGCTGCGGGTGCGCGGCTGGACGGTCCGCCACCCCGCGGACCGGCGGCGCACCGTCGTCGACGACGTGTCCCTGACCGTGGGCAAGGGCGAGATCGTCGGCATCGCGGGACTGATGGGAGCGGGCCGGACCGAGCTCGCGATGTCGCTCTTCGGGCGCTCCTACGGGCATCACGTGGCCGGCTCGGCGGCCGTCGACGGACGGGAGGCGAGCCTCGCGAGCGTCCCGGACGCGATCGCGGCGGGCCTCGCCTACGTCACCGAGGACCGCAAGCGGTACGGGCTGAACCTCGTCGACACCGTCCACCGCAACATCTCCCTGGCGTCGCTGCGCCGGATGGTGCGGCGCGGCGTGGTCGACGAGCACCAGGAGCGGCGGGTGGCCGAGGACTACCGCGCCGGCCTGAACATCAGGACGCCCACCGTCCTGGAGGAGGTGGGCCGGCTGTCGGGCGGGAACCAGCAGAAGGTCGTCCTCGGCCGGTGGATCCACGCCGATCCGCGGGTGCTGATCCTCGACGAGCCGACCCGGGGCGTCGACGTCGGCGCCAAGTACGAGATCTACACGGTGATCGACCGGCTCGCGGCCGAGGGGCGGGGCGTGCTCCTGATCTCCTCGGAGCTGCCGGAGCTCCTGGGGATGTGCGACCGGATCTACACGATGGCCGAGGGACGGCTCACCGCCGAGGTCGCCCGTGCCGACGCCACCCAGGAGTCCCTGATGCGCCACATGACCCCGAGCGACCCGAGCCCGCCCCCGGCCAGGACCGCGCCCCCGACCCCTACCACGAGCGGAAGCTGAGGCTCCGACATGACCACCACGACCCCTTCCGCACCGGAGGCCGCACTCGCCGGCCGGCCGGACCGCCCGTCCACGGGCGCGCTGCTGCTCGCGGGAGTGCGGGCGAACATGCGCCAGTACGGCATGCTCGTCGCGCTCGCCTTCCTCGTCGTGCTCTTCCAGATCTGGACCGACGGGACGCTGCTCCTGCCGAACAACGTCTCCAACCTGATCCAGCAGAACAGCTACATCCTCATTCTTGCCATGGGCATGATGATCGTGATCGTCGCCGGTCACATCGACCTGTCCGTCGGCTCGCTCGCCGCGTTCGTCGGCGCCCTGGCCGCGGTCATGATGGTCCGGCACGACGTGCCCTGGGTCCTGGCCCTGGCGCTCTCCCTGCTCGTGGGTGCGGCGGCCGGCGCCTGGCAGGGTTACTTCGTCGCGTATCTCGGCATCCCGTCGTTCATCGTGACGCTGGCCGGGATGCTGCTCTTCCGGGGACTCACCCAGATCTTCCTGGAGGGCCGCTCGCTGGCGCCGTTCCCCGACGGCTTCCAGAACATCGCCAAGGGCTTCCTGCCCGAGATGGGCCCCTACACGCAGTACCACAACCCGACGCTGCTCCTCGGTCTCGTCGCCGTCGTGCTGCTCCTCGTGCGCGAGGTGCGCGACCGCCGGCGCCGGGCGGAGTACGACGTGGACCCGCTGCCCACCGGCCTGTGGGTGCTCAAGTGCACGGCGATGACGGCGGCCGTCGTCGCGTTCACGCTCACCCTCGCCAGCTTCCACGGCGTGCCCGTCGTCATGCTCGTCATGTGCGCGCTGCTCGTGGCGCTCGGGTACGTCATGCGCAACGCGGTGATCGGGCGCCACGTCTACGCACTCGGCGGGAACAAGGCCGCGGCCATGCTCTCCGGGGTGAAGGACCGGCGGGTCACGTTCCTGGTCTTCGTGAACATGGGCGTGCTCGCCGCCCTCGCGGGCTGCGTCTACGCGGCGCGGCTCAACGCGGGCACGCCGCAGGCCGGTCTGAACTTCGAACTGGAGGCGATCGCCGCCGCGTTCATCGGCGGCGCGTCGATGAGCGGCGGCATCGGCCGGGTGACGGGCGCCGTGATCGGCGGCCTCGTCCTCGGCGTCCTCAACAACGGCATGTCCCTGGTCGGCATCGGCACCGACTACCAGCAGGTCATCAAGGGTCTGGTGCTGCTCGCGGCGGTCGGCTTCGACGTCTGGAACAAGCGCCGGGCCGGCCGCTAGGAACCCCCCTGGAGCGGACCCCATGACGGGTCCGCGGGCGGCCAGGCCTTCCGGTCCACCAGGTCGAGGACGAGGGCGGCGATGTTCCAGGCGTCGTCCTCGCCCCGGTGGTGACGGCCCTCCAGCGGGAGCCCGGCGATCCTCAGGGCGCCCGCCATCCCGGGTCGCCTGCGCAGCCCGTACGCCTCGGTGAACACGGCCTTGGCGTTGGTGTGACCGCGCTCGGCCGGGCGGCCGAACGGGTACGGCGTCCCGGCGGCCCGGCACTGCCGGTCGAACTGCTTGCGGTCGTAGTCGCCCCAGCTCGCCCAGGGGCGCCGCCGGGCGTCGTGCTCGTCGGCGAGGATCCGGCAGGCCTCGGCGAACGTGACGCCTCCGGCGACCTGGGCGGGCGTCAGCCCGGTCAGCTCGGTGCAGAAGGCGCTCACCTCCGAGCGGGCCGGCCGCACCAGGATCCCGTGGCGGGAGACGCGGCGGCGGGCGGTGAGGTCGACGACGGTGAGACCGATCTCGATGATCTCGCTCACCGCGCCGGCCGGGGGCTGCCCGTCCCAGCAGGTGGCCTCCACGTCGACGACGTTCAGTAGGGCGGGTCCGTTGTCCATGGCGGCAGGGTAGGTAGCGCGGCGGGACGGGGGCATCCGAATTTCCGCACGTCTGGTGAGGAACGGGGCGCGTCGTGCAAGATCACTTCCATGACGCACACCAGCAGACGCACCGTCCTCGCCTCCATGGCGGCCGTGGCCGCCGGCCTCCCCACGCTGAACGCCGTCGTCGGCAACGGCGCCACGCCCGCCGCCGCGGCCGACACGTACAGCTCCAACATGAAGCTGTACACCGTCAAGGCGGACAGGGAGGGCATCGACTGGATGCGCCGGTTCCGCATCGGCGGCGGCGCGGTCACGGACAACGGCCGCTACGCGAGCGTCCCCCTCAACAGCACGGCGGTCCTCGCGCCGCACGGCGGCGGCATCGAGGCGGGCACCAGCGAGCTCTGCATGGCCGTCGCCGGGTACAAGCCGTTCGACTACGACACCGATCCGGCGGCCGCGGCGGAGCCGGGCGAGCCGCAGCGCGACTTCTGGATGTTCGAGGCCCTGGCGAGCTCGTCGACGCAGCACGTCACCTCGACCAACTGCAACGACCCTGCCGCCGTGGCCGTCTGCAGCAGCAACCTGTACGCCGTCTCCCTCCACGGCTTCGCCACCGACGTCGAGAAGAAGATCATCATCGGCGGGCGCGACGAGCGGCTCAAGCGCAATCTGTACGAGGCCTTCACCGCATCCGGTTTCACGACCAACCTGGCCGTCACCGTGGTGATCGCGGCCCCCGGCGATCCCATCAACGGCGACGACACCCGCAACATCGTCAACCGCACCCGCACCGGCGCCGGCGCCCAGCTGGAGATATCCACGCCGCTGCGCGCCGCGATGTTCGGCGACTTCTCGACCGGTGCCTCGCGCAGGAGCTCGGCCGGCGTGCCGAGCACGGACAGCCCCAAGGCGGACCTGTACTGGAACGGCTTCGTCAAGAACGTCCGCCGGGCCATCGTGAACCACGAGATGGGCAAGGACCCCTTCTACGTGGACAACCCCACCGCGGCGGACCCCAACCTGCCTTCCTGAGCCCGCCGGGCGGCACCGGCCCCGGTCCCGCTCGTGCCCGTCCGTCAGGACCGGCGCGCGGCGGACCCGGCGGCCGGCCGGGGCCCCAGGGCCCGCTGGAGTTCGGCCATGCCCTTCGAGGTCTGGCTCTTGACGGTGCCCACCGATATCCCGAGGGCGACCGCGGTCTCCCGCTCCGAGAGGTCGAAGGCGTGGCGCAGCACCACGCATGCGCGCTTGCGGAAGGGCAGGGCGCGCAGGGCGCTGCGCACGTCGAGGACGGCCGGCACGTCCGGGTCCTCGGCCCGCTCGGATCGCCGGTCCCAGAAGAGCGCGATCCGGCGGCGCTCGCGCACGGCGCCGCGGATGCGGCTGCGGACGAGGTGGGCGACGACACCGCGGGCGTAGGCGAGGGGCCGGTCGGCGCCGCGTACGCGGTCCCAGCGGTGCCAGAGGGCGGCCATGGCATCGGCGGCGAGATCGTCGGCAGCCTCCGCATCGCCGCTCATCGCATGGGCGAGACGGGCGAGTTCGCCGTAGTGGCGTGCGAAGAAGGCCCGGAACTCCGCCGCGTCGTCACTCCACGCCCCGGCGCCTCCCGCCGTACGCCCGTCGGAACCCTCGCCCGTCACCGTCCCTCCCCGCCGCTCGCCGGACGGAGGACTAGGCCGTCGGGGCGGGGCCGGTGCTGCCGCGGTCGGCGAGCTCGGGGGCGATCAGGACGGTGCCGGGCGGTTCGTGGCCGTCCAGGTGGGCGAAGAGCCGTTCGACGGCCCGGCGGCCCATCTCGTGGGCGGGAACGTCGACGGAGGTGAGCGGCACGGATGCCTGGGCGGCGGCCTGTCCGGCGCAGACGGCGACGACGGAGACGTCCTCGGGGACGGCGCGGCCGTCCCGGCGCAGGACGGCGAGCAGTGGTTCGACGGCGGCCTCGTTCTGGACGACGAGGGCGGTGGTGCCGGGGCGTTCCTCGAAGACGCGGCCGACGGTCGCGGCGACGGCGGCGTGGCCGCCGTCGGTGGGCCGGTGCAGCAGTCCGACGGACCGCTGGGCGGCCGCGTCGCGCAGTCCGCGCAGGGTGCGCACGGCATAGCCGGTGCCGCGGGCGTAGACGGCGGGCGGTTCGCCGATGACCGCGATCCGGCGGTGGCCGAGCGCGGCGAGGTGGTCCACGCACCGGGCGCCGGCCGCCTCGAAGTCGAGGTCGACGCAGCTGAGGCCGGTGGTGTCGGCGGGCAGCCCGATGAGCACGGCCGGCCGCCCGGCGGCCCTGAGGCAGGGCAGGCGGGGGTCCTCGAGCTCCACGTCCATGACGATCATCGCGTCCGCGAGTGCGCTGCCCTCGACCCGCCGGACCGCCTCGGGCCCTTCCTCCCCGGTGAGCAGGAGGACGTCGTAGCCGTGGGCGCGGGCCGTGGTCGTGACGGCCATCGCGATCTCCATGAAAACGGGCACGTACACGTCGGTCCGCAGCGGCATCATCAGCGCGAGGACGTGGGTCCGCTTGCCGGCCAGGGCCCGCGCACCGGCGTGGGGGCGGTAGCCGAGCTCCTCGATGCTCCGCTGGATGCGCTCGCGCGTGACCGCGGAGATGGAGCGCTTGCCGCTCAGCACGTAGCTGACCGTGCTGGCCGAGACTCCGGCGTGCCGCGCGACGTCCGCGAGAGTGACCATGCTCTTCTCCGCCCCCGTGAAGCGCTTCGACGATGCCGGGCCGACCTTACCGTCCGGGACGGCGCTTGTGACCCCGGCGGACCACGCGAGGGTGCACACGTGGTGCGGCCGGGCGGGCCCCCTTCGCGGGGGCCGGCCCGGCCGGATCGTACGCGGAGCGGATGCTCTTCGCGGGGCGGCGGATTATTCGAGCAGTTCCGCGTACGAGCCCATGGCCAGGGCGATGTCCGCCTGGGCCCAGAACCGGTGGTAGGTGAAGACGGGCGCGGCGCCGCCCGCCAGGTAGGCCTCGATCTTCGGCCAGGCCGGGTCGTTCTTGTAGAAGGAGCGGATCGAGGTGAACGTGGACGAGGAGTTCACGGCGTCGCCGTTCGGCATGGTGCCGGTCCAGCCGCTCGGGACGTACACGGGGTCGTCGAAGCGGTTGTAGTCGGCGCGGGTCTCCGGGACGGCGATGCCCAGGGGGTCCTGGTGGTGGGTCCACATGCCGTCGAGCAGGGCCTTGGCGACCCGCTTCGCCTCGGCGTGGCCGGACTTGGCCGCGTAGTACGTCAGGGTCTTGGCGTAGGCGGCGGCGACGCCGACGTCGTCGGTGTAGTCGGCGACGGTGACGTGGAGGCCGGCGTTGGCGCCGGGGCTCGCCGGGTTCCAGGTGTCGGGCGCGCCGGACCACTGGAGGGTGGACGGGATGCGGTAGGTGCCGTCGGGGTTGATCGTCGTCTTGGACAGGGCCCAGGAGACCCACTTGTCGAGGACGGTCTTGGCCTCGGCGTCACCGGTCTGCTGGTAGTACTCGGCGACCCGCTCCATCGACCAGGCCTGGAAGCCGAACCACTGGTTGGACGCGGGGTCGTGATAGACCGGCTTCTCGTCGTAGTACATGCCGTAGAAGGTCGGGGTGCCGGCCGGCGGGGTGGCGTAGCGGCCCTGCCAGCTGTTGGTGGCGCCGCCCGCGATGCCTCCCTCGTTCGACTGGAGCCAGCGGTAGAACTCCAGCTGCCGGTCGAGGCTGGTGGCCCAGTCCGCCTGGCCCGTAGCCGACTTGGGCTTGAGCGGGGCGTAGGAGCTGAGGGCGTAGGCCGCGAGCGGGTTCTGGTAGCCGCTGTGGTTGTGGCTGGAGCCGATGCGCCACGACCAGCCGGCCGAGGTGTCGGTGGCACCGCCCCAGGCGTAGTACCAGGACAGCAGGTAGTGGGAGCTGTTCTTGCCGGTGCCGGCCGGGCAGGCGGTCGGGCCGACGCAGTTGCCGATCTTCTTGAAGTACTTGTCGAACATCGCGTAGCGCAGGTAGTCGCCCATCTTGGCGGCCTTGCCGACGGTCGTGGCGACCTGGGCGCCCTTGCCCTGCTCCTTGGCCCACAGGTCGGCCCAGTAGGCGGCCTGGATGGCGCGGGCGTCGGCGTCGGGGGCGTTGGTGAACTTCCACTGCCTGGCGTAGGAGGCGTCCCCGGTGAAGATGTCGAGGTAGCCGTTCCTGCCGCCGTAGGTGAAGTTGTCGCAGGTCGGGTGGGTGACGGTCTCCCAGACGGACTCCTGCGGGCCGCGCTGGAAGGTGTTGACGTACGAGGGTCCGGTGGCCGTCGGGCCGGCGGAGCACTTCCCGGGCTCGTTGCCGAAGCCGTAGACGTTGTCGACGTCCTGGATCCAGTGCATGCCGTAGACGTCGTCGGTGCCGTACGCGCTCTTCAGTTCGGCGGCCAGCGGGTCCGCTCCGGCGGTGACGGCCGGGTCGAGCCGCGCCGGGTACTGGGACGGCAGGTCCCACTCGGGCGCGTAGGTGGCGGGCTTGCCGGGCGTGTAGAAGGAGTTGGTGGGCTGGTCTGCGTGGGTGGGGATCATGTACTTCTCGAGGGTGTCCCACGCGCCGTTGAACTTCGACCAGTCGCCGGTGACCTTCCCGTACATCGCCTGGAGCCAGACGAGGTAGCTGTACGCCTCCGAGGTCGTCTCGTGCCCGTGGTCGGGCGCCTCGACGATCAGGGTCTCGACGGAGTGGTACGGGATGCCCTCGGGCGAGAAGTAGCCGTTGGCCGGGTTGGTGATCTTCCCGTACAGGTCGAGGAAGCGGGCCTGGTACGTCGAGTTCGCGGCCAGCTGGGCGACGGTGACCTCGGCCTTGGTGTGGCCGGGCGCGGTGGCGGTGAACACGGCGGTGCCGGTGCCGGTCTGCGCGGCGGCGACGGTCACCTTCTGGGCCGTGTTCCAGTTCGCCGGGGTGAAGGTGAGCGTGGCCGGGCTCGCGGTGAGGCCGGTGACGCCCGAGGTGCGGGCGACGCTCACGGTGACGTTCGCGCTGGGCTGGGTGGAGAGCTTCAGGTCGAAGGTGCCGGTCGCGCCCTGCCGTACGGAGAGCTGGGCGGGGGTCGCGACGAGCGCGGGTCCGGCGGCGACGGTGATGCCGACCGGGGCGGACTCGCCGGTGGCGCCGAGGGAGTCGTAGGCCTTGGCGTAGAGGGAGTGGGTGCCGGCGGGCAGGGAGGTGGCGCCGAGCGTGAAGGGCGCGGTGGTGTCGGTGCCGAGCAGGGTCGTGTCGCTGTAGAACTCGACCTTGCCGATGGTGGCGCCGTCGGCGGCGGCCGCGGTGGCGGCGAGCGGGACCGGGTCTCCCTGGGTGTAGACGGCGCCGGGCGCCGGACTGGTCAGGACGGTGACCGGCGGCTGGTGGGCACCGGTGCAGGGCGTGCCGTTGACGCTGAAGGAGGTCGGCGCCGTGTTGGTGCCGGTGTACGAGAACTGGGCGCCGGTCGTGACGGCGGCGCCGGCGGCCACGGTGCCGTTCCAGGAGGCGTTGGTGACCGTGACGGTCTTCCCGGACTGGGTCCAGGTGCCGTTCCAGCCGTTGCTCAGCTTCTGGTCGCCGCTGTAGGCGTAGCTGAGGGTCCAGCCGTCGAGGGCGGTGGTGGCGCGGTTGGTGAGGGTGAGCTCCGCGGTGAAGCCCGAGCCCCAGTCGTTGGTCTTGTAGTCGACGCTGCACTGCACGCCGGCGGCGGCCTGGGCGGTCGGTGGTCCGACGGCGAGCAGCGCGGCGGGGAGGGCGAGTACGGCGGCCAGTGCGGTGAGGGGCCGGGCCGGACGGCGTGGTCCGTGCGGCCTGCGGGCGCGTGGTGGCATGCGGTGGTTCTCCTCGCGGCTCGGAGGTGGGGTGTGGTGCGAGCGGGTGTGGTGCGAGGGCGAGTGGTCAAGCTCTGAACCAGTGGGAGCGCTCCCACTGTGCAGACCTGACGAGACGCCGTCAAGACAGCCGAAGAGTCGAAGGCACCGGACACGGAATTTTGCTCAACTCCTCTTTTCCTTGGCGCCAGTTGCCGCTACGGTCTGCCCGACCAGTGGGAGCGAATCCATCCCGTCGGCACGCCCGCCCCGGTGTGCCCTCGCTGCGAGGACTCGCTCATGCGACATCCCCCACGTCTGACGGCGCTGCTCGCGGGAGCGGCGCTCACGGCGGCGAGCACCGCTCTCGCCGTCACGGGTACGGCCTCGGGAGCCGCGTCCGGACCCGCCTGCACCGTGGAGTACGCGATCGTCGGCCAGTGGACCGGCGGTTTCCAGGGTGCCGTCAGCATCACCAACAACGGCACCACGCTGAGCGGTTGGAGCCTCGGCTTCGACTTCCCGGCCGGCCAGGCCGTGAGCCAGGGCTGGGGCGGTAAGTGGTCCCAGTCCGCGAAGTCCGTGACCGTCGTGAACGAGAGCTGGAACGGCGCGCTCGGCACCGGCGCGAAGGTGACGGCCGGATTCATCGCCTCCTGGACGGGCACCAACCCGGCCCCGGCGGCCTTCACGCTGAACGGCGCACCGTGCGACACCGCCGGGACCCCGACCCCGACGCCCACTCCGACCCCCACCCCGACTACTCCCACCCCGACCCCGACCCCCACCGACCCGACCACACCTCCGACCACGCCCCCGACGACCCCTCCGACCCCGGTCACCGGCGCGCCCGAGCTCGGCGTCACCGGCAACCGGCTCACCGACCAGAACGGCGCCACCCGCCGCCTGCTCGGCGTGAACCGCTCCGGCGGCGAGTTCATGTGCGTGCAGGGCTACGGCATCTGGGACGGCCCGGTCGACGACGCCGCGATCAAGGCCGTCGCCGACTGGAAGGCCGACACGGTCCGCATCCCGCTCAACGAGGAGTGCTGGCTGGGCCTCGACAACATCAAGCCCGAGTACCGGGGCACGAACTACGTGAACGCCGTCAAGGACCTGGTCGCCCGGGTCCTCGCGCACGGCATGACCCCGGTGGTCGAGCTGCACTGGTCGTACGGGCAGTACACGGGCAACTCCGCGGGCTGCGGCGACGTCCACGCGTCCTGCCAGAAGCCGATGCCGAACGCTCGGTACACGCCGGCGTTCTGGACCTCGGTCGCGAACACCTTCAAGCACGACAAGCGCGTCGTCTTCGACCTGTTCAACGAGCCCTATCCCGACCGGGCGACCTCCACCGCCGCCCAGGCGTGGTCCTGCTGGCGCGACGGCGGCAGCTGCCCGGGCATCGGCTACGAGGTCGCCGGCATGCAGGACCTGGTGGACGCGGTCCGCGCCACCGGGGCGAGGAACCTCGTCCTGGTGCCCGGCATCGCGTACTCCAACGACCTGAGCCAGTGGCTCCAGCACCGCCCCACCGACCCGGCGGGCAATCTGGCCGCCGCCTGGCACGTCTACAACTTCAACACCTGCGCCGACGAGACGTGCTGGAACTCCACCCTCGCCCAGGTCGCCGCCCAGGTCCCCCTGGTGGCGGGCGAGATCGGCGAGAACACCTGCGCACACGCGTTCATCGACCGCGTCATGAAGTGGTTCGACGACCGCGGCCTGTCGTACCTGGGCTGGACCTGGAACACCTGGAACTGCAACTCCGGTCCCGCGCTGATCAGTTCGTACGACGGCACCCCCACCGCATTCGGCATCGGGTTGCGTGATCGCCTGCGCTCCCTGAACGGAAACTGAAAGGGCTACCCACCCCCATGAGCCGCACAACCAGCCGTACCGCCCTGCTCGCGGCCCTCGGCCTGATCGCCGCCACCGGCGCCACGGCCACCGCCCTGAGCACTGCCACCGCCGGCGCCGCCGCCGCGGGCTGCAAGGTCGACTACCAGATCGCCAACCAGTGGAACA
Source organism: Streptomyces sp. NPDC127092 (assembly GCF_042722475.1). Classification (NCBI taxonomy): domain Bacteria; kingdom Bacillati; phylum Actinomycetota; class Actinomycetes; order Kitasatosporales; family Streptomycetaceae; genus Streptomyces; species Streptomyces sp. NPDC127092. Next base: position 167,191 of record NZ_JBHXFE010000002.1, read on the forward strand.
CCGGCTTCACCGCGAACGTCACCGTCACCAACCTGGGCGATCCCGTGAACGCCTGGAACGTGGGCTGGACCTACGGCGGTGACCAGAAGGTCTCGCAGGGCTGGAACGCCGACATCACCCAGTCCGGCGCCGCCGTCACCGCGAAGAACCTGTCGTACAACGGGACCCTCGCCACCGGCGGTTCGACGTCCTTCGGCTTCAACGCCACCTACACCGGCACGAACGCCGTCCCCGCGAGCTTCACGCTCAACGGCGTGACCTGCACCGGCTCGGTGCCGCCCACCACCCCGCCCACCACGCCGCCGACCACTCCCCCGACGACACCGCCCACCACTCCGCCGCCGGCCGGCACGAAGGCCGACAACCCGTACGTCGGTGCGCGGGTGTACGTGAACCCGGAGTGGGCCGCGCACGCGGCGGCCGAGCCGGGCGGCACCCGGGTGTCGAACCAGCCCACCGGCGTGTGGGTGGACCGGATCGCCGCCATCAACGGCGCGAACGGCGGCATGGGCGTGCGGGCGCACCTCGACGAGGCGCTGCGGCAGAAGGGCGACGGCGAGATGGTCGTCCAGTTCGTCATCTACAACCTGCCCGGCCGGGACTGCGCGGCGCTCGCCTCCAACGGCGAACTCGGCCCGACGGAGATCGACAAGTACAAGACCCAGTACATCGACCCGATCGCGGCCATCTTCTCCGACCCGAAGTACGCGGGCCTGCGCATCGTCACCACGGTCGAGCTCGACTCCCTGCCCAACCTCGTCACCAACGTCAGCGGCCGCCCGACGGCGACCGCGAACTGCGACGTGATGAAGGCCAACGGCAACTACATCAAGGGCGTCGGCTACGCCCTGAACAAGCTGGGCGCCATCCCGAACGTCTACAACTACCTGGACGCCGGCCACCACGGCTGGCTGGGCTGGGACGACAACTTCGGCCCCTCCGCCGAGCTGTTCAAGACGGCGGCGACGGCCGAGGGCTCGACCCTCGCCAACGTGACCGGCTTCATCGTCAACACCGCCAACTACAGCGCCCTGAAGGAGGAGAACTTCACCATCAACGACTCCGTCAACGGCGTCTCGGTGCGCCAGTCCAAGTGGCTCGACTGGAACCGCTACACCGACGAGCTGTCGTACGCGCAGGCCATGCGCGACAAGCTGGTCTCGATCGGCTTCGACTCCAAGATCGGCATGCTGATCGACACCTCGCGCAACGGCTGGGGCGGCACCGCCCGGCCGGCCGGCCCCGGCGCGAAGACGGACGTCAACACCTACGTCGACGGGGGCCGTTACGACCGCCGCATCAACCCCGGCAACTGGTGCAACCAGGCGGGCGCGGGCCTCGGCGAACGCCCGAAGGCCGCTCCTCAGCCGGGCATCGACGCGTACGTCTGGATGAAGCCCCCGGGCGAGTCCGACGGTGCCAGCTCGGAGATCCCGAACGACGAGGGCAAGGGCTTCGACCGGATGTGCGACCCGACGTACACGGGCAACCCCCGGAACAACAACAACATGTCGGGCGCGCTGCCGAACGCCCCGCTCTCGGGCAAGTGGTTCTCGGCCCAGTTCCAGGAGCTCATGAAGAACGCCTACCCGGCACTGTGACCCACCCCTGACCCACCCCTAGGGCGGGCCGGAGCCCTCGGGCCCCGGCCCGCCCACCGGCGTGGGCCTCCGCGTACGTCCGTACGACCAGGGCGCGCTCCGGCCCACGGCCAGAACCGTCCCGGCCGACGCCAGCGTGCGTCCGGGCCCACGGCCAGAACCGTCCCGGCCCGCCCTCAGGACGAGTCCCGCACCACCAGTTCCGTCGGCAGCACCTGGTGCGCGCCCTCCTCCGCCGCCGTCGCCTCCCCGGCCAGCTCGCGGAGCAGCATGCGGGCCATCGTGCGGCCCATCTCCTCGATGGGCTGGCGGACGCTGGTGAGCGGCGGGTCCATCAGGCGGGCGACGGCGGAGTCGTCGACGCCGACCAGGGCGACGTCGTCCGGCACGCGGCGGCCGGCCTCGCGCAGGACGCCGCGGGCGCCGGCGGCCATGACGTCGGAGGCCGCGAAGACCGCGTCCAGGTCCGGGGCGCGGTCGAGCAGCTCGCGCATGGCGCGCCGGCCGCCCTCCTCGGTGAAGTCGCCGGTGGCGACGAGGAGTTCGTCGGCTTCGAGGCCGGCAGCGGCGACTCCCTCGCGGTAGCCGTCGAGGCGGGCCCGGGCCACGTACATGTCGAGGGGGCCGGTGATGGTCGCGATGCGGCGGCGGCCGCGTCCGGCGAGGTGGGCGACGGCGGCGCGGCCGGCGCCCGCGTTGTCGGAGTCGACGTAGGCGGCGGGCTCGTCGGCGGTGCGCCGGCCGTTGAGGACGACGGGCAGGCCGAGTTCGCGGACCCGTTCGGGCAGCGGGTCGTCGGCGTGCACGGAGGCGAGCAGCACGCCGTCCACGCGCTGGGCGGCGAGGTACTGCCCGAAGCGCTCGCGCTCCCGCTCGCTGCGGACCAGGGTGAGCAGCAGCTGTTTGTCGGACGAGCCGAGCTCGGCGCTGATCCCGCGGATGATGTCGAGGAAGTACGGCTCGGCGAACAGGCGCGCCTCGGTCTCGGGGATGACGAGGGCCACGGCGTCGGTGCGGCTGCCGGCGAGGGTGCGGGCCGCCTGGTTGGGTACGTAGCCGAGTTCCTCGATGGCCCGTTCGACGGCCTCGCGGGCCTGTTCGCTCACCCGGGGCGAGCCGTTGATGACGCGGGACACCGTGCCCCGGCCGACCCCCGCCCGGGCCGCGACCTGTTCCAGCGTGGGCCTGCCACTGTGCCGTCCGCTCACGCCTCGTACTCCCCTCGTGCGGCATCGCCCCGTACCGTGCGGCGATCAGGTCAAGATAGGCCACCGCCCCCGCCTCCGCCGCAAGTGGCACCGTAGGGCGCCGGTGGGGCGCCCCGTTCGACCTCCGATGCATGGGAGCGCTCCCATGATACTCGCATCCCAGCGCCCGACGAATTCGTGTTCATGTCTTGACACCTCCCCCCGGAAAGCAGGAACCTTCGGGCAACAACGACGTGGGAGCGCTCCCATGCCTGGCACGAGCAGGCACCACCTTTTGGACGAGGAGAGTGGCATGCGCACTACCAGCAGCAGACCGGCCCCCGGCCGCGCCCGCCGAACCGCGCTCGCGGCGGTCGCGGCCCTGACCGCCGGCACGGCCCTGCTCACCGGCTGCGGCGACGGCGGTGACGGCGGGGACTCCGCCGACGGCGGCACGATCACGCTGCGGGTCGGAACCTTCGGTTCCTTCGGCTACGACAACAAGACCGGCGCCAAGCTCTACGCCGAGTACGAGAAGACCCACCCCAACATCAAGATCGTCGAGTCGAACGTCGCCGACGGCCAGAAGTACTGGGACACCCTCAAGCTGCGCCTCTCCCGCAACAGCGGCCTCGCCGACATCCAGGCCGTCGAGGTCGGCTACATCGCCGAGGCGACCGGCCCCGCCATGGCCGACAAGTGGGTGGACCTCTCCAAGACGGGCGGCGCCGACGTCAGCGCCTTCCTCGACTGGAAGGTCAAGCAGGCCACCACCGCGGACGGCAAGGTGATCGGCCTCGGCACCGACATCGGCCCCATGGCCATCTGCTACAACAAGGAGCTCTTCGCCAAGGCCAAGCTGCCCACCGACCGCACCGAGGTCGGCCGGCTGTGGGCCGGCGACTGGGGGAAGTTCCTGGAGACCGGCAAGACCTACCAGAAGAACGCGCCCGCGGGCACCTTCTTCCACGACTCCGCGAGCGGCCTGTTCAACGCCGTCGTCAACAGCGACCCCGAGCAGTACGCGAACTCCCAGGGCGAACTCGCCTGGGAGACCAGCCCGGGCGTCAAGAAGGCCTGGGACACCGCCGTCTCGGCCGCACAGAGCGGCATCACCGCCAAGCTGCGGCAGTTCGACGAGAAGGGCACCTGGAACGCCGCCTTCAAGAACGCGAAGTTCGCCACGGTCGCCTGCCCCAGCTGGATGACCGGCATCATCAAGGACCAGGCCGGCAGCGCCAACCAGGGCAAGTGGGACATCGCCGCGCCGCCCGTCGCGGGCAACTGGGGCGGCTCCTTCCTGGCCGTGCCGAAGTCCGGCAAGCACGCCAAGGAGGCCGCCGAACTGGCCGCCTGGCTGACCGCCCCGGCCCAGCACGCCAAGGTGTTCGCGGTCAACGGCAACATCCCGTCCACCAAGGACACGCTCTCCTCCGCCGCCGTCGTCGGCGCCAAGCTGCCGTACTTCGGAGACACCCCCGTCGGCCAGATCTACGCGGCCGCGGCGGCCCAGATCAAGCCCGCGCCGATCAGCCGCTGGGACGGCCAGGTGAAGACCTTCCTCACCGACAACGGCATCCTCGACATCGAGCAGCGCGGCACCGACCCGGCGAAGGCCTGGGAGAACGTCAAGAAGCTGGTCGACGACAAGATCGACCAGTAGCGGGAGGCGGCGGGGGCCCGACCGCGGACCCGGCCGGGCCCCCGCCCCAGCGCACCGCCCCCGCGCACCGCGCTCCCGCCCCACGCCCGACCCGTACGCACCGACCTGGAAGGACGCCCCCGTGGCCACCTCCGTACGGGCGAGGAACGGCGGCTCCCCGTCGCCCGACGCACCGCCCGCCCGCTCCCGGCGCCCCGGCGCCCGCCGCCCGGACGGCGGCACGTCCGCCCTGCGCCGCCGGCTCTACCGCTGGGACCTGAAGGCGACGCCGTACGCCTTCGTCGCCCCCTTCTTCCTCACCTTCGCCGCCTTCGGCCTCTTCCCGCTGCTCTACACGGGCTGGCTCTCGCTCAACCGGGTGGAGCTCGGCGGCGAGCCGGAGTGGCGGGGCCTGGAGAACTACACCGGCCTCGCCGACAGCGAGTTCTTCTGGAACGCGCTCGCCAACACCTTCACCATCGGTGTGATCTCCACCGTGCCACAGCTGCTCATGGCGCTCGGCCTCGCGCACCTGCTCAACTACAAGCTCCGCGGCCGCGGGTTCTTCCGGGTCGCCGTCCTCGCCCCGTACGCGACCTCGATCGCGGCGGCGACCCTGGTCTTCGCCCAGCTGTTCAACACCGACTACGGCCTGATCAACTCGGCCCTCGGCCTGGTCGGTTTCGACCCGGTCGACTGGGAGTCCTCCAAGTGGCCCGCGCAGATCGCCATCTCGGTGATCGTGACCTGGCGGTGGACCGGCTACAACGCGCTCATCTACCTGGCCGCGATGCAGGCCGTGCCACAGGACCTGTACGAGGCGGCCGCCCTCGACGGGGCCTCGCGCTGGCGCCAGTTCCTCAGCGTGACGATCCCCTCCATCCGTCCGACCATCCTGTTCACGATCATCGTCTCGACCATCGGCGCCACCCAGCTCTTCGGCGAACCGATGCTCTACGGCGGCAGCGTCGGCATCTCCGGCGGCAGCGGCAACCAGTTCCAGACCCTCAGCCTGCTGATGTACGAGAAGGGCTGGGTCACCGGCGCCCTCGGCCAGGCCTCCGCCATCGCCTGGGTGATGCTGCTGCTCCTGCTCCTCGTCGGCGGCGCGCAGTCGCTGATCGCCCGCGCGAACCGCAAGAAGCTGGGGGCCTGATCCCGTGCGCACTCGTTTCCGGCAGACCGCCGGCCGGCAGCACCACGCCGGGCCGCTGACCTACGTCCTCCTCGGCCTCGCCGCCCTGGTCTCCCTCTTCCCGCTGTACTGGAACCTCGTGGCCGCCTCGCACACCGGCGAGCGTGTGGTCACGGCGCCCGCGCCGCTGCTGCCCGGGCCGCGCCTCTTCGACAACCTGTCCTTCGCCTGGAACCAGGTCGACATGGGCGAGGCACTGGTCAACACGACCGTGGTCGCCTCCCTCGTCGCCCTGTCCACGGTGCTCTTCTCGACCCTGGCCGGCTTCGCCTTCGCCAAGCTGCCGTTCAAGGGCCGCGGCGCCCTGCTGACCCTGGTGGTCGCGACGATGACCATCCCGCCGCAGCTGAGCGTGATCCCGCTGTACCGGATCATCACCGACCTGGGCTGGGTCGACCAGCTCCAGTCCGTGGTGCTGCCGTCCCTGGTGGCCGCCTTCGGCGTGTTCTTCATGCGCCAGTTCCTCATCGAGGCGCTGCCCGTGGAGCTGGTGGAGGCGGCCCGGATGGACGGGGCCCACTCGCTGCGGATCGTCTGGCACGTGGTCTTCCCGGTCGCGCGCCCGGCGATGGCCGTCCTCGGGATGCTGGTCTTCGTCCAGGCGTGGAACGACTTCTTCTGGCCGTTCATCGCGCTCACGCCCGACGGCAACCCGACCCTCCAGGTCGCCCTCGCCGGGCTCGGCTCGGGCAACCACAGCGTGGACCAGGCCGTGGTCCTGACCGGCGCGCTGATCTCCACGGTGCCGCTGCTGCTGGTCTTCGCGCTGCTCGGCAAGCACATCGTCGGCGGGATCACCGCGGGCGCGGTCAAGAGCTGACGCCCGTCCGCCGATTCCTTCTCCGTACCGCCGCCGTGCCCCGGCACGCCCGTGGTGCGTCCGTCACCCGTCTCTGCGTTGGGAGCGCTCTCCTATGACCGCGTCCGAAACCCGGCCGCTGACCGCCGTCCGCCGATTCCCGTCCGACTTCCTGTGGGGCGCCGCCACCGCCGCGTACCAGATCGAGGGAGCGGCGGCCGAGGACGGGCGTACACCGTCCATCTGGGACACCTTCTCGCACACGCCGGGGAAGGTCTTCGAGGGGCACACGGGCGATGTCGCCGTCGACCACTACCACCGGTTCCGCGAGGACGTCCGGCTGATGTCGGAACTGGGGCTCAATGCCTACCGGTTCTCGGTGTCCTGGTCGCGGGTCCAGCCGACCGGGCGGGGCCCGGCGGTGCAGAAGGGACTCGACTTCTACCGGAGGCTCGTCGACGAGCTGCTCGCGGCCGGGATCGAGCCGGCTCTCACCCTCTACCACTGGGACCTGCCGCAGGAGCTGGAGGACGCGGGAGGCTGGCCGGAGCGGGCGACGGCGGAGCGGTTCGCCGCGTACGCGGGTCTGGTCGCCGAGGCGCTGGGCGACCGGGTGAGCCGCTGGACCACGCTCAACGAGCCCTGGTGCAGCGCCTTCCTCGGCTACGGCTCCGGGGTCCACGCCCCGGGCCGTACCGATCCGGTGGCCGCGCTGCGCGCCGCCCACCACCTGAACCTGGGGCACGGGCTCGCGGTGCAGGCGCTGCGGTCGGCGCTGCCGGCCGGGGCGAAGCTGGCGGTGTCGCTCAACCTGCACGAGGTGCGTCCGCTGACGCCGTCGGCGGAGGACCGGGAGGCGGCGCGGCGGATCGACACGGTCGGCAACGGGGTCTGGCTGGGGCCGATGCTGGACGGGCGCTATCCGGAGGAGCTGTTCGCGGACACCGCGCACCTCACGGACTGGGGATTCGTACGGGCCGGTGACGAGGCGACGGCGGGGCAGCCGCTGGACTGGCTGGGCATCAACTACTACACGCCGACGGTGGTGTCGCGGGTCGCGGACGGGGAGGCGAAGCCGCAGGACGACGGGCACGGGAACAGTGAGTTCTCGCCGTGGCCTGGCGCGGACGACGTCGCCTTCCACCAGGCGGACGGGGCGCGGACGGCGATGGGCTGGCCGGTCGACCCGTCGGGTCTCGAGGACCTGCTGACCCGGATCTCGGCCCGGTACCCGGAACTTCCGCTGGTGGTGAGCGAGAACGGCGCGGCGTACGAGGACGTGGTCGGGGCGGACGGTTCGGTGCACGACCCGGAGCGGGCCGCGTACGTCCACGCGCATCTGGAGGCGCTGCACCGGGCGGTGGAGGCCGGCGCGGTGGTGCACGGCTACTTCCTCTGGTCGCTGCTCGACAACTTCGAGTGGGCGTACGGCTATGCGAAGCGGTTCGGCGCGGTCCACGTGGACTACGCGACGCTGCGGCGCACGCCGAAGTCGAGTGCCCGGTGGTACGCGCGCGTCGCCAGGTCGGGCGAGCTGCACGCGCCGGGGGCGGAGGGCTGACGGTCCGTCCGTGGAGGTACGGTTCCGGGACGGGTCCGCGCGCCCGGGAACCGTACCGTGACGGAGGAAGTGCGAGGCAATGGCAGAGATCCACAAGACCACGATGACGCCGACCAAGCTGGAGCTCCTGGCGGACTGGCTGCCGGGCCGCCCCTGGTACCGGGGCGGCGAGGGCGCGGTGCCCGCTCTGGAGAAGGCGGGCGGGTTCCGGCTCGACGACCCGGAGGGCGAGGTGGGCATCGAGTTCGCGGTGGTCGCCGACACCTCGGGCGAGGAGGTCCACGCCTACCTGGTGCCGATGACGTACCGGGCGGCGCCGCTGGAGGGCGCCGAGGGCGCGCTGATCGGCACGTCGGAGCACGGGGTGCTCGGCACCCGGTGGATCTACGACGGCGCCCACGACCCGGTCCTGGCCGCCGAGTTGGCGGCCCTGCTCGCGGGCCGGGCGGTGCCGCAGGCCCAGAGCGTGTCGGACACGCCGGACCCGACCGTCGAGGCGTCCTTCGACGGGACCGGCGCGTTCGACACGTCGGCCGCGCCGGTCGTGGAGGACGGTGCGTACGGCACGGACCTGCGGCTGGGCGCGGACGCGCCGCTCCTGCTGCGGCTGGCGCGGGTGCTCGACCCGAAGGCCACGGGCTCGCGCGGCCATGTGATCGCGGACTGGCGCCTCCCGGACGGCGAGGAGCGGCGCGGGGCGTACGTCCTGGTGTTCGACGCGGCCTGAGGCGGCCGGCCGGCCGGTCAGAAGACGGACAGGCCGGTGATGGTGGTGAACCGGTCGAGGGCGGTGACGCCCGCGACCGAGTTCCCGCGTTCGTCGAGGCCGGGGCTCCACACGCACAGCGTGCAGCGGCCCGGGACGACGGCGATGATGCCGCCGCCGACCCCGCTCTTTCCGGGCAGTCCGACCCGGTAGGCGAAGTCGCCGGCGGCGTCGTAGGTGCCGCAGGTGAGCATCACCGCGTTGACCTGTTTGGCCTGGCTGCGGGTGAGGAGCCGGGAGCCGTCGGCGCGGATGCCGTGGCGGGCGAGGAAGCCGGTGGCGAGGGCGAGGTCGGCGCAGGACGCCTCGACGGAGCACTGGCGGAAGTACTCGCGGAGCAGGGTGGGCACGGGGTTGGCGATGTTGTCGTACGAGGCCATGAAGTGTGCGAGGGCGGCGTTGCGGTCGCCGTGCGCGGTCTCGGACGCGGCGACGTCGCGGTCGAAGTCGAGGTCCTGGTTGCCGCTCTCGGCGCGCAGGAAGTCGAGCAGGACGCCGGAGGCGTCGCCGGTGATGCGGTGGAGCTGGTCGGTGACGACGAGGGCGCCGGCGTTGATGAAGGGGTTGCGGGGGATGCCGTTCTCGTACTCCAGCTGGACGAGCGAGTTGAACGGGTTGCCGGACGGCTCGCGGCCCACGTGGTCCCACAGCGGCTCGCCCTTGCGGGCCAGGGCCAGGGCGAGCGTGAACACCTTGGTGACGGACTGGGTGGAGAAGGGCCGCTGCCAGTCGCCGACGCCGTACACGGTGCCGTCGAGCTCGGCGACGGCCATGCCGAAACTGCCGGGGTCTCCGGAGGCGAGCGCGGGGATGTAGTCGGCGGGCCGTCCGCGTTCCGTGAGGTCGGCGATCTCCTCGGCGATCCGGTCGAGGACGGGTTCGAACGTCAACAGCATGCACACATCATGCGCCGGACGGTCACCGGGCGCTGTCAGTGCCCCCCTCTATGATCTTTCCCGTGTCGCCGCATGGCGGCGCCCGGCCTCGACGGGGCCGGTCAGGGAGGGGGTTTCCGTCATGCGAGGACAGATGCGACGCGGCCTTCGGCTCGCGCTCACGGGGGCGCTCGCCGCGGTGCTGCTGCCGGCGACGGCCGCGCAGGCCGACACGCCGCCGCCGCGCACGTACACGGTGTGGCAGTGGAACGTGGCGGGGAACACGATCCACGACGGCTCCACGACCGACGGCCTGGTGACGCAGGCGGCCGCGTCGATCGTCAACCGGGGCGCCGACTTCGCCGCGTTCAACGAGCTGTGTCAGGGCCAGTACAGCGCGCTGGTGAGCGAGCTGCGGGCCAAGGGCTGGCCGCAGGACCAGGCCAACTTCGCGCGCTTCGAGCCGAGCCGCCCGGCGGGGAACGCGGCGGTGTGCCGGGGCGAGGCGTTCGGGAACGCGATCTTCAGCAAGCGGCCGCTCGGCGGCGCGGCCCGCTTCGCCCTGCCGGACGACGGCACGGCGGAGAAGCGCAACATGCTGTGCGCGCCGCTCACCGACGGGACGGCGACGCGGTTCTGCACGACGCACATCACGACCAGCCAGTCCTTCAACGTGGCGCAGCTGGATTTCGTGCACCAGAAGCTGGAGGAGTACGCGGCCGCCGGCGAGACGGCCCTCATCGCGGGCGACTTCAACGCCCAGCCGCACTACGGCCGGCTGAACTCGTACTACGCGCCCAGCGTGGACACGGCGTACAACGCGAACAACACCGGTGAGTACCGGGAGCTCGACGACGCCGACGCCGGGAACTGCCTCGGCTACGGCGAGTGGACCGCCGACGGCACGCCCGGCGTGACGCCGCCGTGCGGCGGGTACGCGAAGATCGACCACATCTTCGTCCGGGAGAGCGCCCTCGCGGGGCCGTACGATGCGGACTCGCTCGCGATCTCGACGGCGTGCACGGGCGTCGCGGCCTGCTCCGACCACCGCATACTCGTCGGTACGGTCACGGTCAGGTAGCGGGAAGCGGCGCGGTACGGGGTGCGGGGCGGCCCGGTCGGCGGCCGGAGAAGTGGCGGAGCCGGTGCGTCCGGGTGAGGGTGGCCTGGGGGGCGAACACGAGTGAGGTGAGCCCAGTGCCGTTGACCGCGGATGAGCCGGGAGCGCCCTGCTGGCTGAGCCTGGCGGCGCGCGACCTCGATGCCGCCGAGGAGTTCTACGGGGCGGTGCTCGGCTGGACCTTCCGGCGCGGGCCGCTGGGCCAGGGCTTCTCCGTCGGCGAGCGGGAAGGGGTGCCGGTCGGCGGGATCGGCGAGGTCGCCGTCCGCATGGGCGTGCCCGTGGCCTGGACGGCGTATTTCGCGGTCGCCGACGCCGACGAGGCGGTGGCCCGCATCCGGGAGCGCGGCGGCACGGTCGGCGTGGGCCCGGTGGCCTTCCCGCCGCGCGGCCGGGCGGCGCTCGCCACCGATCTGGAGGGCGCGGCGTTCGGGGTGTGGGAGGGCAGGATCTCCTCCCGCTGGCGGCTCGGCGAGCACCACGCGCCCGCCTGGCTGGAGCTGCACACGCGCAACGCGTTCGATGCCGCGCTCTTCTACGGCGGTGTCCTGCAGTGGGTCGACGGCAACGCGGACCGCTTCGAGGTGGCGTACGAGGACGAGCAGGTGGTGCTGCGGACCCAGGGCGAGGCCGTGGCCCGGCTGAACAGCGGCCCGGTGGAGGCGGCCTCGGCGCTGCCGCAGCGGCGCCCGCGCTGGCTGGTCCACTTCCGGGTGCCCGACCTGGAGCGGGCGACCGCGGCCGTGCTGGAGCGCGGCGGTGACGTGATCCCGGAGGCCGACCAGGGCTGGACCGGCACGGGGGCGCGCTGTGTGTCGGTCCGTGACCCGCAGGGCGGGCTGTTCACCCTGGACGGGGAAGCGGAGGACTGAGGGCTCCGGTCAGCGGTTCGCGGCCTCGGGCGGTGTGAGGCCCAGCTCCTCGCCTTCGGGCCGGGGGGCGAACCAGGCCTCGGTGGCTGCCTCGGTCACCTCGGGGAGGGTCGGCGGCGTCCAGTGCGGGTCGCGGTCCTTGTCGACGACCTGGGCACGGATGCCCTCGACCAGGTCGGGTGAGCGCAGGGCCGCGCAGGACAGGCGGAACTCGGCGTTGAGCGCCGATTCGAGGCAGTCCAGCGTCCGGGCGCGGCGGATCGCCGCGAGGGTGGCCTTGAGGGCCGTGGGTGACCGGGTGAGGAGGACGGTGGCGGTCTCCTTGGCCTCCGGGATCCCCGAGTCGGTGAGCCGGCGCACGATCTCCTCGACCGTGCCGGCCGCGTAGCAGTCGTCGATCCAGGCGCGCTGTCCGGCGAGCGCGCCGGGCGGCGCCGGTCGGGCGAACCGGGCGACGGCCTCGGCCGCGGGAAGCCGGGTGAGTTCGGCGGCGAGCGCGGGCAGGTCGGCGGCGGGCACGAAGTGGTCGGCGAGGCCGGCCAGCAGGGCGTCGGCGGCGCCGGCTTCGGTGCCGGTGAGGGCGAGGTGGGTGCCGAGTTCGCCGGGCGCGCGGCCGAGCAGCCAGGTGCCGCCGACGTCGGGGACGAAGCCGATGCCGGTCTCGGGCATGGCGACGCGGGAGCGCTCGGTGACGATCCGGACCGAACCGTGGCCGGAGACGCCGACGCCGCCGCCCATGACGATGCCGTCCATGAACGCCACGTAGGGCTTGGTGAAGCGGGCGATCCGGGCGTTGAGCCGGTACTCGTCGCGCCAGAAGTCCTCGGTCGCGGTGCCCCCGGCGCGGGCGTCGGCGTGGATGGCCCGGATGTCGCCGCCGGCGCACAGCCCGCGCTCCCCCGCGCCCCGGATGACCACGGTCGTCACGGCGGGGTCGTCCTCCCAGGCCGTGAGCGCCTCGTCGATGCGCCGCACCATGGCGTGCGTGAGCGCGTTGAGGGCGCGCGGCCGGTTGAGGGTGAGGAGACCGGCGCGGCCCTCGGTGTGGACGAGGACCTCCGGTTCGGGGAGGCCAGCGGGTACCGACATGCGTGTGTGTCCTTCCGGCGGGCCGAAACGATCTTCCGTCCACCGTAACGTCCCCGGGCGCTCCCGCACAGGGCCCACCGTCCGCTAGCGTACCCGCGGGTAACACATCGACCGGGTGCGACCGAGGGGAGCGGACACATGACGGACGCGGTGCGACGGTGGAGTCTCGAGGAGTCGGTGCTGGTCGACGCGGACCGCGCGACCCTGTACGGCCTGGTCGCCGACCTGCGGAACATGGGGCGCTGGAGCCCGGAGTGCCGCGGTGTGTGGGTGCGCCGGCCGCCGGTGCGCACGGGCACGCGGTTCGTCGGCTTCAACCGGCGCGGCCCCTTCCTGTGGTTCACCACCGGCCGGGTCACGACGGCCCGCCCGGGCGAGGAGTTCGTCTTCGACGTGGGCGTCTTCGGCCTGCCGATCGCGCGCTGGGGCTACCGCTTCGAGACCGAGGAGGGCGGCACCCGGGTCACCGAGACCTGGCAGGACCTGCGCACCGGGCGTGGCGGCGGGCTGGCGAGCCTGCTGGGCACGGTGTTCGCGGGGACGAACCCCGAGCGCCGGATCGCCGTGAACCGGCACGGCATGCGCACCACGCTCGCCCGTCTGGCGGCGCAGGCCGCCGCGGTCCGAGACGACGGCTGACCCGTCCCCCGTCCGGTCGCTCTCCGTGGCGGGCCGTACCGCTGCTCTCCGTCACCGTTTCCTCGCGACTGCGCCGTGCGGACGCGCCCGCGTGCCCACCGTTTCCCCTGCGGGCGGCGGCGGGGGCAGCATGGAAGGAGGCCCCGGCGAGCAGGGCGGGAAGGAGCGCACCGTGACGCGACGCGCGGACCGGTCCCGTGGCGAGCCGCGGGGACGGTCCACCGGGCTGCGGAGCGTAGCCGGGCAGGTCTTCACCCTGCAGGCGATCATCGCGCTGCTGCTCATCGCCGCTGCGGCGTTCGCGATCGTCCTCCAGGACCGCCACGACAGCGAGCGCAACGCGCGGAACCGGTCCCTGGCCGTGGCCGAGACCTTCGCCCACGCGCCCGGCATCGCCGAGGCGCTGATGGCCGACGATCCGACGGCGGAGCTGCAGCCGCGGGCCGAGGCGGCCCGGATCGGCTCCGGTGTGGACTTCATCGCGGTGCTCGCCCCGGACGGCGCCCGCTACACCGACTCCGATCCCTCCCTCATCGGCCAGCGGGCGAGGGGCGACATCGGCCGTGCGCGCGCCGGCGAGTCGTTCACCGAGATCTTCCACGGGGCTCCGAACGACGCGGTGCGCGCGGTCGTCCCGGTCCGGGACGACGACGGGACCGTGGTCGGCATGGTGACCAGCGGCATCGAGGTGGCGACGGTCGGCGAGACGGTGGAGTCCCGGCTGCCGCTGCTGTTCGCCGCCGCCGGGATCGCCCTGGCACTGGCGCTGGGCGGCGCGGCGCTGGTGAGCGTGCGGCTGCGGCGGCAGACGCACGGTCTCGGTCCGGCCGAGATGACCCGGCTCAAGGAGCACCACGAGGCCGTGCTCCACTCCGTGAAGGAGGGCGTGGTCATCGTCGGGGGCGACGGGCGGCTGCTGCTCGCGAACGACGAGGCGCGCCGGCTCCTGAAGCTGCCGGAGGACGCCGAGCGGCGCCATGTCCGCGAACTGGGCCTGGAACCCCGTACCGCCGCGCTGCTGCTGTCCGGCCGGGCCGCGACGGACGAGGTGCACCTGGCCGGGGACCGGCTGCTCGCCGTGAACGTCCGGCCGACGGCCGACGGCGTGGCCGAGGGCGGCTGCGTGATGACCATGCGCGACACGACCGAGCTGGCCGCGCTGACCGGCCGGGCCGAGGTGGCGAGGGGCCGGCTGCGGCTGCTGTACGAGGCGGGCACCCGGATCGGCACGACGCTGGACGTCGTGCGGACGGCGGAGGAGCTGTCGGAGGTGGCGGTGCCGCGGTTCGCCGACTTCGTGACGGTGGAGCTGCTCGACCCGGTGGTGCGGGGCGAGGAGCCGTCGGGCGCGTTCACGGAGATGCGGCGGACGGCGCTGAGCGGCGTCAGTCAGGAGACGCCGCTGCAGCCGGTCGGTGACCTGATCCGGTTCGTCGTGCCGACCACGCCGATGGCCTCGGCCCTGGAGGAGGGCCGGGCGGTGATCCAGGCCGATCTGGCCGCGGCGCAGGGCTGGCGGGCCCAGGACCCGGAGGGGGCGGCACAGGCGCTCGAGTACGGGCTGCACTCGCTGCTGACGGTGCCGCTCCTCGCCCGCGGCGTGGTGCTGGGGATGGCGAACTTCTGGCGCGGCAAGAACACGCCCGAACCCTTCGGCGAGGACGACCTGTCGTTCGCTGAGGAGCTGGCGGCGCGCGCGGCGCTGGCGATCGACAACGCCCGCCGGTTCACGCGCGAGCACTCGATGGCGGTGGCGCTGCAGCGGAGTCTGCTGCCGCGGGTCCTGCCGGACCAGAGCGCGATGCAGGTCGCCTTCCGCTACCTGCCGGCGAAGGCGGGCGTGGGCGGCGACTGGTTCGACGTGATCCCGCTGCCCGGGGCCCGGGTGGCGCTGGTGGTCGGCGACGTGGTGGGGCACGGTCTGCACGCGGCGGCGACGATGGGCCGGCTGCGGACGGCGGTGGCGAACTTCTCCACGCTCGACGTGCCCCCGGACGAGCTGCTGAGCCATCTCGACGAGCTGATCGACCGGCTCGGCGAGGACATCGATCCCGGCCTGCAGCGGGAGGGCGGGGCCGCCGAGGCGGAGCAGGGCGGCGCCGAGGGCTCGGCGGGCGCCACCTGTCTGTACGTCATCTACGACCCGACGACGGGCTCGTGCACGATGGCGAGCGCCGGGCATCCGGGGCCGGCGCTGGTGCGGCCGGACGGGACCGTGGAGTTCCCGGCGGTGCCCGCCGGACTGCCGCTGGGTCTCGGCCTGGGCGACCGGCCGTTCGCCTCGGCGCGGCTGAAGCTGGAGCCGGGCAGCAAGCTGGTGCTGTTCACGGACGGGCTCCTGGAGAGCCGGGAGCGGGACTACGACACCGGCATCACGCTGCTGCGCCAGGCCCTGGCGCGGCCCGCGCGGACCGCGGAGCAGACGTGTGCGGACGTGCTCGCGGCGCTGCTGTTCCCGATGCCGTCGGACGACATCGCGCTGCTCGTGGCGAGCGCCCACCGGGTCCCGGCGGACCGGATCGCGGAGTGGGAGGTGCCCTCGGACCCGTCGGCGGTCGCTCCGGTACGGACGGCGGCGGCCGCGCGGATCGCCGAGTGGGGCCTGGAGGACGTCGGGTTCACGGCGGAGCTGGTGCTCAGCGAGCTGATCACCAACGCGATCCGCTACGGCCGCCCGCCGGTGCGCGTACGGCTGGTGTACGACCGGGTGCTGATCTGCGAGGTGTCCGACGGCAGCAGCACCTCGCCGCACCTCCGGCACGCGACGGACACCGACGAGGGCGGCCGCGGGCTGTTCCTGGTGGCCCAGTTCGCCCAGCGCTGGGGCACCCGCTACGCCCGCCGCGGCAAGACCATCTGGGCCGAGCTCCCGGTCGCCCCGGACCGCCCGGGCGGCAACGGCGCGGGGCCGGTTCCCGACCTGGACGCCCTGGAGGACCTCGCCTGGTGATCCCCCACCCGGGGCCGTCGGCGGCCGGACCCGTAGGGTCGGGCCGGAACTCGACCGGCTCGTCGGGGAGGCCGTACGGGCGGGCTGGCGGCTGCTGTTCGCCGACCGCCATCCGCACGCGGGCGGCGAGCAGAGCTGTGCGGGATACCTGGAGAACGCGGACGGGTTCGAGGTGGAGCTGGTCGCATCGCAGTGGTGAGCCACTCCACCCGTAGTACTCTCCATGGAGTAATGACGTAGGGCGAGGGCCGGCCGCGGACGGGAGTGATGACGGTGGCGCGCAGGAACCCCGAGCGCCGGGCGGCGCTCGTCGACGCCGCGATCGAGGTGCTCGCCCGCGAGGGCGCCCGGGGCCTCACCTTCCGCGCCGTGGACACCGAGGCGGCCGTCCCGCCCGGCACCGCGTCCAACTACTTCGCCAACCGCGACGACCTGCTCACCCAGGCGGGCGCCCGGGTCTACGAGCGGCTCCAGCCGGACGAGGAGACGATCGCCCGGCAGCAGGCGGCGAGCCCCGACCGTGAGACGTACACGCAGCTGATGCGCGAACTCGTCAGCCGCGTCAGCTCCTTCCGCACCGGCTACCTCGCCCTCCTGGAACTCCGCCTGGAGGCCACCCGCCGCCCGGAGCTCCGCGCGGTCCTCACCGCCCGCGTCCGCGCCGACGTCGAGGCCAACGTCACCTACCACGAGGCCTCCGGCCTCCCGGGCGACGCCACCGCCGTCAAACTGCTGATCCTGGCCTTCAACTGGCTGATCGTCGAGCAGCTCACGCTGCCCGAGGTCTTCTCGGAGGAGGAGCGGGACGCACTGATCGCAGCCGCGGTGGACCGGATCGTCGGCGGATCACCCGCCTGACCGCCACACCGGCGTCACCGCACGCCGCCGCCGCGGCACCGTCTGCGGTGGCACACGTCCGCGCGGACGGACCGCCGCGTCAGAGCCGGTCGGCGAACCAGGCCGCCGCCAGCGTGCCCACCCCGGCCAGGGCGCCGGGCTCCTCGAACAGATGGCCGGCGCCCGGGATGGTGACCAGCTGGTGCTCGCAGCGCAGCATGCGCTCCGCGCGGTGGTTGAGGTCGAGGACCAGGGAGTCGGCGCCGCCGACGATCAGCAGGGTGGGCGCGGTGACGTCGGGCAGGCGTTCCTCCGCCAGGTCGGGGCGGCCGCCGCGCGAGACGACGGCGCCGACGGTGCTGCCGGGCTCGGCCGCGGCCCACAGCGCCGCCGCCGCGCCGGTGGAGGCGCCGAAGTAGCCGGGGCGCAGCTGCTTGGTGCCGGGCCGGCCGGCGAGCCAGTCGGTGGCCCGGGTCAGGCGCTCGGCGAGCAGGGGCGTGTCGAAGACGTTGGCCCGGTCGGCCGCCTCGGTCTCGGTCAGCAGGTCGAAGAGGAGCGTGCCGAGCCCGGCGCGGTGGAGGGTCTCGGCGACCGCGCGGTTGCGCGGGCTGTGCCGGCTGCTGCCGCTGCCGTGGGCGAAGAGCACCACGCCGGTGGCGCCGTCGGGCACGGTCAGCCGCCCGCCGGCCTCGGGTCCGCCGAGCGGGACGCTGACCTCGGTGTCCACACCGCCCTCCCCGCGCCGCAGCCGCAGCGCGGCGACGACCTCCTCGTCCGGGGTCTGCGCGAAGTCCTGGTAGAACTGCCCGATCGCGTAGAAGCCGTCGGGTTCGCGCACGCAGTACGTCTCCTCGGCCGCGTCGCCGACGCGGGTCCTCCAGCCGCGCGGCGCGACCGGCACCGCGAGCACGATCCGGCCGGCGCCCCGGGCCCGTACCACGTGGCACGCGGCCAGCGCGGTCGCCCCGGTCGCGAAGCCGTCGTCGACGACGACGGCGGTGCGGCCGGTGATGTCGGCCGGTTCGCGGGCACCCCGGTAGCGGCGGGCCCGCTCCTCCAGGACGGCCCGCTCGCGCCGTTCGACCTCGGCGAGGTCGTGTTCCGAGACCCCGCCCCGGGCGATGACCTCCTCGTTGAGGACCCGCACGCCGTCCTCGCCGATCGCGCCCATGGCGAGCTCGGGCTGGTACGGCACGCCCAGCTTCCGCACCAGGCAGATGTCGAGCGGCGCGCCGAGCGCGTCGGCGACCTCGGCGGCGACGGGCACCCCGCCGCGCGGCAGCCCCAGGACCACCGGGTCCTGTCCTGCGAGGTCCCCCAGCAGCGCGGCGAGCTGCCTGCCCGCGTCGGTGCGGTCGGTGAAGTACATGTCCGCTCGCCTTCCTGCCCGTCCGTGCGCCGGCCCGCCGGGCCGGTCACACGGGAGTGGCCGTCAGGGCCGGTCCGCCGGGCTCCCCGGCGGGAGCGGGGTCGATCCGCATCCCGTACGGGCGGCTGATCCGGCCGAGCACGTCGTGGAGCCATCGCACGTCCTGTTCCGGGGCCCGCTCCAGGCGCAGCCGGCGGCTGCGCAGCGGTACGAGCCGCACCCGCGCCAGGCTGCCGTCCGCGTCGTGGACGCAGACGAGGTGGAGGAGCCGCAGGTCGTCGCGGTAGCGCTCCTGTCCTGTGATGCCCTCGTAGTCGTTGACGAGATCGCCGCAGCCGTGCAGGACGAGCCTGCCGTGGTACGTCTCGAGCGGCCGCGGGTGGTGCGAGGAGTGCCCGTGCACGATGTCGGCGCCCGCGTCGACGAGGGCGTGGCCGAAGGAGACCTCGGCGCGGGCGGGGGCGTAACCCCAGTTGGATCCCCAGTGGACGGAGACCACCACGAGGTCGCCGGGGCGCCGGGCCGCGCGCAGCCGGGCGATGAGCCGGGTCGCGGCCGGGTCGTCGGGGCCGGTCGCGTGGTGGACGCCGCCGCGCCGGGCGGTCGCGGCCCAGTCGCGGGGCACGCCGCTGGACTCCAGGCCGAGCGCGTGGACGACGAGCCGTCGGCCGCCGGGCAGCGGGACGACCGCCGGCCGCCGGGCCTCCTCGGCGTCCCGGCCCGCCCCCGCGGTGCGCAGCCCGGCGCCGGCGAGGGCGTCGAGGGTGTCGTCGAGTCCGCGCCTGCCGTAGTCGAGGACGTGGTTGTTGGCGAGGACGACGACGTCGGGGCGTACGGCGGTCAGCGCGGGCAGGTTCGCCGGATCCATGCGGTAGTGGACGGCCTTGCCGGGCGTGGGTACGTCGTTCCGGGTGACGGCGGTCTCCAGGTTGACCACGCGGGCGGCGGGCCCGGCCGCGTCGATGAGGTCGAGCGCCTCGCCCCAGGGGTACGCGGGCGCGGCCGGCCGCGGCACGGGCCCGGAGACGGCCTCGGCGAGCGTCACGTAGTCCCGCGCGTCGCGCACGTACCGCTCGGGCAGCGCCGGGTCGAGCGGATGGGGAAGGATCTGGTCGACTCCCCGGCCCAGCATCACGTCGCCGCAGAGGAACAGTCCGGTCAGGCCGCCGCCCATACACCCAGGGTAGTCCGGACGCCATGGGCGAGGGGGCTCGAGACACCCCCTAGCGGCCGGCGCGGGCGGCGCGGCGGATCGTGGCGTCGACCAGGCCGAGCGCGTCCTCGGCGGTGCGGCCGGGGGCGCGGTTCCACGGACCGATGAGGGCGTGCCAGCCGCGGGAGCGGAGCTCTTCGAGCATCCAGGCGCCGGCCTCGTTCATGGTGGCGGCACTGCCGTAGCCGAGCCGGTGCGCGGCGAGCATCGCGCCGCACACGCAGCGGGCGCCGCGGGCGTCGCGCAGTCGGTACGGGGTGTTCTGCCAGCCCCACTCGGTGAGGACGCGCCGGGCGTGGGCCAGGTGGACGGAGGGGAGTACGTCGGGGCGGCCGACGCGGCGCCAGACGTGCAGCCGGTCGGGCAGGATCGCGCCGAGCCGCCCGGGCAGCGGCCGTTCGGCAGGCCGGGCGGCGGCTGCCCGGTCGACGGCGTCGAGGGCGTCCGCGACCAGCCGCTCCACGGGGACGGACAGCAGCAGCCGCCAGTCGGCGGCCTCCTCCCGTACCGGCGGCGCCTCGGCCCAGTGGGCCACGATCTCCTGCCAGGCGGCGGAGTCGAGAAGCGCGGCGGCCTCGCGGTCGAGGTCGTCGGGGGTGGTGGCTGCGGTGGTCATACGGGCGACTCCACGACTGACTGGTTCCCACTTTGGTAGGAATGTCGGCTTTGTCGCGTTCAAGCTTGAGCCGTTCCCGCCGGGCAGCCGTCCGTCGGGTGAACCCTCGGCACCGGCGCGTTCGACCTCGCGGTGCCGAGGGCCCGGTCAGGCGTTCAGCGGCCCGGCCGCCATGCCCGTGAGGCGCGCGGGCGTGAGCAGCTCGGCGAGCCGCTCGGGCGGCAGGAGGCCCTTCTCCAGGGTGAGCTCGGCGACCGAGCGGCCGGTGGCGAGGGCCTCCTGCGCGATGGCGGTGGCGGCGGTGTAGCCGAGGTGCGGGTTGAGGGCGGTGGCGAGACCGATCGAGTTCTCGACGCTCGCCCGCATGGCCTCGGTGTTGGCGGTGATGCCGGTGACGCAGCGCTCGGCGAGCGTGAGGCAGGCGGCCCGGAGCGAGGTGATGCTCTTCGACAGGGCGTGGAAGATGACCGGCTCGAAGGCGTTGAGCTGGAGCTGCCCGCCCTCGGCCGCCATCGTGATGGTCATGTCGTTGCCGATGACCTCGAAGGCCACCTGGTTGACGACCTCCGGGATGACCGGGTTGACCTTGCCGGGCATGATGCTCGAACCGGCCTGCACGGGCGGCAGGTTGATCTCGCCGAAGCCGGCGCGCGGCCCGGACGACAGCAGCCGCAGGTCGTTGCAGGTCTTGGAGAGCTTGACGGCGATCCGCTTGAGAACGCCGGACAGCTGGACGAACGCGCCGCAGTCCTGGGTGGCCTCGACCAGGTTGACGGAGGTGACCAGCGACAGGCCGGTGATGCCGGCGAGGTGACGGCGCGCGGTCTCGGCGTAGCCGGGAGCGGCGTTGAGCCCGGTGCCGATGGCGGTGGCGCCCAGGTTGATCTCGTGGATCAGCTCGATCGCCTCGGCGAGTCGCCCACGGTCCTCCTCCAGCATCACGGCGTACGTGGAGAACTCCTGGCCCAGCGTCATGGGCACCGCGTCCTGGAGCTGGGTGCGGCCCATCTTGACGACCTCGGCGAACTCGACGGCCTTCTCCGCGAAGGCGTCCTGCAGCACGGCCATGGCGCGCAGCAGCTCGCGGGCGGCACCGATGGCGGCGATGCGGATGGCGGTCGGGTAGACGTCGTTGGTGGACTGGCCGAGGTTGACGTCCTCGTTGGGGTGGAGGAGGTGGTACTCGCCCTTGCCGTGGCCGAGGAGTTCGAGGGCGCGGTTGGCGACGACCTCGTTGGCGTTCATGTTGGTCGAGGTTCCGGCGCCGCCCTGGACGACGTCCACGACGAACTCGCCGTGCAGCGCGCCGCCGCGGATCTCGCGGCAGGCCGCGACGATCGCCCCGGCCTTGTCGGCGGGGAGCAGGCCGAGCTCCTCGTTGGCCAGGGCGGCGGCCTCCTTGACGGCGGCGAGCGCCTCGACGAGCTTCGGGTAGACGGAGATCGGGGTGCCGGTGATGGCGAAGTTCTCCGTGGCCCGCAGGGTGTGGACACCCCAGTAGGCCTCGGCGGGGACGTCGCGGTCGCCGAGCAGGTCGTGCTCGCGGCGGACGTTCTTCTGCTGTGCGGGGATCACGGTGACGGATGCCTTACGCGTTGGGGAGGGACGGCGGAGGACAAGGAGGAAGGGGGAAACCGAGGCCGCTGGAAGGGCCTGTGCGAGGCCGAGGACGACGGCGGAGGGTCCGGAGAGCCGCGCGGGCCCCGAGGCCGGCGACCGCGGGGAGGGGTGCGGGGCCGGAGCGGGGCGGGGCTGCGGGTGGGCAGGCGGGTACGGGCGGGGATGCCCGGACATGGCGGCGCCCGCCACGAGCGGCGGCGTCCGCCACGTACGAAACGAAGGGGAGTGCGGTCCGGACGTCCTCGACTCCCCGCCATCCACCGAGGCCCCGACCCCACCCCGCACCACCCACGGGTGTGAGGGTCCGGCGCTCATGGCGTTCGGCGCCGAGAACCCCGCCGGCTCCGGCGCGTCAGTGCGCGTCAGTGCGCGACGGCGAGCGCGGGCTCGGCGCGGACCGGCCCTTCGAGGAGGGTGCGCAGAAGCTGGTTGCGACGCTCCGGCGAGCCGCTCTCGGCCAGGAGGCCGGCGAGCAGCGCCATCCGCGCCTGGCCGGGACGCAGCGTGCCGGCCAGCACGGCGCCGGCGGCGGCCAGGTCGACCGCGCCGCCGCCCGTGTACACCTCGGCGACCGGGCCGGAGGACACGCGGGTGGAGAGGACGACGTGCACGCCGTCCTCGACGGCGCGGGCGACGGCCTCGGCTATCTCGGGCGTGGCGTTGCCCGCGCCGGTGCCGACGAGGACGATGCCTCGGGCGCCGGCCGCGACGGCCGCCTCGAAGAGGACCGGGTCGTTGTCGGAGTGGTGCATGACGATGTCGACGCGCGGCAGGCGGCGCCCGCCGGCGGTCACATCGGTCGCGGCCGCGGGCAGCGGCAGCGGCGCGGGCCGCTCGGGCTCGCGCTCGATGTCGACCTGCCCGAAGCCGAGCCGGCCGACGCGCCGGCCGGAGGGGTCGGCGAAGGGGTCGGAGTCGAGCGTCTTGGTCTTGACGGTGCCACGGGCGGCGTGGACGAGGCCGTCGAAGACGACGAGGACGCCGAGGCCGCGGACGGTGGCGGCGACCTGGAGGGCGTCGTAGAGGTTGCCGGGCCCGTCGCCGTCCCCGGTGCCGAAGGGCCGCTGGGCCCCGGTGAAGACCACCGGCCGGGGGTCGGAGTGGTGCAGGTCCAGGAAGAAGGCCGACTCCTCGAGGGTGTCGGTGCCGTGGGTGACGACGATGCCGTCGACGCCCGGGTCGGCGAGGGTCTCGTGGACGGCGCGCAGCAGGGTGAGCTGGCGGTCGGTGGTCATCCGGGAGCTGTTGACGTTGAAGAGGTCGAGGACCTCGACGTCGACGTTGTCCGGGACCGCGGCGGTGGCCACGACGTCGTCGCCGGAGGCGTCGGCGGCGTATCCGCTGCCGGTCCAGCGGCTGGCGATGGTGCCGCCGGTGCTGATGACCACGATGCGGCGCGGCCGGGCGTCGCGCGTCCACTTCATGATGGTGCTGTCCTTCCCTGGGGTGCGCGGCAACCATAGGCCAATCGTCACGCAATGCGATTGCCAATCCAGCCCGTGTAGCGCCTCGACCGTGGTGGATAATTGCGCCATGGACCGAATCGATCTCCACATCTTGCGCGAGCTCCAGGCCGACGGCCGGCTGAGCAACCAGGAGCTCGCCCAGCGGGTGGGCCTGAGCCCGTCCCCGTGCCTGCGGCGGGTCCGGCAGCTGGAGCAGGACGGGGTGATCCAGGGCTATCGCGCGGTCATCGATCCGGAGGCGGTGGGCCGCGGCTTCGAGGTGCTGGTGTCGGTGGAGGTGAAACGGGACCGCGAGACGGTGGAGGCCTTCGAGGAGGCCCTCCAGGACATCCCGGACGTGATCGAGGCCTACCGCCTCTTCGGCAGCCCCGGCTGCCTGCTGCGGATCGCGGTCGCCGACCTCTCGGCGTACGAGCGGCTGTGGATCGAGCGGCTGACGACCCTGACCGGCGTCACGGAGGTCAACTCGCAGATCATCATGAAGCGCGTGAAGGAGCCGCGCGGCCTGCCGGTCGACCGCTGACCGGCGACCCCAAGGCCGCGCCCCGGCCACCGCCCGCCCAAGACTCGACCATCGCCCGCCCAAGACCCGGCCGTCGCTCGACCGCCACCCGGCCGTCACTCGACGGCCGGCAGGCCCCCGCCGGGCCTCTGCTCACCCCCTGAACCTCCGTCATTCGAGGGCATTCGCACGGAGGAAGGCGTTCCATCGACGCTATTTGGTCATGTACGGTTCAACCGCGCGTGCGAAGGGCGACCGGTTCCCGATGTTCTACGCGCGCAGAGTTGGCACCCGCACCCGCCTTCCCCTCACCCCTCATCCCCTCACGGAGGTCCGACGGATGCCCGGACTACGGATGCCCGCACTGCGGATGCGTGGACGCGTGGAGTCCCGCCGCCGCTTCGCCGCCCTGACCGCACTCGGTGCCCTCGTCGCCGCCGCGCCCGCGCTCGTCACCCCCGCGGCCGCCGCCCCGGTCACCCAGGCCCCGCCGGCCGCCGGGACCACGGGGACCGCGTCGGCCGCCGAAACCACGCCGCTCCGCGTACTCTTCGACAACTCCAAGGCGGAGACCGCCGGTAACGCCGACTGGATCATCGGAACCGGCCAGCCGGATCCGCTCACCCAGAACCCCACGCCCACGGTCGAGACCGACTGGACCGGGGCCATCTCGGCCTGGGGCGTCGCCCTGCAGAAGACCGGTCGCTACGCGCTCAGGACGCTGCCCTCCGGCGGCACGATCACCTACGGCACCACCGCCGCCACCGACCTGCAGAACTTCGACACCTTCGTGCTGCCCGAGCCGAACGTCCGGCTGAGCCAGAGCGAGAAGACCGCGGTCATGCGGTTCGTCCAGAACGGCGGCGGCCTCTTCCTCGTCTCCGACCACACCGGAGCCGACCGCAACAACGACGGCTGGGACGCGGTCGAGGTCATCAACGACCTGATGTCCGACAACGGCGTCGACAACACCGACCCCTTCGGCTTCACCGTCGACACCGGCACCGTCCAGACCGACAACCCCCGCGCGATCGCCGACACCACCGACCCGGTCCTCAACGGCTCCTTCGGCAAGGTGACCGGCAGCATCATCCGCAGCGGCACCACCGTGACCCTGAAGCCCGCCGCCAACCCGGCCGTCAAGGGCCTGGTCTACCGCACCGGCTACTCCGGCACGACCGGCGCCTTCTTCGCGACCAGCACCTTCGGCAACGGTCGCGTCGCCGTGTGGGGCGACAGCTCCCCGGTCGACGACGGCACCGGCCAGCCCGGCAACACGCTGTACGACGGCTGGAACGATTCCGCGGGCACCAACGCGGCGCTCGCCCTCAACGCCACCGACTGGCTCTCCGGCGCCACGGGCAGCGGCGGAGGCGGAGGCGGCACCTGCACCGCGGCCCAGCTGCTCGCCAACCCCGGCTTCGAGTCGGGGAACACCTCCTGGACCGCCACCTCGGGCGTCATCACCAACGACAGCGGGCGCCCGGCCCGCACCGGTACGTACAAGGCCTGGCTGAACGGTTACGGCTCCGCCCACACCGACACCCTCGCGCAGACGGTGACGATCCCGGCGGGCTGCACCACCGCCTCCCTCGTCTTCCACACCCGGATCGACACCGCCGAGACCACCACGACCACCGCGTACGACACGCTCAGGGTCCAGGTCCTCGACAGCGCCGGCAGCGTGCTGTCGACGCTCGCGACCTACTCCAACCTCAACGCGTCGAGCGGCTACGTCCAGCGGAGCTTCAGCCTCGCCGCGTACGCCGGCCGGACCGTGACGCTGAGGTTCACCGGCACCGAGGGCTCCCAGCTCCAGACCTCCTTCGTGATCGACGACACCTCGCTCACCGTGGGCTGACGCCCGACTCCCTCCCCCCGCACACCCCCGTGCCGCACCGCCCGTCGGTCGCGGCCCGGGTCAGTCCGCCACGTCAGAAAGGGCCCCCATGTCCCTGAACCCGTCCTTCGCGAAGAGATCCGGCTGGAAGACCTGGGCGGCGATATCCGCCGTCCTCGCCGGCCTCGCCCTTCCCACGGTCACCGCGACCCCGGCCGGTGCCACGACCACCGCCTACGACAGCACGTACTACAAGAACGCGGTCGGCAAGACGGGCACCAGCCTCAAGTCCTCGCTGCACACCATCATCAGCAGCCAGAGCAAGATCTCGTACGACGCCGTCTGGAACGCGCTGAAGGTCACCGACCAGGACCCGAACAACAGCGCCAACGTGATCCTGCTCTACAGCGGCGTCTCGCGCAGCAAGAGCCTCAGCGGCGGCGACGTCGGCGACTGGAACCGCGAGCACGTCTGGGCCCAGTCGCACGGCAGCTTCGGCACCACGGCCGGCCCCGGCACCGACCTGCACCACCTGCGCGCCTGCGACGTCCAGGTCAACAGCACCCGAGGCAACAAGGACTGGGACTTCGGCGGCAGCGCGGTGAGCGGCGCCGCCGGCAGCTACACGGACAGCAACTCCTTCGAGCCGCGCGACGCCGACAAGGGCGACGTGGCCCGCATGATCCTCTACATGGCCGTACGGTACGAGGGCGACGACGCCTTCGCCGACCTGGAGCCCAACGAGTCGTCGACCAACGGCAGCGTGCCGTTCCACGGCCGGCTCTCGGTCCTGAAGCAGTGGAACGAGCAGGACCCGCCGAGCGCCTTCGAGGAGCGGCGCAACGACATCATCTTCAACTCGTACCAGGGCAACCGCAATCCGTTCATCGACCACCCGGAGTGGGTCGAGGCAATCTGGTGACCCGAGCGTGAGACGCGCCGGGCTCCCGACGGGGAGCCCGGCCGCACGATGCGGACGGGGGACGGGCGTGGACGACGAACCGCCGTGCCGGGAGGCGGCACGGGAAGCCGCGCGGGAGCGGCGCGGCAGGCTGTGCGGGCGGATCACGGCGGGCGGGATCACCGTGCACGACATCCTGTGCACCGAGGACAGCACGGGCTTCGTCGGGCCCGGGCACGCCGACGCGTACACCGTGGTCCTCACCCGCTCCGGCGGCTACGTGCGCCGCGTGCAGGGCGAGGAGTTCTTCGCCGACGCCGCCGGCGGCTATCTCACCCGCCCCGGGGACGAACACCACGTGGCGCACCCGGCGGGTCCCGGCGACCGGTCGACGGAGATCCGCCTCGGCCCGGAGCTGTTCGCGGACCGCTTCGACGGACGGCCGGTCTCCCGTCGCCTCACGGTCACCGGCGCCACCGACGTCCGCCACCGCGCGCTGCTGGCCGCCGCGCGGCGCGGCACCGACACCTTCGAACTGGCCGACCGGCTCCACCGGTTGCTGGACGGCGTCGCCGCCTCCTCCGGCCACTGGCGGACCGACACCGGTGCCCGGCCCGCGACCGCCCGCGCCCACGCCCGGCTCGTCCGGGACACCTGCGCGCTCCTCGCCGGCGGGGCCCCCGCGCTGCGGCTCCCGCTGGAGGAACTGGCTCGCGGCGTGGGCAGTTCCCCGCACCACCTGAGCCGGGTGTTCCGCGCCGTCACCGGCACCAGCCTCACCCACTACCGCAACGAGCTGCGGATCCGTGCCGTCCTGCACGCCCTGGAGGAGGGCGAGCACAGCCTGCGCGCCCTCGCCCACGCCCACGGCTTCGCCGACCAGGCCCACCTGACCCGGCTCTGCCGCGGCCACACGGGTCAGCTCCCCAGCGCCCTGCGGGTGCTTCTCTCGGATCGCGCATGAATGTCCAACGCGCCTCGCGCGGACGCCCCGCAGGATGGCACCGGCCGGAGCCCCGGCCGGTGCCGCGGCGTCATGGGGACGCCACCCGCGGCATCCCGTCTTCCGAGCGGGGGAACGCGACGATGACCCTTCTGACCAGAGCCGGTACGGCGCTCGCGGCCGTCCTTGCCGCCGCGGCGTGCGCCACCTCGGCACCCGGAGCCGCCGGCGCGCCCTCCGCGCCCGCGGCCCGCGCCGACGGGGCACCCGGTCTCACCAGCCACCGGCCGTGCCCCGGGCAGCCGGACGTGACCTGCGCCGACCTGACCGTGCCGCTCGACCGCAGCGGCGCGACGCCCGGCACCCTGAAGCTCCAGGCGGCCGTGTTCGGCGCGGCCGACGCGCCCCGCGGCACCCTGCTCTTCCTCACCGGAGGGCCGGGACAGCCGGGAGTCCCGTACGTGGCGCGGATCCGCTCCCGGCTGCCCAAGGCGCTCGCCGAGTACCGGCTGGTGATGATCGACCAGCGCGGCACCGGCGGCACCGCCGTCGACTGTCCGGCGCTGCAGAAGGAGGTGGGCAGCAGCGACACCGTCGCCCCCACCCCGGCGGCCGTCACGGCGTGCGCCGACAGCCTCGGACCGCGCCGGAACGTCTACACCACCTCCGACACGGTGGCCGACCTGGAGGACCTGCGGCGCGCCCTGGGCGTGGGCTCGTGGACCGTCGACGGCGTGTCGTACGGCACGTTCACCGCGAGCCGGTACGCGCTCGCCCATCCGCAGCGGGTGCGCCGGCTCGTGCTCGACTCGGTGGTGCCGCTCGACGGCGCGGGCGTGCTCTACGAGGCCGCGTTCGGCCACTCCGGCCGGGTGCTGCGCACGGCGTGCCGGGAGCAGCGGTGCGGCTTCGACCCGGCCGCCGACCTCGCGAAGGTGGTCCGGCGCGACGGCAACGGCGTCGGCGTGTTCAACCTCCTCGTCATCGCGAGCATCATCGACCCGAAGCTGAACGACCCGCGGTTCGGCATCCTGAGCGCCCTGCACGCGTCGGCGGGCGGTGACCGTGCCCGTCTGGACGGTCTGGTCGCCGGCTTCTCCGGCCCCTCCGACGAGTCTCCGGCCGAGTTCAGCTCGGGACTGCACGCGGCGACGCTCTGCGCGGACTCCCGCTGGCCGTGGGGCGACGCCTCGGCGCCGGTCGAGGGCAGGGAGCGGGCGCTGCGGGAGGCCGTACGGCGGATCAGGCCGGCCGAGGTGTGGCCGTTCCAGCGGGAGACGGCGGGCGAGCAGGGCATTCCGCAGACCTGTCTGCCCTGGCCCGCCTCGCGCCCGAACCCGCCGGCGGCGGGCCGCACCCTGACCATGCCGGTGCTGCTGCTCGCCGGTGACCGGGACCTGTCGACTCCCGTCCAGTGGGCCCGCGAGGTGGCCGCCGCCACCCCGAAGGCCGAACTGGTCGTGATCGAGGGCGCGGGGCACTCCACGCAGAGCCGCAGCGACGGCGGCGCCCGCGCGGCGGAGGCCTTCCTGCTGCGCTAGCCCGTCGGCGCAGTCCGCCCGGCGCGACCCTGGTTCCCGTCCGGGTCCATGCCGCCGAGGCTCGGACGGGCGGGGTGCGCGGGCCCGGCGCAGCGCGGCAGCGCGGGGTGGTCCCTCGTGCGGACGGCGGGCAGCCAGGCCGTGGCGGCCGTGTCCGCGCGCGGGAGGCGGACGCGCAGCCAGACGGAGGAGCGGCGGTCGTCCTCGTCGATGATGGGCTGGCCTTCGGGGAGCTGGCAGTCGGCGTCGAGGAGGTCGCCGTGCCACACCCGGGTGGGGACGACGTTCTCGGCGGTGTAGGGCCGCAGGGGGTCGATCGCGAGGCCGAGACTGCACTCGGGGGCGCGGTCGGTGCGGTCCTGGCAGCCGCGCTCGGCGTTGAACACCCGGACACGGGCGGGGCCTTCGCCGGCCCCGCCCGGTCCCGCGTACGACCAGAGGGCGGCGCCGGCCGCCGCGCACGCGGCGAGGGCGAGGAGTGCGGAGCGCCGCAGGAGCCGCCGGGTGCGCGGCGGGCCGGGAGTCCGGTCCGCGATCCGTGCGAGCAGGCGCTCGGCGGTGTGCGGGGCGCGGGCGGCGTGGGTGGGCGCGAGGCAGTCGGCGGCGAAGGCGCGCCAGAACTCCGGGACGGCCGGGTCGAGCCGCAGGGCCGCCCGGCCTTCGGCGTACTCCTGCACCGCGGCTCCGCGTGCCGTCGGCGTGGCGCCGGGGAAGGGCGGCGCGCCGCCGGCGAAGACCTCGTGTACGACGATCCCGAGCGCCCAGATGTCGGCGGTGGGCCGCACCCGGACGCCCTGCTCGCCGAGCCGCTCCGTCCAGCGCTCGGGCGGCAGGTAGTCGAGGGTGCCCATGGGGGCCGAGTAGCCGTGGGTGCCGGTGAGTTCGATGGCGAAGCCGAAGTCGGAGAGGCGTACCTCGCCGTCCTGGCCGATCAGGATGTTCTCGGGTTTGAGGTCGGTGTGCACCCAGCCGGAGCGGTGGAGATGGGCGAGTCCTTCGCAGATCCCGGTGATCAGCCTGGCGCCCTCGGCCTCGTCCACCGGGGAGCCCAGCAGCTCGCGCAGGGTGCAGCGGGCGCGTTCCATGACGAGCACGATCGCGCCGTCCAGGGACGGCCGGTCGGGGGCGGCGAGGACGAGTGAGTCGAGGAGCCGGACGAGCCTCGGGTGGCTTGCCCTGCGGCCGAGTTCGACCTCGCGGCGGGCGGATTCGGCGACGTTGCGGGCCTGTCGGGGCGCGAGCCCGGCGGTGGGCATGACCTTGAGGGCGACCGGCGGCCCGCCGTGCCGGTCCGCGTCGGCGGGGTGGGCCGCGTAGACGGTGGCCCAGCCGCCGGCGCCGATCGGCTCGTCGACGATCCATGCGCCCACCCGGTGGCCGGGGGGCAGGAGTTCCGGCCCGTCGCTGTCCCAGGAGCCGGCCAGGTCCCGTGACGTCCGCATCACGCCGTCCTCACCGCCTGGCGTCCGGCTCGGCCAGTTCGGAACGCGGCGGCAGGAGCGCGAGGTGCTCCTCCCGTACGATCCCGAACTTGAGGGCGAGCCCGACGACGGCCTCGCGCTTGCCGTTCCTGCGGTCGGCCCGGCCCGCCGCGTCGGGAGCGGGGACGCCGATGCGCAGTTTCTCGTCGGCGAGGTAGTCGATGTGGGCGCTGACGGCGCGGGCGGTGAGCCGGGCGCAGGAGGCGTGTCCGCGCAGCCTTTCGACGACCTGGGGCGTGGTGGGCACGGCCACAGGTGACCGGTCACGCAGCCACGGCTCGCAGAGCGCGACGAGCACCAGGAAGTAGGTGGCGGTCTCGTCGAGGGAGTACGCGGTGAGGGTGCGGCTCTCCCACGAGCCGCCGGCTGCGTGCGGGTCGAGGTAGACGTGGTCGGGGGCGAACACCTGGAAGAAGACCGGCGTGTCGCGGCG
Source organism: Streptomyces sp. NPDC127092 (assembly GCF_042722475.1). Taxonomy (NCBI): domain Bacteria; kingdom Bacillati; phylum Actinomycetota; class Actinomycetes; order Kitasatosporales; family Streptomycetaceae; genus Streptomyces; species Streptomyces sp. NPDC127092. The sequence goes on from NZ_JBHXFE010000002.1 coordinate 198,249, forward strand.
CGAGGGCAGCACCACGCGGGAGAACTCGAAGGGGATGGGAGCCCCGAGTCGCCGCGGCGGGACCCGCAGGTACTCGCCCGCGCCCTCCGGGTTCTCCACCAGGTAGCCGTGGGTGGTGCTGAGGTTGCTCAGCTGCCAGTGGTCGTCGGTGGCACGGATCTCTCCGGCGAGGCGCGAGACCGCCTCGTCGGCGATGCGGAGTTCCACCGGGTGGGCGGCCGAGCCGCGGCCGAACCGCACCCGCTCCCCCGGCCCGAGCCGCAGGGTCACGGCGTCGCCGCCGCTCCCCTCGGGTAAGTGGACGACAATCCCGCTCACCGCTCCCCCGTCCCGTCCGCCCCATGGGTCCCGACCGCTGTCCGACACAGCGAACGTTACCGCCTGCGCACGGGTATTCACCGCGTGGCATCGGCCACTTCGGCCGGACGCGGTGACCGGGAGAGAGGGGGTCAGGGAGACAGGGGGTCAGGGGGTCAGGGGGTCAGGGAGACAGGGGGTCAGGAAGAGGGGGTCAGGGAGAGAGGGCGTCAGGGAGAGGGGCTGCCCGATCTCAGGGGCGCCATCGCACGGTCGCCGAAGGCGGTCCAGGGCAGCCAGCCGCCGCCGGGCCGTTCCTGGACGCGGGTGCGGATCCGTCCGTCGGTCATGACGGCGAAGACGTGGATGCGGCCGGTGGCGTCGGCCGCGGCCGAGGGGGTCGCGGCGAGTTCGGTGCCGTCTTCGCCGAAGTCCTCGCCGAAGACGTCGGCGGGTGCCCAGCCGCCGCCGGGTGCGGTCTGCCAGCGGTGGGCGAGCCGGTCGCCGCCGGGAGCGAGGGCGAACGCCTCGAGCCGCCCGTCCTCACCGGGTACGAGCAGCGGTGCGGCGGTCGACCAGCCGAGCAGCGGCTGCCAGTCGTCCCAGCCGCCGCTCGGCACCGACTGGCGACGCTGGAAGGCGGCGACACCGGACGGGGCGATCGCGGTGACGGTGAGCCGGCCGCTGCCGTCGCGGCCGACGCGGGGCGCGGCGCCGGCGGCGGTGCCGAAGCGGTTCCACGAGGACCAGGATCCTCCCGGCGTGGTCTGCCAGCGGTGCAGGAGCGCCGTGCCGCCGGGCGCGAGCACGAACACTTCGAGGCGACCGTCCGCGTTGGCGGCGACGACCGGCGGCGCTCCCGCCGCACCGCCGAAGCCGGGGTCCCACGGGTCCCAGGTCAGGGCTCCGGGTGACGACTGGCGCCGGCGGGCGACGACCGTGCCGCCGGGGCTGAGCGCGAAGACCTCGATCCGGCCGAGGGCGTCGCGGGCGACGGCGGGCGCGGCGCCCGCGGGGCCGCCGAACTCCTCCCAGTCGTACCAGGTGCCGTCGGGCCGCTGGACCCGGTGGTGCAGGCGGGCGCCGCCGGGAGCGAGCGAGAACACCTCCAGACGGCCGTCGGTGTCGCGGCCGAGCGTGGGCACCGCTCCGGCCGGGCCGCCGAACTGCTCCCACTCCGACCAGGTGTCCGTGCCGGCGTCGAGCTGGACGCGCCGCAGCATGGAGCGGTCCCCCGCGTCGAGGGCGAACAGGGTCAGCCGGCCCTGGACGTCCAGGGCCGCGGCGGGGTTGTCGGGGCTCTGCCACGTCGGGGGCGTGTCCTGCCACCTCAGGGGGGCGACGTACAGGCCGTGCTTGAACCAGCCGGCGGCGCTCGCGTACCACTGCTGCCCGTCGGTGAAGGGTTCGACGGCGTGTCCGGGCACGTGTCCGGCGTAGCCGTCGAGGCCGAAGCGGAAGGGGTCGCGCGAGGCGAGGACGTCGGTGCCGTCGTAGCCGCCGCGGGGCCCGAGGAACAGGTGGTACCAGCCGTCCCGTTCGACGACGAACGGCGACTCGGTGACCGAGACGCCGGACGAGGCGGTGGACTCGTCGGCGAAGGCGGTGCCGGGTGCGCTCCAGTGCCGCAGGTCGGTGGAGCGGCGGTACGCGACGAGGTGCCGGCCGTCGGCGGCGGACAGCTCCGTGTAGTACATGACCCATTCGGCGCCGATCCGCACGACCATCGGGTCGCGTGCGGCGATGCCGCGGAACAGCGGGCCGGACGGCACGCGGGTCCAGGTGAACAGGTCGGTGGAGGTGGCCAGGTTGATCGCGGCGCCGGAGCGGCCGCCGGCGGCGTAGAACATCCAGTAGGTGCCGTCCGCCTCGATGACGTGGGGCGCCCACAGGTGTTCCTCGCCGTGGTACGCGGGGTCGACGGTCAGGGCGTCGGGGTGGCCGGTCCACGGGCCGTACGGGCTGGGGGCGGAGGCGTGCAGGAAGGCGGTCTCGGCGGAGCTGTCGGGCGCCTGTCCGGGCGGGGCGCTGTCGCCGACGATGCCGAACAGGTGCCAGCGGTCGCCGGCGCGGACGAGGGTGTGGTCGTTGAGGTAGCGGCGGCGGCCGGGGAGCGAGGGGTCGTGGACGTGGGTGAAGGGGCCGGCGGCGAGCCACTGGTGGGGCGGGTCGGCCGCGGACGCGGGGGTGGCGGAGGCGGACGCGGGGATGGCGGAGGGGGCGGCGGCGCGGGCCGGGAGCGGGAGCGCGAGGGCTCCCGCTCCGGCCGCACGCAGCAGGTTCCGCCTGCTGAGCGGTCGCATGACGGTTCTCCAGGGGGACCCGGGGGTCAGTTGACGGCGGGACCGGAGGTGGTGTTGAGCCAGGCCCATTCGGACCAGCTGGAGAAGCCGGTCTGCCACTTGTGGAAGACTCCCGCCTGGCTGGTCCCGAGGACCTCGATGCGGCCGTCGGCGTTGGTGGCGGCGGTGACCTCCGTGCCGCCGGTGCCGAAGGTCTCCCACTGGCCGTAGGGGGCGTTGACCCCGGTCTGCCAGAGGTGCTGGGCGACGCTTCCGTTGATGGCGAAGACCTCGACCCGTCCGTCTGGGGAGCGCTCGCTGGTGAGCTGCGAGTCCGCGGGACCGCCGGTCGGCTCCCAGCCGGACCAACTGGCCGGACCGGTCTGGTACTTGTGGAAGACGCCGACCGGGCCCGAGGCGAAGACCTCAAGACGCCCGTCCTGGTTGTGGTCCACCGTGAGGTCGCGTCCGCCGCCGCCGAAGTCCTCCCACGCCGACCAGCCGCCGTTGACCGCCGTCTGGTACAGGTGCTGGAAGACGTCGCCGTTCAGCGCGAAGACCTCCAGACGCCCGTCCGGGGCCTTCTCCATCTCGACCCGGCTGTTCGCCGGTCCGCCGCCCGCGGACTCCCACTCCGACCAGCCGCCGTTGGGCGCCGTCTGCCACTTGTGGAAGACGCCGACCGGCCCCGAGGCGAAGACCTCAAGGCGCCCGTCGCCGTTGGCGCCGACGGCGATGTCCTTGCCGCCGCCACCGAAGTTCTCCCAGCCCGACCAGGCCCCGGAGGGCTGGAGCTGGTAGCGGTGCTGGAAGACGTTCCCGTTGATGGCGAAGAGTTCCAGCCGGCCGTCCGCGTTGGGGCCGACGGCGAGTTCGGCTCCGCCGGGGCCGCCCAGGAACTCCCACTCCGACCAGGCGCCGTTCACGGCCGTCTGCCACGCGTGGTGGATGCCGTCGGCACCGGCCGCGAACACCTCCAGACGTCCGTCGGCCGATCGCGCCGAGACCACCCGGCCCGATTCCGCCGGGTAGACCAGCGGCGCGGGCCCCGGCTCGTGGTGGCCGAGGCGGTCGACGGCGGCCCGGGCCTCGTCCATGTGCCGCCAGTGGTGGCCCGCGTTGTACGTGGACCAGGGCTGCCAGTTCGTGCCGCCGTTGGAGATCTCGTGGGCGGCGTTCGCGTTGCACTGGGCGTCGTAGGCGCAGGCGTCGTCGACCTCGGGGTGCCAGTAGTCGTTGATCTGCCACAGGCCGCGGTCGCGGGACGGCGGCGTGTTGTTGTACGTGTTGGTCGCCGACGGGTCGCAGCTGGACTCGGCGAGGGCGACGGCGACGGCGGTCACCAGGGCGTCGCCACGGAAGCCCGCCCGGTAGCCGACCTGGGCGCACAGGTCGCTCGGGGCGGCGTACGCGGGCGAGGCGCCGACGAGGACCCCTGCGGCGAGGAGCAACGGAACGAGCGCCGACAGGACGACGCGACGGGGCGCTCTTCGAGCGCGCTGTGTGCTTGCCACCTGATCCTTCTCCTCAACTGACGGCGGGGCCGGAGCTGTTGTTGAGCCAGGCCCATTCGGACCAGCTGGCGAAGCCGGTCTGCCACTTGTGGAAGACTCCCGCGTGGCTCGTGCCGAACACCTCGATGCGGCCGTCGGCGTTCGCCGTGGCGGTGACCTCCGTACCGCCGGTGCCGAAGGACTCCCACCGGTCGTACGGCGCGTTCACCGCGGTCTGCCAGATGTGCTGGGCGACGGTGCCGTTGACGGCGAACACCTCGACCCGGCCGTCGGCGGTCCGCTGGCTGGTCAGCTGGGAGTCGGCCGGGCCGCCCGTGCCTTCCCACTCGGACCAGCTCGTGGGACTCGTCTGGTACTTGTGGAAGACGCCGACCGGGCCCGAGGCGAAGACCTCAAGACGCCCGTCCTGGTTGTGGTCGACGGTGAGGTCCCGTCCGCCGCCGCCGAAGTCCTCCCAGGCCGACCAGCCGCCGTTGACCGCCGTCTGGTACAGGTGCTGGAAGACGTCGCCGTTCAGCGCGAAGACCTCCAGACGCCCGTCCGGGGCCTTCTCCATCTCGATCCGGCTGTTCGCCGGTCCGCCGCCCGCGGACTCCCACTCCGACCAGCCGCCGTTGGGCGCCGTCTGCCACTTGTGGAAGACGCCCACAGGTCCGGAGGCGAAGACCTCCAGACGCCCGTCGCCGTTCGCGCCGACGGCGATGTCCTTGCCGCCGCCACCGAAGTTCTCCCAGCCGGACCAGCCTCCGGAGGGCTGGAGCTGGTAGCGGTGCTGGAAGACGTTCCCGTTGATCGCGAAGAGTTCCAGCCGGCCGTCCGCGTTCGGCCCGATGGCCAGTTCCGCGCCGGCCGGGCCGCCGAGGGACTCCCACTCGGACCAGGCACCGTTGACGCTCGTCTGCCACGCGTGATGCACTCCGTCGGCCCCGGCGGCGAACACCTCCAGGCGTCCGTCGGCCGACTTCGCCGACACCACCCGGCCCGACTCGACGGGATGCACCAGGGGTGTGGGGCGGGGGCCGCTGCCGGGCACGCAGGGCAGCACCACGCCGCCCTCCGCGAGGTACGGCTCGGGGTCGATGCCGTACGTGGCGGACGGGTCGCCCCAGATCCGCAGGTGGAGGTGCGGGCCCGACGAGTTGCCCTCGGAGCCGATCAGGGCGATCTGCTGGCCGGCCACGACGCGGTCGCCCACGAACACGTCGCGCTGGAACATGTGCCCGTACTCGGAGATCTTTCCGTCCGGGTGCTGGATGCGGATCCACTGGCCGTAGCCGGGCTCGTATCCCGAGATGGTGACCTCGCCGTCGCCCACGGCGTAGATCGGCGCCCCGTAGGCGCCGCCGATGTCCACGCCGTTGTGGCCGCTGTGGTAGTGCTGGGTGACGGGCCCGGCGGCCGGGCACGCGACGGCCGAGCCGAGGACCCGCGCGGGAGCCCGCGCCGATGTCTGCGCGGCTGCCTGGGCCGACGGCCGCGCCGATGTCTGTGCGTCGGCCGGGGACGCCAGGAGCAGGCCCGGCGCCAGGGCCGCGGTCGCGGCGAGCAGGACGCGCAGCGCGCGTCGGGGAAGACCGGACAGCACGTGACGCCCTCCCGTCACGCCTTGCGCAGGCGGTCGACGACGCCGTTGATGTCCCGCTCCAGCATGTCCCGGCGCACGTAGTGGCCGCCGGGCAGCTCGTACGACTCGTGCGGGATGCCCACGCGGTCGAGGTTCCACTTGAACTCGCGCTGGGTCTCGAGGACCACGGTCTCGTTGGCGTAGCCCTGGATGTCCTCGGGGCTGGTGCCGGCGACGAGGAAGACCCGCTTGTGCCGGTAGCTCTCGATGCGCTGGATCGGGTTGTCGGCGCTGACCCGGGCCTCGTCCCAGAACGGCATGCCGTAGACGCTGCCGCCGTTGAGTTCCACGGCGGCCGAGGACAGGTTGGCCCAGTGGGTGACCGCGCCGTTGCTGCCGCGCAGGCTGGCCGGGCCGGAGTGGGCGCTGACGGAGGCGAAGTGGCCGTAGTACTTTGCCGCGTACTTCAGCGCGCCGAAGCCGCCCATGGAGAACCCGGAGACGGCGCGCCCGTCGTACTCGGCGTACGTACGGAAGTTGGCCTCGACCCACGGCAGCAGCTGCGCCATGTGGAAGTGCTCCCAGTTGCGCGGGCCGGCGGCCGAGCTGACCGGGTTGGAGTACCAGCCGGCGCGTCCGCCGTCGGGCATCACGACGATGAGGCGCTTGCCGGCGGTCAGGCCCCGGATGTCGTGGTGTGCGTCGAAGGTGATGAAGTCCTCGAGTCCGCCGTGCAGGAGGTAGAGGACGGGGTAGGTGCGTCCGCTCCAGTGGTAGTCGTCGGGCAGCAGGACGTTGACACCGGGGTTCCAGCCGATGGCGTCGGTCTGGAAGCGGTAGTACCACATGCGGGGGTCGCTCTCGTTGCGGTCGACGATGCGCAGGCCGAAGCCGTCGCCGGCCGCCGCGGCCGTCGGCGCCGCGGCGAGCACGCCGCCGGCGCCCAGGGCCAGGGCGGCGGTGAGCCCGCCGGCGGACTTGAGGATGTTCCTGCGGGAGGGGTGGTGCGCGGTCAACGTGACCTCCAGGGAAGACGCGTGGCGAAGGCCGTTCCGGCCGCCGTGGAACGGGCGGTTCGGAAGCTAGCGACGCGCCTCCCCGGCGGAGAACCCGGAACCTTACGGACTGACAGCGGCGGCCGCGTGGGCTATAGGGTGACGGCGGCCCTGCGTGGAGTGACCCGCCTGCGTCGAGTGACCGGTGGGGAGCCAGCTACCTTCGTGATCATGAAATGGTCACGATCACGGTCGCGAAGACGGCCCGTCGCCCTGCTCACCGCACTGGCCTCCTGCGCCTCCCTGCTCGGCCTCGCCGCCGCGCAGCCGGCGGCGGCGAGCGGCACCGAACTCTCCGGCGCGGCGAACCTCGGAGTCCAGCAGCAGGTCCTCTTCCGATCCGGAACAGCCGGCTACGGCTGCTTCCGCATACCCACCCTGACGACGACGAAGAACGGCACGCTCCTCGCGTTCGCCGAGGCCAGGACCTCGCCGTCGTGCGCCGACCGCGGCCCCATCGACATCGTGGTGCGCCGCTCCACCAACGAGGGCCGCACCTGGTCCCCGATCCGGGTCGTCTCCTCCGGCCGGGCGGGCGCGGCCGGGCCCGCGCAGGTGCGAGGCAACCCCTCGCCCGTCGCCGACGTGATGGCCGACAAGAAGGGGACCGTCTTCCTCTTCTCCAACTCCGAGCCGGCCGTCCCCGGCGGCACCCGGACGTCCTGGGTGCAGCGGAGCGACGACGACGGCCTCACCTTCCAGGCGCCGACGGCCGTCCCGCGCCTGACGACCGGCACGGGATGGTTCGGCACCGGGCCCTCCCACGGCATCCAAATCCTCAAGAAGGACCATCCGCACGAGGGACGGATGGTCGTCGGCGCGTACGAGACCGTGAACGGGGACGACCAGCGCGTCGGCGTCCTCTACAGCGACGACCGGGGCGCGAGCTGGAAGAGCAGCCTGACCGAGGACTCGTTCCTGCGGGCCAAGGAGGTCCCCGGCGTATCGACGGCGCCCGACCCCTACCGGAAGGACTGGGGCCCGGAGTCCCCCGTGGCGAAGCCCGGAGAGCCGGTGGTCGCCGAGCTCGCCGACGGCAGCGTCTACGTCAGTGCCCGCAGCCCGTACGACGTCCGCGTCAACACGACGCTGCCGGCGGCGTACGAGGACCGGCACCGCATGCACGTCACCGCCACCGAGGCGGTCGACCCCGTGGACGGGCAGACGAAGGTCAAGGTGCCCAGGCTCGGGTACACCCAGGGCTGGGTGGGCCCCGACGTCCAGGTGTCCGTCCTCGCCCCGCGCAGGACCTATCGGACCGCCCCGGGCGATCTGCTCCTGATGTCGAGCCCCTCCCACCCGGACCTGCGCCAGGAGATGAGGATCCGCTACTCGCTCGACGACGGGGCGACCTGGAAGGACGCGCCCGGCGGGCAGGTCAGCAAGGTCCTCGGTGACCGGGCCGGCTACTCCGACATGGCCGAGCTGTCGGCCGGTGACATCGGCATGGTGTACGAGGGCGGCACGTCGTTCTCCGCCCAGCACATCTACTTCAACCGCTTCACGGTGGACCAGCTCCGGCTTCCCGAAGCGGGCACCTTCGCGGCCAAGGGCGCCGGCCTGCCGCAGCAGGCGCCGGCTGCCGGGCGGACTTCGCCCGACACGACCGTCGAGGCGAACGACGCCTACCTCGGCAACGGCACCGCCTCCGGCCCGGGCGCGGCGTTCGGGGGTGTGACGTTCGGTCAGGGGCTGAAGCTCAACGGCGGCGCCGGCGGCACCAAGGGTCACGCCGACCTCCCGTGGACCGCGTCGCTGAACGGCGGCTCGGGCGACATGACGTACTCCCTGTTCTTCAGGTACGACGCGACGTCCGCCTCCCCGCAGCAGGCGCTCCTGTGGGCGTACGGCGTCGGCGATCCGAAACAGCAGGTGTGGGCCCGGGTGCAGCCGGAGTACAACCGGGTCATGGCGCGCGTGGAGGGTGACAAGGGCGCCGTGACGCTGACCTTCGAAGCGCCGCTCGACAAGAAGGCCACGCCGGCCTTCGGCGACGGCGTCTGGCATCACCTGGTGCTCACCCGCAAGGGCGCCGAGATCAAGCTCGGCGTCGACGGGCTCGTCCCGGCCGTCAAGTCGTTCGACGTCGGCCGGCTCGCCCCCTGGCGCAAGGACGACGTCCAGGGCATCCGCCTCGGCGACAAGCTCGACACCGGTATCGCCGAGGTCGACGCCAACGACGGGTTCACGGGCACGCTCGACGAGTTCCGCCTCTACCGCGAGGCCGTCGATCCCACGCTGTGGCCGGCGCTGCGCGGCGCCGGGCGGGAGACCGTGGCCCCGGCCTCGCTGAAGGCCCACCTGCCCTTCGAGGTCGTCGACACCGCCGGGGCCGCGCCGCTGACGAACGTCCGCATCCAGGACGACGTCTCCGGCCGGTGTGCCGACGGCACGCTGCTCGGCACCCGGAACCCGGAGAGCGCCCAGGTCCCGGGGCGCGTCGGTGGCGCCGCGCTCGCCGTCTCCAAGGACCTCCCGGGTGTGGAGGTGCCCTACGTCCCGGCCGTGGACAACGGCACCGGGGACTTCACCTTCGCCCTCTGGTTCCAATACGACTCCGCGGTGAACCCCGAGGGCGCCACTCTGCTCTCGGCGTACGGGTCCACCGACGGGAAGCCGTCGCTGTGGGTCGGCGCGAAGCCGTCGACGAAGCGGCTCCACGCCCGAGCGGTCACCACCTCCGCCTCCGTCACGATCGATCTGGAGGACACGAAGACCGGCAGGGCGTTCGGCGACAAGGAGTGGCACCTGCTGACCCTGACGCGCGCCGGCGACACCCTGACGATGCGCGTCGACGGCGAACCCCCGGCCACCGCGACGGGACTCACCGGCTCCTTCACGGACGGAGTAGCCGCCCCCGAGGGCGTCAGGATCGGCTCGAAGCGCGACGCCACCGGCACGAAACCCGAGGGCATCGAGATCCTCACCGGGCAGCTCGACGACTTCCGCTTCTACCCGCGGGCGTTGAGCGACGCGGAGCGGGCCGACATCCTCGACACGACCAAGGGGGGCTGGGCCCCGGCGCTGAAGCCCGCGCCCACCGTCTGGTGGACCATGGAGGGCGGCAACACGGAGCAGCACCTCGTGATGCGGCCCGCCGACGATCCTGCCGCGCGCAGCACTTTCGACGCCTCGTCGCAGTGCAACAACGCCCTCGTACGCGGCGGCGCGACCGTCACGGACGCGGACGGCAGGTTCGGCCGCGGCCTCGGCTTCGACGGGGTGGACGACTCCGTGGAGCTTCCCTACGGGGAGGCCGAGGCGCTCGGCGACGGCGACTTCACCCTGGCGGCCTGGGTCCGCTACCAGGCGGCAGAGAACGACGAACCGGTACTGGTCAGGGCGTACGGGGTCGGAACCACCGAGCGCCAGCTGTGGATCCGTGCCAGGACCGGCACGAACGACGTCGTCGCCCATGTCCAGACGGACCAGGGGATCACCAGCCTGGTGGCCAGGGCCCCCGAGAACACCGTGTTCGGCGACGGCACCTGGCGGCACGTGGTGCTGCGCCGCGACTCCGGGGAGCTGACGCTGTCGATCGGTGACGGGACGAGGCTCCTGGCGACCGCGTCGGGAGCCGTGGCCGGCTCGCTGACGTACCAGGACGGATTCGACGTCCAGGGCATCCTGCTCGGAACCCGTCCGGACGCGCTGCCCAAGGACTGGTTCCAGGGCTCGATGGACGAGTTCACGCTGGTCCGCAGGTTCCTGACGGACGACGAGATCAAGGCCGTGGGGGCGCCGCTGCCCGCGGACGGCTCGACGGTGGTCCGACTGCCCTTCGACACGATCACCCCGCAGGGCACGCACGTCCGTCTGTGACGGGCCCACACCAAGGGGGCCGGTGCCGGGCGTGTTCCCTGCACCGGCCCCCGCCGGCTCCGCCGCCCTACGGAACGCGCGCGGGCTCCGGGACGCTTCCCGGCTCCGGCGCGCGCCCGGGCTCTGCCTCACGGCTCCCGGACTCCGCCCCACGGCTCCGGGCTCCACCCCACGGCTTCCGGGCTCCACTCCATCGCTCTCGGGCTCCGCCCCATGGCTCTCCGGAGCGCCGAACCACGCGACCGCCACCGCGCCCGCGACCGCCAGTACGAAGCCGAGGACGGCCAGCCAGGCGAAGCCGGGGCGGGAGGCGTCGCCCAGCCACCACACGCCGATCATCCCCGGCAGCACGGTCTCGCCGACCACGAGCGCCGCCGTCGCCCCGTTCACCGAGCCGATCTGCAGCGCGACCGTGTGCAGGTACATGCCGCCGACGCCGGCCACGAGGATCGCGTACAGCGCCGGGTCCGTCAGGAGCGCGCCCGGGTCGAAGGGGTCGATGCCGTTCAGGATCCGCACCCCGACCCCGAGCGCGCCGAAACCGAGGCCCGACAGGAGGCCCGCGAGGATCGCCGCCCGGGCGCCGAGCACCCGTACGAGGACCGTGCCGCCGGCCATCAGCAGCAGCGAGACCGCGAGCAGCCACCAGTGCGTCGCGATCGGGGTGCGACCGCTGCCCTCCGGGCCCGCCGCGCTCGCGAGCAGCACCAGCGCGGAGCAGACCACACCGATCGAGGTCCACTCGGCGCGGGTCAGCCGGATGCCGAGGAGCCTGACGCTGAGGACGGCCGTGATGACCAGGTTGGCGCTGATCACGGTCTGGGAGAGGAACAGGGGGAGCAGGCGGGCGGCGAGCGCGCCGAGGCCGAAGCCGACGAAGTCCAGGATCGTGCCGACGATGAACTCCCAGGTCATCGCGGCCTTCGCGGTCGACGACAGGCTCGGCCCGCCGTGCTGGGTGGTCTGCCCCGCCGCGGCCGCCTCGCGGCGGGCGGACCTGCGGGAGCCGACGGCCTGCAGGACGGATCCCGTGCCGTAACAGATCGAGGCGGCGACGGCGGTCAGCAGTCCTATGAGCACAAGCAGGTCCCTTCACACGCTGGGGGTCGGTCCGCCCAGTTCGTTCTCCGCTTGCCAGACGTCGGATCGGCCGTCCGCGTTGCCTGCTCCGTCGACTGGACGCTGAAGCGGCGCTCTGCCGGGGTGAGCAACGGCGAAGGACTGATCGAGCGCAGCCGTGAGGTACGGCGGCCACCGCTGGCGGCCGGCGGTGGCCGTGAGGACGTCGCTGGTGGGGGCCACGCGGGTGATCGGGGGGCGACTTCGCTGTCGTTGGCGCGGCGTTCGACCCTTCCGTCCGAGGAGGCGAGACAGTGGACGGGATTTTCGGCCGGCCCGACCCGGAGCCCCGTCGACGTCGGCAGCCGGGCATGTCGCGCCGCCCGACCGCCCACTCGTCCGCAGGGGAACGCATCCATGACCGACACCGCCACGTCCTACCGTGATCTCCGCGCCCTGGTGATCAACTGCACGCTCAAGCGGTCGCCGGAGCGGAGCCACACGCAGGGGCTGATCGACATCAGCACCGGGATCATGGAGCGCCAGGGCGTGCGGGTCGACGTGCTGCGGGCGGTGGACATCGACATCGCTTCCGGTGTCTGGCCGGACATGACGGAGCACGGGTGGGAGACGGACGAGTGGCCGGTGATCTACTCGCAGGTGATGGCCGCCGACATCCTGACCCTGGCCGGGCCCGTGTGGCTGGGAGACAACTCCTCGGTCATGAAGAAGATCATCGAGCGTCTGTACGCGTGTTCCTCGATCCTCAACGAGCGTGGTCAGTACGCCTACTACGGCCGTGTGGGCGGCTGCCTGATCACCGGCAACGAGGACGGCGCCAAGCACTGCGCGATGAACGTCCTCTACAGCCTCCAGCACCTCGGATACGTCGTTCCGCCGCAGGCGGACGCGGGCTGGGTCGGCGAGGCGGGCCCGGGCCCGTCGTACCTCGACCCCGGCTCCGGCGGGCCGGACAACGACTTCACCAACCGCAACACGACCTTCATGACGTGGAACCAGCTCCACCTCGCCCGGATGCTCAAGGACGCGGGCGGGATCCCCGCGTACGGCAACCAGCGTTCCGAGTGGGACGCCGGCTGCCGCTTCGACTTCGAGAACCCGGAGCACCGCTGAGTGCGGGCCACCGCTCGGTCAGCCGCTCCTGCCGGCCGTCACCCGGCGCTCAGGGTGGTCCACCTCTGGTTGGAGCCGCTGTGGCAGTCCCACAGCTGGAGCTGCGTGCCGTCGGCGGTGGAGGAGCCCGGGACGTCGAGGCAGCGGCCGGAGGCGGGGTTGCGGTAGCCGCCGTTGTACGGCTGCCAGACCTGGTTGGCGCCGCCGTGGCAGGCCCAGAGCTGCACCTTGGTGCCGTTGGCGGTACCCCAGCCGGCGGCGTCGAGGCACTTTCCCAGGGAGCGCAGGGTGCCGTCGGTGTACGCGGACCAGAACTGGTTGGCGCCGCCGCCGCAGCTCCACGTCTGGACCGCGGTCCCGTCGGCGGTGCCGGCGCCGCTGACGTCCATGCACTTGCCGGCGATGCCGGACTGCACGCGCGCGGGGGCGGGGGCGGGGTTCCTCAGCCACCCGGCGCTGTCCGCGGCCTGGACGCCCCGGTGGAAGGCGTCGGCCATCTTCCGGTAGCCGGAGTCGTTGGGGTGCAGGGCGTCGGCCAGGTCGGCCGTGGTCAGGCCGCTCATGTCGACGTACGCGACGCGCTTGCCCGCGGCCCGCGCCTCGCTCACGATCTGGGGGATGGCCTGGTTGTACGCGGCACGGTACTGCTCCTCGGACCCGCTGGTGGACACCACCAGGGAGGCCACGAGGACGGTGGCGTCGGGTGCGGCGGCGGTGATCCTGCCGACCAGGGACTTCAGCCGGGCGGTGGCGGTGGAGACCTGGTGGGATCTGTCGAGGTCGTTGGTGCCGATGTGCAGCGTCACGACGTTGGGCCGGTAACGGGTCAGTGAGGCGTCGGTGAGGGCGGCGATCTGCTCGATGAGGTATCCGGAGTGGCCTTCGTTGTCGGGGTCGGACATCGAACCGGCCCGCCCCGTGCCCACGAAGTCCACCGGGTGGCCGTCCGCCACGAGCCTTTCCCACAACGGCCCCCGGTAGCCGTTGCCCGTGCTGCTTCCCACGCCCCACGTGATCGAGTCGCCCAACGGCATGACCCGCAGAGGTGTGTCGGAGGCGGCGGAGGCGGGGGCCGCCCCTGCCGCCGTCACTCCGAGCACGGCGGCGACGAGCACGATCAGGGAGCGGATCCAGGACCTTCTCATGGGGTTCCCTTTCATGGGGTCGCGCGTCACGGGAGCGTGGTCCACTTCTGGTTGCTCTGGCCGTTGCAGGTCCACAGGACGACGGGGGTCCCGTTGGCGGTGCCGGCCCCGTTCACGTCGAGGCACAGACCGGCGTGGACGTTGCGGATCGACCCGTCGGCCCGCGCGGTCCACTTCTGGTTGTTCTGGCCGTTGCAGGGCCAGATGACGACCGGCGTGCCGTCGGCGGTGCCCTGGCCGGAGGCGTCCAGGCACTTGTCGCCGTAGACGCGGATCTCGCCTCCGGCCCACGTGGTCCAGAGCTGGTTGGCGGCGGTGTGACAGTCCCAGATCAGCGTCCGCGTCCCGGCAGCGGTGGAGGCGCGGTCCACGTCCAGGCAGCGGCCCGATCCGGTGCCGCGCAGGCGTGCGGTGGTCGCGGCCTGCGGGCTCCCTCCGGTCATCCGGAACACGGCGACACCGTGCGCGGGCACGCTCGCGGAGATCTGGCCGGAGGTGGTCGACGTGCCGCCGGTCCACAGATCGGTGAGGGAGAACGACTGGCCGGTGAGGCCGACCTGCGCGGCCGTGGCGGTGATCGTCGTCGCGCTCCCTCCCCTGTTGAGCAGGCCCACGGCGACCGAGCCGTCGGCCAGGGGCTTGGCGAACACCTCGGTGGCGCCGTCGTCGCGCGCCCTGCGTCCGCCCGCGCCCAGCGGGTCCTGGTTCACCGCCACCAGGCGGGGGTTGCGCAGGATGGAGCTCACGTCGGCGGACATGGTGCGGATGTCGTTGCCGGCCATGAGCGGGGCGCCCAGCAGCGCCCAGAGGGCGAAGTGGGTGCGGGACTCGGTCAGTGACAGGCCGGGGCGGCCGACGACCAGCATGTCGGGGTCGTTCCAGTGACCCGGACCCGACTGGGCGGCCAGTGGCGCGGTGACGTCCAGGACGTTGCCGACGCCCATCGGGTAGCTGTTGGTGTTGTTGTTCTGCCAGATGTCGAGCAGGTCCTCGGTCGTCCGCCACAGGTCGGCGACCTCGCCCCAGTCGTACGTGGCGCCGGTGGGGGCGTGGAAGCTGTTGGGATTGATGCTGTAGACGATCGGGCGACCGGTGGCGCGCAGGGCATCGCGCATGATCGTGAACCGTTCGACCTGTTCACCGAGGGTGCCGCTGCCGGAGCACCAGTCGTACTTGAGGTAGTCCACGCCCCAAGAGGCGAAGGCGGCGGCGTCCTGGGCCTCGTGGCCCTTGCTGCCGGTGGAGCCGGGGTAGGTGCCCACGCCCTGTGCGCAGGTGCGCTCGCCCGGCGCCTGGTAGATGCCGAACTTCAGGCCCTTGCCGTGGATGTAGTCCCCCAGCGCCTTCATGCCGCTCGGGAACGTGGCCGGATTGGCCCGGAGGTTGCCCGCCGCGTCGCGCTGCGGGTCGAACCAGCAGTCGTCGACGACGACGTACTGGTAGCCCGCGTCCTTCATGCCCGAGGACACCATCGTGTCGGCGGCCTGGCGGACCTGTGCCTCGGTGATCCCGCATCCGAAGCTGTTCCAGCTGTTCCAGCCCATCGGCGGGGTGAGCGCCGGACTGCCCGGCGCGGCCTCGGCGGTCGTGCGGGCGGAGGCGGTGACGCACGCGGTGAGCGTCAATGCGGTGGCCGCGAGGAGACGCAGTAATCGTCGGGGCAGGAGAACCATGAGGATTCCTTCCTGGCCCGCACAACGGAAGCCGCTGTGCCGACCGGATGGGCGGGGGGGTCATGAGCCGTCGATCAGCCACTGCAAAGGAGGGACCTGATTGTTCGAAATCACGAACAGCGTGCGACAGTTCGAGCAGAAGATAGATTTCGCGCTGAGGCCCCGTCAACGCTTTCGACGAGCCACATCTCCGACGCGTTACACCCCACCCGGATAACAAAAAATCCGGACCCTCGAACAAGTTGACCTGAAAAAGGCGCGCCGATTACGTTCAGCGCCACCGCGTCCAAGAATTCGATCTGTTCGGTATATCGGTTATCCGAACTCCATCCGGAGAGCTTCCCGGCGTAGATCGACGACGTCCAAGCCGCCGGGCTCCGCCGCCCCCGTCTCAGGCCTCGAAGAGGAGGCGGAGGGCCACCTCGCGGTAGTGGCCGACGTGGTGCAGGGCCAGGTGCTGGGCGGCGTCCGCGTCGCCCGCGCCGATCGCCTCGTAGAGCATCCGGTGTTCCTCCCACAGCGGGCCGGGCTCGTCGACCTGCTGGAAGAGCCAGCGGAGCCGGCCTTCGAGGGATTCGAGGGTGGTGACGAGGAGTTCGTTGCGCGACATGCGCACGATCTGGGCGTGGAAGGCGGTGTTGGCGCGGGAGAGCCGTTCGGGACCGCCGTCGTCGGTGGCGGCCCGGGCCTCCATGAGGAGCCGGCCGAGGGTGTCGAGTTCGGCCTCCGTCCGGCGCTCCGAGGCGCGGCGCACGGCGAGCACCTCGAGGGCCTCGCGCATGTCGAAGAGGTTCTCGACGTCCTGCCGGGTCATCCGGCGGACGACGATCCGGCGCTGGGAGACGGCCTGGAGGAAGCCCTCGCCGATGAGGATGCGGATGGCCTCGCGGACGGGGACGCGGGAGACGCCGAACTCCTCCGCGACGTCACGTTCGACCAGCCGGTCGCCCGGCTTGAGCCGCCCGGTGATGATGCGGTCGCGCAGCCCCTCGCAGACCTGGTCGCGGAGCCAGCCGCCCGCGCGGGCGGGCGCGGTGGGGTCGGCCTCCCGTGTCCCGGTCATCTGTCCTCCCGGTGTCGATCACCTCACGGTATGCCACCCGAGCGGCGGCTCCGGTTCCGGGTGGTGCGACGCCCGTCACGATCCACTTGACGTGGACACAAGAGCAACTTAGCTTCGCCTTACCTTACCTCCGCTTCCCTCGCCCGAGAGACCACCGACATGCCGAGAACCCTGCCGCGTCCGCCCCGCATCACAGCCCTCACCGCGGACGCGGCAGCCACCGAGGAACCCCTGCCCCGCCTCACACCCGGCTGGCTGCTCACCGCCTTCGGCGTGCTCACCGCGGGATTCCTCGCGGCCTGCCTCTGGACCGCCGGACACGTCCACGCCGACGCCACGCTGCAGAACACGGCCCGCTTCCTGCACGTGGCGAGCCTGGTCGCCGGCCTCGGCTCGGTGCTCGCCGTCGACTGGCTCGCGGTGCTCTGGCTCAGCGGCCGCCGGCCGCTCGCCGCCGTCCTCGACACGGCGTGCGCGCTCCAGACCCCGATCTGGGCGGGGCTCGGCGGTCTCACGGTCACCGGCCTCTTCCTGCGCCCCGACCTGGGCTCGCCGCTGACGCTGGTCAAGCTGGGCCTGGTCCTCGCCGTCACCCTCAACGGCCTCCACGCCCACCGCCTCGGACAGCTCCTGGAACGCTTCCGGGACCACGGCCAGGCGCCCCGCCGGCTCCTCGTCCGCTCCGCGGCCGCGGCCGGGATCAGCCAGATCGGCTGGTGGGGAGCGACCCTGATCGGCTACCTCAACAGCCGGTCCTGACCGCCGGTCAGCACCCCTCCCCCGCGCGGCTCCCGCCCGGCCCCCACCCGGTTTTGGTTCTGCGGACGATCATCCCTACGATCCTCCGATGATCACGAGAAAACGGCTGGCGACCGGGGCCTGCGCACTGCTCGCCGCCCTGACCGTCGGGCTCCTCCCGGCCACCGCCACCCCCGCCACCGCCGACGACGGACCCGTCGCCGCGGACACCGCCAAGGAACCGCCCAAGGTCGAGCTGGTGCTCGACGTCAGCGGCTCGATGCGGGCCCGCGACATCGACGGCCAGTCCCGCATGTCCGCCGCCAAGCAGGCCTTCAACGAGGTCCTGGACGCCGTCCCGCAGGAGGTGCGGCTCGGCATCCGCACCCTCGGCGCCGACTACCCCGGCCAGGACCGGCAGCGGGGCTGCAAGGACACCCGGCAGCTCTACCCGGTCGGTCCGCTCGACCGGACCGAGGCCAAGACCGCCGTGGCCACCCTCGCGCCCACCGGGTGGACGCCGATCGGACCCGCGCTGCTCGGCGCCGCCGAGGACCTCAAGGGCGGCGACGCCACCAAGCGGATCGTGCTCATCACGGACGGCGAGGACACCTGCGCCCCGCTCGACCCGTGCGAGGTCGCCCGCGACATCGCGGCCAAGGGCATCCACCTGGTCATCGACACCCTCGGGCTCGTCCCCGACGCCAAGACCCGCCGCCAGCTGATGTGCATCGCCGAGGCCACCGGCGGCACCTACACCTCCGTGCACCGCACCAAGGAGCTGTCCGGGCGCGTGCGGCAGCTCGTCGACCGCGCCGCCGACCCGGTCGTCACGCCCGTCGCCACCGACGGCGCCGCGCGCTGCGCCGACGCGCCGACCCTCAAGCCCGGCCTGTACACCGACCGGCAGGTCATCGGCACCCACCGCTGGTACCGGGTCGACGTGCTGCCCGGCCAGGAACTGCGCGCCTCCGTCAGCGTCTCCGCCGACCGCGCCGTCCACGACGACTACGGGGTGCTCCTGCGCGCCGTGACCCTGCACGGGCGCGAGATCGTCCGCGGCTCCGAGGCCGGCGACGGGCGCACCGACGTCATCTCGACCGGACTGCGCTACCCGAAGAAGGAGGACGAGGAGGCGATGGCCGACGACACGAAGTCCGCCGCCGAGACCGTCTGCCTCCAGGTCAGCAACTCCTTCTCCGCTCCCCCGTCGGTGAAGACCACGCCCGGAATGCCCGTCGAGCTCGCGATCGACGTCGTCGACGGTCCCGGCTCCGCCTCGGACGTCGCCTCCTTCGGCCTCGGCCGCGGCTGGTGGCTGCTCGGCGCCCTGGCGCTCGCCGGGTTCCTCGGCGGCCTCGTCTGGGGCTGGCTGTCCCGCTGGCGCATCGCTGTCTGGAGGACCCACTGATGCGTACCGTACGCAGACTTCTCACGGCCGTCGCGCTCGCCGGCGCCGCGCTGCTGGGCCCGGCCGCCGCGGCCGGAGTCGCCGACACCGCGACCCCGACGCCGAGCGGCAGCGCGAGCGGCGACGCCGCGGCGCAGGCCGGACCGACCGAGGCCGGCACCTCCTTCCGTACCGCCGCCTTCTTCCGGCAGGAGCAGCAGGCCACCGCGCAGGCGTCCACGGGTGACTACCTGTACTGGGTCTTCCCCGCCGACACCGGTCAGCGGCCGACCGTCACCGCCACCGTCACGCTCCCCGAGGCCGCGCTGCGGCACGGCTCGTCGACCTGGCGGATCGACGTCTACGACGGGCTGCGCAGGCGTCAGCCGTGCATGTACGGCATGCAGTCCCGGGTCGCGGCCAAGGAGGCGGCCACGGTGGAACTCGCCTGCACGCTGCGGCCGGTACGGGCCGCGGCCGACACCTGGTCCCAGGACCCGCTGCCGGGCAGCTATTTCATCCGGCTCACCACCACCGCGCTGCCCGAGGAGGACTCGGGCCAGCCGTTCTCGGCGCGGATCACGGCGACCTCGCGCGACATGGGCGGGGCGTACGCGACGGACGGCGCGCTCGCCGTGCCGCTGGTGCCCGGGGCGACGACGCCGGAGACGGTGGAGGCCCGGGCGCCCGAGGACGGCTGGTCCTCCGGCTGGTGGTCCGACCGCTGGCTGTGGACCGCCGCCGGCGGCATGCTGGCCGCGCTCGCGGGCATCGGCGGCTACATCCTGACGCGCGGTTCGGGCCGCCCGTCCCGGGTCCCTCCGACCGCGTGACGGCCTGACCGCCTGACCGCGTGACCGCCCGACAGTCCCGACGCGTGACCGCGTCCGGCGTACCCGGCCCCCTGTCGCTCCGCCGACAGGGGGCCGGTCCGCTTCTCGTCGTCTCCTCGCGACGCGGCGTCCTCGCGTCGTGGCGCCATGGCGTCCAGGTGGTGCCGTGGCGTCAGCGTCCGCCGGGCCGGACCAGTCCCGTCTCGTACGCGTGGACGGCGGCCTGCGTGCGGTCGCGCAGCGACAGTTTGGTGAGGATGCGGCTCACATAGGTCTTCACGGTCTGCTCGGCGACCACCAGCCGGGCGGCGATCTCCGCGTTGGACAGGCCGTGCGCGATGAGCGTGAGCACCTCGGTCTCGCGTTCCGTCAGGGCGCCGACGCGGTCCTTCAGCGGGGCGCGCGGGCCGTCGCTCAGCCGGGAGAACTCGGCTATCAGCCGCTTGGTGACATTGGGTGCGAGCAGCCCGTCGCCGCGGGCCACCACCCGTACCGCCTGGGCGAGTTCCTCGGCGGACGCGTCCTTCAGGAGGAAGCCGGAGGCGCCGGCGCGCAGCGCCTCGTACACGTACTCGTCGAGGTCGAAGGTGGTGAGGACGAGGACCTTGACGGTGGCGTCGGCGGGGGCGGTGAGGAGCCGGGTGGCCTCGATGCCGCCGGTGCCGGGCATGCGGATGTCCATGAGGACGACGTCGGGGGCGAGTTCGGCCGCCTTGGCGACGGCGTCGGCCCCGTCGACGGCCTGGCCGACCACCCGGATGCCGGGCTCGGCGTTCAGCAGGACCGTGAAGCCCTGCCGGACCATCACCTGGTCGTCGGCGATGAGCACCCTGATGTCGCCGGTGCCGTCGTGGGTCATGGACCGTCCTTGGGGTCGAGGGGCGCGGGCAGGGTGGCGGTGACCTCCCAGCCGCCTTCGGGCGTGGGTCCCGCGGCGAGTTCCCCGCCGAGCATGGCGGTGCGTTCGCGCATGCCGAGCAGTCCGTGGCCGGGTTCCCCGCCGGGGCCGGCGGGCGCCGGGCCGGGCGGGCGGGCCGGGGCGCTGTTGGTGATCCGTACGGTCAGTCCGCCGCGGTGGTAGTGGGTCCGCACCGCGGCCCGGGCGCCGGGCGCGTGGCGCACGGCGTTGCTCAGGGCCTCCTGCACGATGCGGTACGCGGAGAGTTCGGTGCCCGGGGAGAGCGGCCGGGGTTCGCCGTGCGACTCGGCGGTCACGTCGAGGCCGGCGGCGCGGACGTTCGCCAGGAGTTCGCCGAGCCGCTCCAGCGTGGGCTGCGGCGCGTGCCGTACACCCGCGGCGGTGTCGCCGGCCGCGCCGTCGCCGCGCAGGACGCCCAGGACGCGGCGGAGTTCGGTGAGCGCGTCGACGGCGTTCTGCCGGATGCCGGCCAGGTTCTCGCGGAGCTCGGGTGACGGGTCGGCGACCAGGTGGGGGGCGACCTGGGCCTGGATGGAGATGACGGACATGTGGTGGGCGACGACGTCGTGGAGCTCGCGCGCGATCCGGCCGCGTTCCTCCAGGAGGGCGCGTCGGGCGCGTTCCTCGGCGGTCAGTTCCTCCTGCTCGACGAGGCGGGTGCGGGAGACGCGGGCGGCGCGCAGCGAGCCGCCGATGACGGTCGCGGCGGCGAAGGCGACGGCGCCCTGGGGAAGGGTGACCAGTCCGGGTACGGGGTGCGGGACGACGCCGCCGATCCCGGTGAGCAGGGAGATCCCGAGCGCCGCGACGGCGGCGGTGGGACGCACCCGCAGGGAGAGCAGGAGCAGCACCAGCGTGTGCAGGGCGATGGCCGGGACGCTCCACGGCCGTGCGCCGCCGAAGACCGACGAGGTCAGCGAGGCGGTGAGGGCGAGCGCCGCCGTGGAGACCCACAGGGCGGCGGCGGGCCGGCTGAGCGCCAGGACGGGCGCGGCACTCTGGACGACGACGAGCAAGGAGACGGCGGCGGTGGCGGGCTGCATGAAGCTCTCGTAATGGTTCTGCTCCCAGATGCCCATGAGGACGCAGAACAGCACGACGTGCCCGTGGGCGAGCCGGCCGAGGAGGCGGTGGCGGGGCAGCGGGTCGCGCCGCCCGGGCCGCAGGTCGGCGCGTATGACGCCGGGGGCGGCGCGCAGCGCGCCCTGCCACCGTGCCGAGTCCCTCACCACAGCGTTCCCCCCGCTGGTGCCGTCTTCCTGAAGCCACAGCCTAGGCATGTCGGGTCTCCGTCCTTCGCCCGGGCCGCCGCTTCGGGGCGCGGGCCGTGCGGGTGGTGCGTTCGTACGCGTGGAAGGCGGCGACGCAGACGAGCAGCGCGCCGGCGAACAGCGGGAGCCAGCCGAGCCGGGCCAGGACCCAGTCGTGGCCGTCGGGGACGGTGTGGAGCCCGGTGAGCGGTGGGTGGCCGAGGCGGTCGGCGGTGAGCAGTCCGCCGGCGGTGACGGCGATCATCGCGGTCTGGTGCCACAGGAAGACCGTCACCGCACCGAGGTTGAGCGCGGCGACGGCCGCCCACGCGACGGGCCGGCGCAGCGCGCGGCGCAGCGGGCCGAGCAGCAGGACGGCCGCTCCGCACTGGGCGAGACCGAAGGTGACGGCCGCCAGTGTGGGCGGGTTGAGGTTGGAGACCGGGGCTCCGGGCACACCGACCATCGCGCCGGGGTACCCGGCGAAGGCGACCAGGAGGCCCGTCGCGCCGGCCCCGCCGAGCAGCAGCGTCCAGGCGGCGGCCGGGGCGAGCGGACCGCGGCGGGCGAGCAGGGCGCCGAGGCAGTACGGCACGAGCCAGCCGGCGGGGACGTTGAGCCCGCCGAGCCAGGACGGGCCGTCGAAGCCGAAGCGGATCACGTCGACGTGGAGGACGACGGCGAGCGGCCACAGCGGGTGGACGCGGGCGACGAGAGGGGTGGCGGCGGTGAGGGCGGCGAGTACCAGCAGGAACCACAGCGGTGACAGCACGAGCTTGCCGAGCGCGTACACCGTCTGCCAGGGCACGCCGCAGCCGAGCATGACGGTGCTCGCGACGGTCCAGACCGCGAGCAGCGGCACGACGGGCCGGAAGAGCCGGCCGAGCCGGGCGGCGGTCCACCGGCCGTGGCTCTCGCCGCGGGCGCGGGCGGCGGTGTGGCCGCGGGCGGCGACGTACCCGCCGACGAGGAAGAAGACCGCCAGGGTCTGGAACACCCAGGACACGGCGGTGAGTTCGGGCAGGTGGCGGAGCGGGCTCTCGACGCGCAGGGTGCCGCTGTCGGCGACCAGGGCGGTGACGAGCCAGTGGCCGAGGACCACGCCCAGGATCGCGAGGGCGCGCAGGGCGTCGAGGGCCCGGTCACGCCCGGGCGGGGTGGCGGCGCTGACGCGGCGGACGACGTCACGCATCGGCGGGCTCCTGCCCGGCGACGATACGGGCGAGGTTGCGCAGCGGTACGGAGCCGGGGGCGAGGTAGTCGCTGTGGCCGCCGTCGCCCGCGGCGAAGCGCCGGGCGCCGAAGGCCGGGTCCACCGGGTCGGCGCCGAAGCCGAGTTCGGTGCCGGGAAGCAGCGGGACGCGGACGTGCGGCACGTCGGCGACCCAGTCACCGCTGGAGCGCCCGGCCCAGACGGCGGCCCGGGTGCGCAGCGCGGCGACGTCGTCGGAGCCGGTGCCGGGGCTGCCGTAGAGGACGATCGCGTCGGCGGTCGTCCCGGCGGCGGCGCGGGCGCAGACCACGGAGCCGTAGGAGTGGCAGAGCAGGGTGATGCGGGCGGCGGGCCGGATCCGGCGGATCTCCTCGACGAAGGAGCGGAGCCGGGGTGAGGCCTGGTCGGCGCGGCCGGGTGTGAGGGAGGCGGTGCTGGCGGTGGCGGGCGGCCGGTAACCGAGCCAGGCGAGCACGGCGGCCGGGGGCCCTGGCGTACGGCGAAGGGCGTCCTGAAGGGCGACCGCGCCGGCCCGGAAGCGGTCGTAGTGGTCGAGGCCGGTGTCGGCACCGGGGACGAGGACCGCGATCCGCTCGGCGCGGGCCAGATCACCGACGACTTCCACGGCGCGCCCGCCGTCCCGCCCGTCGAACGCGAGGAAGCTGCGCCCCGGCCCGGCCATCGTCCGCAGCGAGGCCGCCCGGCCGTGGGCGCCGTAGGCGTCCGCAGTTCGCGCGGCGGCACGCAGAGCCGTCCGCTGGTGCGCGTACAGAGCGTCGAGCCGTGCGGTCGGCGTCGGCGGCCCGGTGGCGGTCGACGGGACGGCGGCCGCGGGCTCGGGAGCCGGCACCTCCCCGGGCCCGGCCGCCCCCGCGACCGGCACCGCGACGGCGGCGGTGACGAGCGCGGCAAGCAGCGCGCGACGGAGACGGCCCGCACGGGGGGCGCGGGTTGTCCGTGGGGCGCGGGCTGTCCGTGGGGCGCGGGCGAGGGACGCCATGGGGCGATTCCTTCCGTAGGGGGTTCGTTCCGCTACGGAAGCTATGAAGCGCGCCGTGTGGTCGGCGTCCCGCCGGGGAGCCAACCACGCGGGTAGCTCTCAGGTATGACGGGTGCTCGACGAGGGCCGGGCGGTGCCGGCACGGCCGGCTCGCGGGGTGTGCCGCTCAGCCCGCGAGCCGCCCGCGCCGTGTCCGGGGGCGGTACGGGTCAGCCGAGGGAGAGCGGGAGCCGCACGTCCGTCGTGGCCAGGGCGGCCTGTTCGCGGGCGCTGGGTATGCGGCGGCCGGTGGCCACGAGCAGGGCGTCCGTGTCGGACAGTGCGGCGGGCAGCGGCGTGCCGGCGATGCGCTCGACGAGGTCGCGCGCACGGGCCAGGCTCTCGGCGGGCGGGCGGGGCGCCCCCGGCAAGTGGGCGACGAGGTCGAGGTGGTGCAGCGTCCACTCCAGGACGTACGCGGAGAGGTAGTCGGCGACGGTGAGCACCTGGCCGCGCGTACCCACCGTGAGGGCCGGGTCCGCGAGGCCGGCCGCGCGGCCGGCCGCCGAACCCACGTCGTCGAGATGGAACTTCAGGAGCGCGGGGTCCTGGTAGGCGGCGGCGAGCCGTACGGTTAGCGCGTCGAGCGGGTCGTCACCGGTCGGCGGCGTGTCGGAGACCTCCCAGTAGCTCGCCGCGTCGCGGGTGGGCGCCGTGCCGGCGGGCGTCGCGAGCGTGATGAGGACGTCCTGGGCGTCGATGACGAGGTGGCACACCAGGTCGCGGACCAGCCATCCGGTGCAGCCGGAGGGCTGGGCGAAGTCCTCGTCGGCGAGTCCGGCGACCGCCGCGCGCAGGGCGTTCCATGCCTGTGAGAAGTGATCCACCGTCGCACGTTATCAGCGCCATCGCCTCAAAGATGCGATTTCCGGCCATGGCTGATCTGCCATCACTTTACAGTTCGCGACACGAACTACTAATGTTCGTGTCACGAACTACGTAGGTCTTCTTCCACCTTCCGAGGGAGTATCCCCATGTCTGGAATCGTCGCGGTCATCGGTGGCGGCTACGGCGGCGCGGCCGTCGCCAAGGCACTCGACGCGGAACCCGCGGCCGAGGTCGTGCTCATCGAGCCGAAGGACGCCTTCGAGCACGCGGCCGGCTCGCTGCGGGCCCTGGTCCGGCCCGACTGGGCGCCGAACATCTACTTCCCCTACGACCGGCTCCTCCAGCGCGGCCGCGTGGTGCGCGAGCGCGCCGCCGCCGTCGACGCCCATGGCGTCACCCTGGCGTCCGGCGCCCGCGTGGCCGCCGACCACATCGTCATCGCGACCGGTTCCGCCTACCCGCGGCCGGCCAAGTCCGGCCTCGACTCCGCGGCCGAGTCGCTCGCGGCACTCCGCGAGACCCACGAGGAGCTGGCGTCGGCCGAACGCGTCCTCATCACGGGCGCCGGCCCGGTCGGCCTGGAGCTCGCCGGCGAGATCACCGCGGTCTGGCCCGAGAAGCACGTGATCCTCGTCGACCCGGCACCCGCGCTGCTGCCCGCCTTCGCCCCGGAACTGCGCGCGGACCTGCTCTCCCAGCTGGCCACACTCGGCGTGGAACTGCGCCTCGGCACCACGCTCGCCGAGCAGCCGCCCGCCGAACCGGGCCGGGCGAAGACCTTCACGGTGACCACCACCGACGGCGCCGAACTCACCGCCGACATCTGGTTCCGGGCCCATGGCGTCCACGTCCGGAGCGATTTCCTGAGCGGGGCCCTCGCCTCCTCCCGTACCCCGGAGGGCCGCGTCCGGGTCGACGAGCACCTCCGCGTCGAGGGACAGGAGCGGGTCTACGCGGTCGGCGACGTCACCGACCTCGCCGAGGCGAAGATGGCCGGATACGCGATGCAGCACGCCGAGGTGGTCGCCCGCAACATCGCGTCGGCCCTGCGCGGCGAGCGGCCCACCGCCGTCTACCGGCCCTCCCCCGTGCCCTCGGTCCTGCTGCCGCTGGGTCCCACGGGCGGCGTGGGCCAGGTGCCGAGCCCGGAGGGACCGCAGATCCTTCCCGCCGAGACGGTCGCCCAGTACAAGGGCGCGGACCTGTTCACCGGCCGCTTCACCGAGCTCTTCGGCACGGCGTCGGCGGCGACGCCCGTCCCCGCTCCCCGTCAGCGGTAGTCGTCACGCACCAGCTCGGGCGGCGCGGTCCCCGGCACCTCGGGCGAGGCGGAGCCGCCGGCCCGCGACCCGGCCGTCGGCGCCTCGCTCGCCGGCGCCTCGCTCGCCGGCGCCGTCGGATCAGGCGCCCGGTTCGGCGAAGACGACCGGCACCTCGTTGTCCAGGACGACCCGCCCGAGCAGTTCGGCGAGCCGGTCGCGCTCGCCCGCCTCGAGCCCCGAGGGCAGCAGGTCGATGCGGCGGCACGTCTCCTCGTAGAAGGCGTCGGCGATCCGCCTGCCCTCCTCGGTGAGCACGATCCGCACCGCCCGCCCGTCCTCCGGATCCGGCTCGCGCCGCACCAGTCCGCGCTGCGCGGTCCGGTCGACGAGTCCGGTGAGGCTGGACTTCGCGAGACCCAGGACCGCGCCGAGCTCGCCCATCCCGTACGGCGTGGGCATCAGCACGCACAGCAGCTGTCCCTGCTGCGGCGTGATCCCGTACTCCCTGCTCGACTCCGCGTACACCGCGTTCACCAGAAACGAGGTGCGCACCAGTGCGGCGACGACTCCCATTTTCTCATCCGTGGACTTCCCCATCGGCCCAGAATACGCCACGGGAAAGCGCCGCAGACGTCACGCAAAGCAGGAAATTCGCCCCACGAACTAGGGTTTCTCCACTACGCTCACCATGGTCACGACCACGATCGGACGAGGGGGTACGCCATGCCGTACGAGACCGGCGCGAAGGTGAGACTGACCAGGGACGTGCAGGTCACCGGGAACGACACGGCGGCCAGGCCCGGCGGTCCCGGCCCGCTGTTCCTGGCCGAGGGCCTCCAGGGCGTCGTCACGGGCTCGGCGAGGGCGGCCGGCGGCATGGCCGACGACGCGCTCGCGAGCTTCGAACAGCAGCTGGGCGGCCAGCGGTTCGACGGCTTCACGACCGCCCTGATCGACGACCTCCGTCAGCGGCTCATCCGGCAGGGAGCGTTCGACTCCGTCGTCGGCGACCGGATCGGATACCGGGTGCGCTTCGAGAACGGGTTCGTTCTCGACGGCCTTCAGGAAGACTGTCTGACCCGGGCCTGAGACCTGCCACTGCGCCGGCGCGGCGGCGCGGCGGCGGGCGCCTACGCCGCCGGGTACGTGATCGAGCCGAGCGGCGGGCACGGCATGAGCACGGTGCCGGCGCCCGGCCGTTCGACGAAGGCTCGGGCCTCCGCGGCCCGCAGGCGCCGGGACTCCAGGTCTTCGGCGTGCCGGGCGTCGGTCAGGGCACGGTCGTGGTCCCACGAGTCGTCGATGAGACTCAGGCTGACGTTGCCGGAGCTGCGCTGGAACTCCGCTGCCACGGAGGCGCGTTGGACCGCGGTCTGGACCGCGGCGAGATCCATGCGGGTGGCGAGGACGCCGGGGGTGTGCGGTTCGCGGGTCGGCAGGGGGGCCTGCGGAAGCAGCGACACCCCGGTGTCGAGGCGGCCGAGGTTGTCGACGCTCGCCGTCCGGGCGTCCCTCACCGCGATCTGCATCTCCTGGTGCAGCCAGAACAACTCGTCGAGGTCGGCCTGGGTGACGCGCATCCGCCGGTACAGGGCCTGGAAACGGGGGTCCCCGTGCAGCGGGCGCAGAGGGGCGACGTGGAGGGCCACGCAGTCGCTGTAGCCGGCCGCGACGGCCGCGTCGAGGTGGAACACCGCCTGGTCGGGCTGCCCGTGCGCGGCGGCCAGGCCGCCGAGGCTCACGTGTCCGGCGGCGACGAGCCAGGTGCCGTCGGGTCCGAGCGCCGTGGCGCGCGCGACGACGTCGTGGAGTCCCGTGACCGCCACCCCACCGGCGCCGTCGGTCAGGAGCGTCACCAGCACTTCGTGCAGACGGGCGGTCAGTGAGTTGACGCTGTCGACCATGGCTCTCCTCGGTCCTCGTCGGTGAAGAACGACAGGGGTGCGGCGTCGTTGGCGACGACTCCCGGGAAGAGGACGGACGGACGGGGCGCGTGGTTCCTGCGCCATCCATGGTCTTCAGCGGGCCTGGGAATCGGACGGCTCGGGTACAAGGTCACGCAGGCGGTCGAGGAGAGCCCTGGCCGCGGGGCTCGAAGGGCCGCCGGCCTGCCAGGCCAGCACGATGCGGGCACGCATCTCGGGCCGAACGATCCGCAGGGTGCGGAGGTGCCCGTCGAGCGGGGGATCGTCCTCACCGGCAGGCACCACGGCGATGCCCAGGCCCCGCGCGGCAAGCCGCGAGAGCACGTGCGGGGCTGCCGCCTCGAAGGCAACGCGGGGCCGGAATCCCGCCTGCGCACAGCCCCGTTCGAGCGTCGTGCGCACCCCGGTGCCGCGCGGCAGGCAGATCAGCGGCCGGTCCCGCAGCTCGGCGAGCGGGACGCTCGCACCGTCGACGCGGTCGAGCACCGGATCACCGGGCGCGACGGCGGCGACCAGCGGGACGTCGATCACCGTCTGGAAGGCCGCTCCGGGCGGGGGCGTCTCCTCTGCCGTTCCGATGATGGCGATGTCGAGCTCGCCGGCCAGGAGCGCGGCCTGCATCCGTTCCGTGGTGTCCTCGGTGAGAGCCACCTCCACCGAGGGGTGGGCGTCGTGGAAGTCCGCGAGCAAGGCGGCGATGTCGAAGGCGTGGGCGGTGGCGCCGGAGACCAGTCCGAGCGTGACCCGGCCGCGCAGCAGCCCCGTGTACGCATCGACCGTCTGCCGCACCGACTCCGCCGCGGCCAGTGCGGCGCGGGCGTACGGCAGGACCGCCCGCCCGACCTCGGTGGGCGTCACCGACCGGCCGGTGCGGTCGAGCAGGGGCTGCCCCAACTCCTTCTCCAGCTGGCGGATCTGGGCACTGAGGCCGGGCTGGGCCAGATGCAGCCGGGCGGCGGCTCTGGTGAAACCGCCCTCCTCGACGACGCAGACGAAGGCTACGACGCCGCCAACCTCGATCCCGCCGGCTCCGCGTCCCCGGTCGTCCCGCGCTCGCGTTCGTACCTCAGCAGCACCACCCCGTTGCCGAAGGAGCGCGTCCGCTCCAGGCGCAGGGAGGCTCCGGTGGCCGTGGGCGGGAAGAGCGGGGTGCCGCGGCCGATGAGGACGGGGTCGACGTAGAGCTGGTAGGCGTCGATCAGGTCCAGTTCGCGGAAGGCCGCGGAGAGTTCCGCGCCGCTCAGGGCGAGGTCGCCGTCGGCGGCGGCCGCGAGGGCGCGGACCTCGTCGGCGTCCACGCGGGACACCACGGTGGTGTTCCAGTCGGCCCGCTCGAGTGTCGTGGAGTAGACGACCTTCGGGGTCGAGCGCCAGATCCCGGCGAATTCCCGCATCGCGGGCGTGCACTCCGGGTCGGTGTCGGCGGTCGGCCAGAACTCGGCCATCAGCATGTGCGTCCGCCGTCCGCTGAGGAACCCGCCCATGGCGGCGAGTTCCTCGTTGAAGTGCCGGTGGAGCTCCTCGTCGACGCGGTGCCAGCTGATGTCGTGGTTCTCTCCCTCGATGTAGCCGTCGAGGGAGACGGTGGTGAACTGGACGATCTTTCCCGGCACGGGCGGCACTCCCCTGGTTCACGGAGGCCGCCCGTCACACCGGTTCAGGCCATGCGGCGGGCGCCCTCCTTGATGGCCTCACGGATACGGTTATAGGTGCCGCAGCGGCAGATGTTGCGGATCTGGTCCAGGTCGGCCTCGTCGATCTCCCGGCCGGCCTCGTGGGCGCGCCGTACGGCCGCCACGGCGGTCATGATCTGGCCGGGCTGGCAGTAGCCGCACTGGGCGACGTCGATGTCGAGCCAGGCCTCCTGCATCGGGTGCAGGTCCTTGCCGACGGTGCCGGGCAGGCCCTCGATGGTGGTGACCTCGTCGTCGTCCGCGAGCTCCTTCACGGGGACGGAGCAGGGGGTGAAGGCCTTGCCGTTGAGGTGGCTCGTACAGGCCTTGCAGACGCCGACGCCGCATCCGTACTTGGGTCCGGTGACGCCGAGGACGTCACGGAGCACCCAGAGCAGCCGGACGTCGTCCTCGACGTCCGCGGTGACGGCCTTGCCGTTGAGGATGAAGGTGTGCTGGGGCACGGTGGCTCCTGTTCTGCGGTGCGCTCGCGCGCGGGACCCGCGGCGGCTCAGAGGACGCGGTCGCGGCCGTCGGTGGGGGCGGCGGGGATCGGGGGCACGGTGGGCAGCGGGGTGAAGGTCAGCGGCGCCGTGTGGTTGACGGGGAAGGTGGTCGGCATGGTGCCGGTGGCCCGGCCGTAGGCGCAGGCGACGGCGGCCGCCGCGGCGGCGACGGCCAGCTCGCCGGCCCCGCCCGGCTTGTCACCGGTCGAGGGCATGACGACGATCTCCAGCTCCGGCGGGGTGTTCCACTGCCGGGTGTAGAAGTAGTTGTCCCAGCTGCTCTCCAGGAAGTGGCCGTCCTTGAGGTGGAGGCCGGAGGTGAGGGTGAGGGCGATGCCGTCGCTGATGCCGCCCATCATCTGGGCTTCCAGGCCGCGCGGGTTGACGGCGAGGCCGACGTCGACGGCGCAGACGACCTTGGTGACGCGCGGACCCGTGCAGGCGTCCGGCACCTTCCGTCCCGTGGTCGCGGGCCGGCAGTCGATCTCGGCGAGGACGGCGACGACGGAGTGGTATTCGGGGTGGACGGCGATGCCCTGGGCGGTGCCGGGCTCCATCTGCCTTCCCCACCGGCCGACTTCGGCGACCTTGTCCAGGACCGCGCGGGTCCGCTCGTCCTTGAGGAAGCGGCGGCGGAAGGCGAGCGGGTCCCGTCCCATGCGCGCGGCGAGGGCGTCGACGACGAGCTCCTGGGCGGTGCGCACGTTGGGCGAGTAGATGTTGCGCATGGAGCCCGTGTTGAAGCCGTGGTCGACCTCGCTGAGCAGCTGTGTGGTCACCCCGAAGTGGTAGGGGCTGGACTGGGTGAGCTGGAACATCGTCTCGGAGAACGTGAGGTTCGCGACCGGCAGCTTCGCCGCCTCGGACGTGATGATCTCACCCACGCCGTGGCCGAAGTCGGTGGCGACGGAGGTGTGCCGCTGCTCGTACGTGAGGACCTCGCCGAGCGCGTAGGTGGCGCGGACCCGTGAGGTCGACATCGGGTGCGTACGCCCCTGCCGGAAGTCGTCGGTGCGGTGCCACATGAGCCGTACGGGCTTCCCCATGGCCTGCGAGATCTCGGCGGCCTCGCCGGCGGCGTCGTGGAAGAGCTTGCGGCCGAAGGAACCACCGCCCTCGGTGACATGGACCTTCACGGCGCTCACCGGCAGGCCGAGCTGGAGGGCGATCTTCTCCTGGGCGACGATCGGCGACTTGAGGCTGGCCCAGATCTCGGCGGAGCCGGGGCGCACGTCGGCGACGGCGCAGTTGGTCTCCAGGGCGCCGTTGCTGGCGAAGTGGAAGGTGAAGCGCACGTCGACCGCCTTGGTGAGCAGGTCGAGCGGCGGCACGACGAGGGGCAGTTCGGCCCGCCGCAGCTTCTCCAGGACGGTCGCGTCGGACGCCCCTTCCGCCGTGCCGGGGCCCCAGGTGACCTTGAGGGCGCGGACCGCGTCGATGCACTGGCCGAACGTGCGGCCGCGGACGGCGACTCCGGTGGAGACGGTGGCGACGTCGGTGATGCCGGGCATGGCCGCGACCTCGGCCAGGTTGTCGACGGAGCGCACGGTGCCGTTGATCGTCGGCGGGCGGCAGACCATGGTCGGCAGCGCGTCGGGGACCCGGACGTCCATGGCGAAGGTCTTGCGGCCGGTGACGGCGGCGAGGGCGTCGAGACGCCGCTGGGAGGTGCCGATCACGGTGAAGTCGTCGGGGTCCTTGAGGGTGACGGCGACCTGGCCGTCCGTCAGGGCCGCCGCCTTCACCGCGAGTTCGCCGTAGGTCAGACGGACTCCGGCGGCGGAGGTGATGACGCCGGCCTTGGCCGTGAGGGTGGAGACGGCCTCGCCGAGTTCGAGGGCGGCGGCGCGCAGCAGCCGGTCGCGGGCGACGGCGGCGGCGACCCGGATCGGGGTGAAGGTGGAGACGGTGGTGTTGGAGCCGCCGGTGAGCTGGTTGAAGAGCAGTTCGGGCCGGGCGTCGGCGAGCGTGACCCTGACCCGCTCGACGGGCAGGTCGAGCTCCTCGGCGACGATCATCGCGGTGGAGGTCGTGATGCCCTGGCCGACCTCGGCGCGGGGCAGCGCGAAGTGGGCGGTGCCGTCCGGGTCGAGACGGATGGTGATGAGGTTCGCCGTGGGCAGGGCGGCGGCGGTGAGCAGGTCATTGAGGTCGAGGATCTCGGCGGGCCCGGGGAGCGACGGCACGACGGCGGGCGCGGCGGCCGGGGCGGCGGCCACCGCGGGGGTGGCCGCGAGGGCGTCCGCGCCGATCCGGGCGGCGACGGTGAGGGTCGGCGCGGCCAGTACGTACCCGAGGAACCGCCGGCGGCCCAGGGCCCGCCCGCCGAGTGGCGGCTCGGCTTCCTGCTCGGGGTGGGATGCGCGGTCCTGCGCTGCCATGAGGGGTGCCCTTTCGACGTCGGCGGGGGGCGTGGATGCGCCGAGTCGATCATCACCCGTTCGGGCCTGCCGCGGGGCGGGAACCGCGCAGCTTTCACGGCTGACCCGTCAGGTCCTCACGAGCGGGAGGAGGGCGGCGGCAGCTGCCCGCGCACCCACTCCACGTCGGGATTGGTGTGCGGCCGGCCGGCCACGAAGACGGTCGGAACCGTCTCGTTCCCGTCGTTGGCCGCCCTCACCTCCGCCGCCCCCTCCGGATCCCGCCAGATGTCGACCCAGTACACGCGGCGGGCGTCCCGGCCGAGCCGTACGCGAAGGCTCATGCAGAACGGGCAGCCCGCGCGCCAGTAGACGACCGGCCGCCCGTCCTCCGCGCTGCGCCGCATCGCTTCCGACGCGCTGACGGACCGCGGGAACAGCAGCGGCGAGTTCACGCCCGCGATCCCCAGGAGCCCCACGAGGAGCACGGCGGCGAGGACGGGACTGCCCTTCGCGACCATCCCGACGGCGACCAGTACGCCACAGAGCCCCAACAGAATCGGCAGAAGCCAAGCACGCGTCATGAACATGCAGGCTATCGCTCGCGCAGCGCGGAGTGGGCGAGGACCCCGCGGGCCGTCGCGACGGCCCGGCCGCGGGAGGCCCGCAACTGCGCGCGGGAGAGCCGGGCACGCTGGCCGCCGCCGGCGATCAGCGCGTTGACGGAGACCATCGGGTCCCCGCCCGCCGTACGGGCCAGCAGCGCACCGACCACGACGGGCAACAGCGCCACCGCGAGCGCCGAGCCGGTGGCGGTGGCCGTGGCGGTGACGTTGCGGAGGGGGCGGGGGCGCGTGGCTTCGTCGGTCATGACGACAGTTCACCAGCGGGGCGGGGGCGTGGGCATCGGGCGCGGTACTCAACTGCCGGGGCACGCGCCGGCGGGTCCGGCGACCAGGTACTCAGTCCGCGAGGGAGTACGTACTCAGTCACGGCCTCAGCCACAGCTGGCGAACGGCAACCCGCAACCCGCAACCCGCAACCCGCAACCCGCAACCCGCAACCCGCAACGATCACGACCGGGTCCGGGTATACCGCGGCAAGTCCTGGAAACCCCCCGCGCCGAAACGATTCCTCAGCAACCCTGGAGACCTACCACGGCATCGACGAACGACGACGGTCGACGATCACGGAGGCGTAAAGACTGTGACCGACACTTCCACGGACTACGGCCGCCCTGGCCGAGCCGGCCGCCCCGTCCTGGTGGTCCAGCACGAGGACGGCGCCGGGCCTGGGCTCGTCGGCGAGCGGCTGCGCGCGGCCGGGCTCGACGTACGGGTCGTCCACCCGTGGCGGGGCGAGGCGCTGCCCGCGTCCCTGGACGGCTGGGCGGGGCTGCTCGTCCTCGGTGGTTCGGCCAACTGCGAGGACGACACCGCCGCGCCCTGGCTGCCGCGGGTCAGGTCGCTGGTCCGGGCGGCGGTCGAGGGCGGGACCCGGGTTCCGGTGCTGGGCATCTGCCTGGGCGCCCAGATCATGGCCCACGCCCTCGGCGGCCGGGTCGTGCGCCGCCCCCAGGGCCCGGAGCTCGGCGCCGTACCGCTGCGCCGGCTGCCCGCCGCCGACGGGGACCCGGTACTCGGCGGGGTGCCGGAGGGCGCGCCCGCCGCTCAGTGGCACTGGGACGAGATCGGCGAACTCCCGCCCGGAGCCGTGTCGTTGCTGACCGGAGACGACTGTGCGTACCAGGCCTTCCGTGTCGGTTCACACGCGTGGGGCGTGCAGTTCCACCCGGAGGTGCTGGCCGACACGGTCGCGTTCTGGGCCGCAGCCGACGAGTCGCAGGTGCGGAGCGCCGGAATCGACCCGGACGCGGCCGTCGGCTCGGTACGGGACGCGGAGCAACGGCTCCGCCAGGTGTGGGGCACCGTGGCGGAGGCGTGGGGTGCGGTGGTGCGCGGCGCACGCGTGCCCGTGCCGGCTCGGCCCGGAGAGAGGTGATGGGATGGACCGACGCCACTGGACGTCTTTGATTCATGTCCCGCACCACCGAGGAGAGCCCGCCGCCATGGCCGACGACTACCGCATCGAGACCATCCGCACCGGTTACCGCACCTGGACCGCCCGGAACGACCGTGGCGCGGAGGTGCGGATCGCCACCGCCGACGACGCGGACGCGCAGCCGTCGTTCACGCCCGTCGAACTGCTCCTGGCGGCGATGGGAGGCTGCGGCGGCCTGGTGATCGACCGCACGGCGCGGGCGGTCGACCACGACGACTTGAGGATCGTGGTGGAGGGCGTATCCGGTCCGGAGGACGACGGCAGGATCGGGCGGATCCGGGTGAGCTACGAGTTCGAGCTTCCGGACAACAACCCGCGGGCGGAGGACGTGTTCGCGCGGGGTGTGCGCCTCACGCACGAGAAGTACTGCACAGTGAGCCGGACCGTCGAACACGGTGCGGAGGTCGAGGCCGTACTCCCGGACGGAACCACGGGCTTCCGGGCCGGCTGAGGCGGCGGTACCCGGTACCCGGTACCCGTACCGGGAAGCTGCGCCAGTTCGCCGACCGGGCCGACGAGCGTGCCCCCCGTCATGCCACGCACGGCATGACGCCATAGCGATATTCGTCTTGGACGCGGTGATCCGGACCGCCATAACGTCGAAGGCGTCGCACAGAGCAGTCCAAGTGCGCGACGCCGCAAGGCGTTCCAAGGCTGTTTCCAAGGCTGCTTCCAAAGCTGTTTCCAAGGCAGCTCCAAGGCATTCCGTCGCGAGGGGATTCATCATGCTCATCAAGAGGTTCGTCGCCGTCTCCCTGGCCGCCGCCACCCTCGGCGTCCTCGCCGTAGGCAGTGCCGGTGCCGCCGACACGGCGGCGGCACCGAAGAAGCGCGTCGAGGTCCTCGAGCTCAAGGTCGAGAACCTGCAGTACGAGTCGGTCGACGTCGGCGCGGCAGGGCCGAGCCAGGGCGACGTGAACGTCTTCTCGGGCACCACGTCGAAGGATGGCCGCGTGGTCGGACTCGGGGGCGGTACGTGCGAGGTCGTCCGCATCGAAGGCGACAGGCAGACGTCGCAGTGCGTGATCACGGCTCGGCTGGAGAAGGGCTCCCTGACCATGCAGGCCCTCTGGGAAAGGGGGGCGGCGGAGCTCGAGATGGCCATCACCGGTGGCACCGGCGCCTACAAGGGCGCGAGCGGCACCGCCTACTACTGGGACATCGCCACCCCTGACGAGCGCATCCGCGCCGAGATCGTCCGCTGACGCGACCCGCACCACGGGCGCACGATGAAGGGCCCGGCCACCCGGCCGGGCCCTTCATCGCGTTTCCGGGGGCCTGAACGGGCACGCCGCCCCCACACCGCACGGCTCCCGCACCTGCACCGCGAGGGCCCCGCGCCCGCGGACTCATTCCTCGATGGCGCCGCCGATCCGCCGCAGGTGCCGGCGGAAGCTGTACGAGGGGTCCTGCGCGCGCCGCTCCAGGTACTCGGCGAAGCGGGTCTGGTCGCGGAGGGTCTCCCCCGCCCTGATGCGCCGGGCCTGGTTCCGCTCGGTGCGGAAAATACCCTCGGCGGTGTCGAGCACGTCCTCGACCCGGTCGGCCGCCACGAAGACGACGCCGTCGTCGTCCGCGAACACCACGTCCTCCGCGCCCACCGTGTGCTCCCCGAAGCGGGCGCTCCGCAGGGCCTCCGGACCACGCGGGTCGAGCCGTACCGGCCCCGGGGCGTGGGCGCCGTACGAGAAGACCGGCAGCCCGATCTCCAGCAGGTCGGGCGTGTCGCGGTGCAGCCCCCAGACGACGACGCCGGCGACGCCGGCCGCCTCCGCCTCCAGGACGGCGAGATCGCCGATGCAGGCCTCGTCCGTGCGTCCCCCGTTGTCGATGACCAGCACGTCGCCGGGCTCGCCGTGGGTGGTGAAGGCCTCGAGGAACACGTCGACGCTGCCGTAGTGCCGCGCGGGCAGCGCGCGCCCGGCGAGCCGTCGCCCGGGCAGCACGGGCGTGATTCCGGCGGGCGCGACCCTCAGCGGCACGCCGAGCCGTACGCAGGCGTCGGCGACCAGCGGCGTGGACAGCTCGGCGAACCGCTTGAGCATGGCTTCTCCCATCGTCGAAGTCGGGCGGCGGTCCGGATGCTAGCCGTCACGCGACGCAGGAAAAGGGCCAATGGGCGGCAGTTGGCCCGGCTCCGCGCGTTCGTGATGGAATCCCGGGGTGATGGCGGAAGAGACCTTGTGCGGCGTCCGGCGGCGGACCGACGAAGACCTCGAGGCGTGCGTCAGGGCTCTCACGGACGTCCACCGACACGACGGTTACCCGCTGAACTGGCCCGCCCGTCCCGCCGACTGGCTGCGCGGCGACCCCGTGCTCGGCGCGTGGGTCGGCGTACGGGACGGCCGCCCGGTCGCCCACGCCTCCCTGTCACCCGCCGCCGGCGACGATCTCGCGCCGACCGCCTGGAGCGAGCGGACGGGGGCCTCCCGTGACGCGACCGCCGTCCTCGGCAGGCTCTTCGTCGCCCCGCAGGCCCGGGGCCACGGCCTCGGCGCCCGCCTGATCGCGGAGGCCAGCGCCGAAGCCCGGCGCCGCGCCCTGCACCCCGTCCTCGACGTCGTCGCCTCGGATACGTCCGCCATCGCCCTGTACGAGCACCTGGGCTGGCGCCGCCTGACCACGGCCCACCAGCGGTGGAGCCCGACGCAGACGGTCACCGTCCACTGCTACGCGGCACCCGTGTGACGCGCCGGCGGCAAGGCCACGGCGCGTGCCGGCGTGAGGCTGTGTGAGGCGGCGTGAGGCGGCGTGAGGCGGCTCTGCGAGGATGACGCCATGTTCGATTTCGGCATCGCGGGCTACCAGCCGACCTGGCTGAACCGCCGCAGTGACATCACGCGGGAGCACGGGCAGCGCCTGCGCGGTCTCGTCGGACGCACTCTGACGAGGGTCTGGATGGTCTGGGACCTCCAGGCTGACGAGTGGTTCTGTGACTGCCCGGTCCTCTTCGACTTCGAGGGCGAGCAGGTCGAGATCAATCATCACAAGTTCGACGATCTTTCCGTCACCTGGAACACGGTCGACCCCGGTCGCCCGGTTCGGTGGCCCGACTTCGACCTGCAGTGGCGCGCCGAGCCTCTGCCCGAACTGCGCGCTCTCCAAGGCCGGTCCCTCACAGGGGTCGAACTGCTCGAGTGGACAGGCAGGGACCTGGCGCAGGGCAACGTCGACGTCAGCCTCGTCTTCACGACGGGCCGGGTCACCGTCTTCAACGCGCTCGACGAGAACGGTCTCCGCTTCACCCCGCCTGGTCCCCATCAGAAGGCCCACCCGCTCCCCTGATGCCACCGCCCGTTCACGCACGGACCACCGGAAGCCCTCGGAGCTCCACGCCTCCCGTGACCAGGCCGGCGAGGAACGGACCCATCGCGTTCACGCAAGCCAGATCCGGCGGACCGCGCGCAGAGGGTCCTTCTCCGTGTACGGGGTCTCGGCCCAGATCCTCGTCGTGCGGGTGGCCGCCGTGTACGCGGGCCAGTCCGCGCCCGGGTTCTGGTCGGTGACGAAGGAGACCCAGGCCTGGTGCATGGCGTCGGCCAGGGGCCGGGGCGGGGTCGGGCCGGCCGCGGCCTCCACGCCGGGTGCTTCCAGGAGGTCGAAGGCGAAGGGCAGGTCCAGGCAGTGGTAGGCCTGGCCGTTGACGGGTGACGGCCACTCGAACTGGTAGAGCCAGGTGGGCCGTTCGCGCTCCGCCCGGGCGTCGGCGACGGCCAGGGACGGGGCGCGGAACGTGACGTCGGTGAGGGCCTGGCCGAAGTGACCGGCGGGGTCGGTCTCCGCGTACGTCTCCGCGAACGCCGCGGCCCGCTCGCCGCTGAGGCCGAGACCGCCGAGCAGCACCGGGAGCGGCGGGCCGTCCGGGCCGGGCGCGGGAATCATGTTGAACTCGTGCGCCGTGAAGCCCAGCATCAGCGGTACGTCGGCGCCGGCGTCGCCCGTCGTGAGCGCGTCCAGGACCGGCTCGGGGATGAGATCACCGTCGGCGAAGGGCACGAGGGACAGCATCGGCGGCAGTCCCTCCCGGTCCGGGCCGGGCTCCCCGAGCCGGTCCTGGAGATCGAGGAGCTCGTCGTCGCTCAGGTCCTGGAGCGCGGCGGCCGTGGCAGGCCGGCCCGTACGGGAGGTGAACAGGCGGGATACGGCCCGCGCCACCTCCGGCCCGTCGGGCCTCGTCACGGCACCGGAGACCGAGAGCGCGCCGCGGAACAGGCCCCGCGCCGACGGCACGGCGAGCAGCGTCTGGACGGCGCCGCCACCCGCCGACTGGCCGGCGACGGTCACTTTGGCGGGATCCCCGCCGAAGCGCGCGATGTTGTCCCGCACCCATTCCAGGGCCGCGATCCAGTCCCGCACACCCCGGTTGTCGGGCGCGTCATCCAGGTGCAGGAAGCCCTCGATGCCGAGCCGGTAGCCGAGCGAGACGAGCACGACGCCGTCGCGGTTGAACGCGGCGCCGTCGTACCAGGGGCTCGCGGCCGAGCCCGCGACGTAACCGCCGCCGTGGATCCAGACGAGCACCGGGAGCCCGGCCTCGGGGTCGGCGGCGGGGGTGAAGACGTTCAGGTTGAGCACGCCCTCGCCGGGGATCGACGGCTCAGGAATGGTGGTCACCTCGGCGAACGGCCGGCGCTGCGCGGTCGGCCCGTACGCGGTGGCGTCCAGCGGCTCGGTCCACGGCTCCGGCGGCTCGGGGGCGGCGAAGCGCAGCGCGCCGACGGGCGGCTTGGCGTACGGGATGCCGAGGAAGCGACAGCTTCCGTCCGGCCGCCGCTCGCCGCGGACGGGACCGCGGGTCGTGGTCACGAGGGGGGCGTCCAGGGGAGTCTCCAGGGACATGGTGCGCCTTCCTGGCGGGGCCGGTGCGGCGGCCGCGTTCTCGGGGCTGTGAACAAGGGTGACGGTGACACGATGAACTTACACGTGTCATCCGCGCAGGCCAAGGTCCTCCGTCACATGGCTGGGCTGGGTCCCGGACCGCTGCGGGTCGGCGGTGGCGGTCGGCGGCCGGGGGTCAGCGGCCTGCGGTCGGCGGTCAGCGGCCTGCGGTCTGCGTGCCGCTTGGGCTCGACGGTTCTGAGCGAGCCGTCCCGGGAAGGGAGGCGGTGTGAACGTGAGTCTCAATGCCGCCGTCGGCGCCCTGATCGCCGTGACCGGCGTCGCTCTCATCGTGGTCGGCACCCTCTGCAAGGGACGCGCCGTGCGCCCGCTCGCGCCGCGGCGCGCCCGGGCCGTCGCCTGGCGGGCGTACACGCGGGCGCTCACGCGCTCGGCCGAGCTGGCGATCGCCTCCGCGCGGTTCGCGGCGGGTCGGGGGGAGCCGGCGATCGTGACGGTCGAGGACGTCGTACGGCTCGCGGACGAGCGTTTCGGCTACGAGGAGGTCGTCCGCGAGGACGCCGCCGCGGCCCTCCGGCACGCGTACGAGCGCGCCGGCTGCACGGCGTACTGCGTGACGGACGCCTACAGCTCGATCCGGTAGCGCCGCTTGGTCCGGCTTCGGTCTCGCGGACGTTCCTCGAGGACTCCCCTGTTGCGCTCGATCGTGCGGGCGGAGGCGATGTTCGCGTCGTCGCAGGTGAGCAGTACGCCCGGATCAGTCCGAGCGCACGGGCCTCAGGCAGCACCGACGGCGTGGGCGAAGGTCTCGTCCAGTCTCTGTCGCGGTACTGCGGCATCCACGGCGCGCTACTCCCCCGTCGTGCCGTCGATGCGCTCCCGCAGCATGTCGGCATGACCGTTGTGGCGTGCGTACTCCTCGATCATGTGGGCGAGGACGTAGCGGAGCGAGTACGTCTCGTCGCCGTGGCTTGCGGTGACGTCCAGGGACGGGGCCCTGGCCACGATCTCACGGGCGCGGGCGCACTCGTCGTGCCAGACGGCGAAGGCCTCGTCGACGTCGGCGTCGTCCACGTCGAAGTCGGCCCAGTCGGTGGAACCGGGCGGGGTCCACCGGCTTTGGGTGCTCTCGCCGTTGACGATGTCGCGGAACCAGCCGCGCTCGACCTCCGCCGCGTGCCGGACCAGGCCGAGGAGGGAGAGGCCGGAGGGGGCTATCGCCCGGGTCCGCAGCTGCTCCGCCGTGAGGCCCGCGCACTTCATCGCCAGGGTGTCGCGCTGGAACTGCAGCATGGCGGTGAGGGTGGTTCGTTCGTCGGCGGTGTGGGGCGTCGGGATGCGGTGATCTTGGCTCATGCCCGGCATCCTGCCAGCGGCGGGAACGGCGTGCCGGGCAATTTCCGGGCGGCCGGCCCCCGTCACCGTCCGGCCTCCCTACCGCCGTCCCGCGATCTCCTCGAGGCTCTGGAGCGGGTTCCGGAAGAGCGGGTTCAGCAGGACCGTACCCGCGGCGACGGGCATGGTGGCCGGGCCGGCGTGGGGGCTGACGATGCGTTCGGGGTCGTGGCACACGTGGGAGAGGTCGACGGCCGCGCCCTGGATCTCCTCCAGGTAGCGGGGGTCGAGGAGGCTCGCCAGCTCGGTGACCACGACCAGATCCGGGTTGAGCACGTCGAGCAGCAGCGCTACCGCGCGGCCCACCGCGCGGGCCCGTTCGCGCAGGAGTCGGTCCGCTCGCCGGTCCCCGGTCGCCGCCGCGTCCACCACCAGGAACGCGTCGGGGTCCGGCACGATGCCCCGGCGGTACGCGGTCTCGCCGAGTGCCCGGTTGGAGGCGGTCGCCGCCAGGCAGCCCGAACGGCCGCAGGTGCAGGGGACGGTGGAGTCGGGGACGGGCAGGTGCGCCACCTCCCCGGCAGCTGAACCGGGCCCCTGGTGGACGACGCCGGCGATACCGAGGGCGGCGTCGACGACGTTGCCGACGAAAAGGTGGACCAGGCTGCGACGGGCCTCGGGGCGGCCGAACAGGATCTCGGACTGGGCGACGGCCCGGGCGTGGTTGTCGACCCGTACGGTTGGCCGCCGAGGCCGCGGGCGAGTTCGGCGGCGAGGGGGCGGTGGTACCAGCCGAGCGCGTCGTGCCGGACGACCCGACCGTGGTCGGGGTCGACCCATCCGCCGAGGGCGGCGCCGATGCCGAGGAGCGGGCGGCCACCGAGGTGTTCGTCGAGGAAGGCGCGCAGTTCGCGGGCGACGGTGGCGGGCAGGACGCGCGGGTCGGCGCCGTCGTGTTGGACGGAATGGCGCGCGACGACGCCGCCGCGCAGGTCCACGAGCCCGAGGGTGGACGCGTGCACGCCGAGGTGGACGCCACCCGCGACGGGACCGTCGGCGGTGCCGAGGTGCAGGTCGACGGGGGTCTGCGGGCGTCCGGGGCCTCCGGTCTCCGCGCGCTCGGGGAGTTCCCGCAGGAGCCCGTGCCGGAGCAGGTCGGTGGCCTGCCGCGAGACGGCGGCGGG
This sequence comes from Streptomyces sp. NPDC127092, assembly GCF_042722475.1. Lineage (NCBI taxonomy): Bacteria > Bacillati > Actinomycetota > Actinomycetes > Kitasatosporales > Streptomycetaceae > Streptomyces > Streptomyces sp. NPDC127092. The sequence goes on from NZ_JBHXFE010000002.1 coordinate 240,212, forward strand.
GCTGAGGCCGGAGAGCCGGGCGATGGCGCTGCGGGCGAGCGGCCCGTGCTCGCGCACGGTCCGCAGGACGGTGGCCGCGTTGGCCTCACGCCGCCCGTCCCCGGCCGGCCGGGGACCGAGCGCGGGTGGGGAGGCGGATGAGTACGCGGGTGCCGATCCGGGTGCCGAAGCGGGTGCCAAACCGGGTGCGGCAGCGGAAGTTGAAGCTGATGCGGCAGCGGAAGCGAGAGCGGGTACGGGGCCAGGTTCAGCAGCGGCAGCGCGTACGGGAGCAGACTCGGGTCCGGGGCCGGGTCCGGGTCCGAGCCCGGGCGCCGGGCGGGAGGTGGGGCTGGGGCTCATCCATGCCTCGTCTCGGAAGGTTGGCACCTGTTTACCGCAAGCCACCGACAGCGCGAACGGCGCCCGGGACGGGCAACTGCCTCGGATTCCGTCCTCGTGCACGCCGACGCGGTCGCGGTCTCTTGTGCCGTTGAGGGCTGGGAACCCGACCTCGGCGTACCGAGCCGTCAGGGACGCCTCGGGCCGTGCCCGGCGCGTCAGCCCTGGAAGGCGGGCAGGGCCAGGAGGCAGGAGCCGCAGAGGAAGAGCGCCGCGACGGCCAGGAAGAAGGCGAGGGGGCGCACCTCTTCCCTCACCCACTCCGGCCGGCGGACGACCGCCCGCTCCGGGTTGCGCGGATCGTAGGCGACCTGGATGGAACGGCCCCCGTTGCTGCCCCGGACGTAGCGGGTCACGCCGTCGGTGGCCACGTACGCGTTGGTGGTGGTGCCGTGCCGGTAGACGTGCCGCCCCTCCACGGTGACGCCGTGGCGGGGCAGGTACCACCGCCGCCGCACCATGGGGATGCCCGGGGCGGCGTAGGTCGCGATGGCCACGCCGGGCATCCCGACCGGCAGGGTCGCGATGGCGCGGCTGGGCTCCTCGCCGACGGACCAGACGAGCGCGGCGAGGAGCGCGACCAAGGCCGCGGCGGCGAACCCCCCGCGTACGTACGCGGCCGGCGTCGCGTCGTCGTCCGGCAGTTCGCTCTCGTCGACGGCGACCCTGAGGCTGCGGGTGACGACGAGCGTGGCGCCGTCGACGGCCTCGTCACCCGCGGCGCGGGCGGGCAGCGCGGCGTTCACCGCGTCCGCGAAGATCACGGCGGCGGCCGCGTTCACGTCCTCGACCCGGTACCCCCTGGTCCACCATCCGACCGACACGAAGCTCGTGGTCATGGGGACGATGGCGAACGTCCGCAAGGAGCTGAGGTCCCGCGTCCGCGCCGTGCGCAGGATGCGGCTGTTCTCCCTCTGCTCCCTCCTGGCCGGCGCGCTGGCGGTCACGGGCGTCCAGCTCTCCGCCTGACGCCGCTCCCCCGCCGCGTCAGCCGGCCGCGCGGGCCGTCCGCCGCTCGGGGCGAGGACCACCAGACCTCGCCGGCAGCCGGCCCCCGCGATGCCGAGGGCGACGTCCATGGTGCGGAACAGGAAGCCGCCCTCCTAGTCGTCCCCGCCCGCCCGCGCCCCTGGGACCTCGGCGACGAAGAAGAGGAAGCAGGGTTTCGTCGAGAGGGCGTGGAAGTCGTCGGGGAACAGTTCGCGGGCGGCCGGGTCGGGCTGTGGCTCGGTGATGGCGGAGAGGCGGAAGCCGGCGGTGGTGAAGGCCTCGGTCATCGCGTGCAGTGACTTTCGCCAGAACCTCATCGGGGCCGTGTGGCCGTCGAGCGTCCACTCGAAGGCGTAGCTGGTGTTCGCGAAGTAGTCGGGCCGGGGGTCCTGGAACGTGTACGCCACGAAAGGGTGGTCCACCGAGGCGATCAGCCGGCCGCCGGGACCGAGTACGCGCCGGAACTCGGCCAGCGTCGGTCCCCAGTCCTCCAGGTAGTGCAGCACCAGCGACGCGATCACGTCGTCGAACGCCGCGTCCGCGAAGGGCAGCGGGTCGCTCAGGTCGGCCCGGTGCAGGGGTACGTCGTCGCCGAGCCGCCGTCTCGCCAGAGCCAGCATCCCGGCGCTGACGTCGATGCCGGTGACGGTGGCCCCGCGGTCGCGCAAGGCGGCGGAGAGGGGGCCCGCACCGCAGCCGGCGTCCAGGATCCGTCGGCCGGTCACGTCTCCGGCGAGGGCCAGTGTCGCCGGGCGCTCGTAGTACGCGTTGACGAGGCTCTTCTCGTTCTCCGCCGCGTACGCCTCGGCGAAGCCGTCGTAGTCGTTCGCCTGACTGGCGGGTATGTCGGTCGAGCGTTCCATCGTCGCAGCCTAGTTGTCACCGGGTGCCTCCCGGCGCGGCCCTCTGGCGCGGGGATTACTTCCTCTGCGAAATTAATTGCCGGACGCCGAACATCCGCTCCCCGTCCGTCTCCCCGGCCCGAAGGGATCCGCATGCCGCCGACGAACCGCCCCAGCGTGATCGTGGTCCTCACCGACCAGCAGCGGTGGGACACCACCGGTGCGCACGGCAATTCCGCAGGGGTGACGCCCGAGTTCGACCGGCTGGCCCGTGAGGGGACCCTCGTCGAGCAGGCGATCACCTCGAACCCGGTGTGCGCTCCGGCCCGCGCCGCACTGCAGACCGGGCGCTTCCCGACGGGAGCCGGAGTGTTCCGCAACGGACTTCCGCTCGGAGCGGAAGTACCCACGCTCGCCGGGGCCTTCGCCGCCGCCGGATACGTCACGGGTTACATCGGCAAGTGGCATCTGGCGGGCGAGGAGCACCCCGACGGACCGGTCCCGCCCGAGCGGCGTGGCGGCTACGCGCGCTGGCTCGCCTCGGACCGGCTCGAGTTCACCTCGGACGCCTACCGGACGGTGCTGTACGACGAGGCGGGCGAGCCGGTACGGCTGCCCGGCTACCGTTCCGACGCCCTGATCGACGCGGCGATCCGCTTCGTCGCCGACCACCACGAGCGCCCGTTCCTGCTGTTCCTGTCCCTCCTCGAGCCGCACCACCAGAACGCCACCGACGACTACCCCGCCCCGGCCGGCTACCGCGAGCGCTTCGAGGGAAGGTGGCTGCCCCCCGACCTCGCCGCGCTCAGCCCGGGAGCGGCGCAGGGCGGCGCGCACCGCCATCTCGGCGGCTACCTGGGGCAGATCAAGCGGGTCGACGAGGGCGTGGGGCGGCTTCGCGACGGTCTGCGCAGCCTGGGCATCGAGGACGGCACCGTGTTCGCGTGGACCGCCGACCACGGCTCCCACTTCCGCACCCGCAACGGCGAGTACAAGCGCTCGGCCCACGAGGCCTCGGTGCGCGTGCCGTTCGTGCTGACCGGGCCGGGCTTCCGCGGCGGCGGCCGGATCGGTCAGCCGGTGTCCACGGTGGACCTGATGCCGACGCTGCTCGACGCCGCCGGGATCGAGGTGCCGGCGGGCGTGCACGGCCGCTCGCTGCGCCCCCTGGTCGGCGGCGGCAGCGAACTCGACCGGCCCTACTCGGTGTTCGTGCAGATCAGCGAGGACGTCATCGCCCGCGCGGTGCGCACCGACCGGTGGAAGTACGTGGTGACCGCGCCGGACGGCGTCGACGCCTGGTCCGAGTCCGCCGCGGACCGCTACCGGGAGAGCGAGCTGTACGACCTGGCCGCCGACCCGTACGAGTTGGAGAACCTCGTCGGCCTCACCTCGCACCGGCGGGTGGCGGACGGTCTGAGGGACGCGCTCGGCGCCTGGTTGAAGGAGGTGGAGGGCGCCTCCCCCGTCATCGAGGCCGCACCGCCACGCACGCTCGACCAGCGCTCGCCGTACTCGTTCCCGGAGGACCGGGTGCCGTGGGAGGGTGTGCGCTTCGGCCACGAGTGACCGACGGACCCTCCGTCAGCCGCCCGACCCCTTCGCGTAGTCGCCGAAGCCCACCCAGTCCAGGGCCACGCAGGCTTCGTCGCCGACCACCCAGGCGTCGTGCCCCGGCTGGACCTCGTAGAACTCGCCGGGTGCCAGTTCGACGGAGTCGCCGTCGTCCATGACGACCTTGATGCGGCCGCTCACCACGTAACCGACGTGGTGGGCCTGGCAGCTGTCGGTGCCGGCGATCGGCTTGACGTGCTCCGACCACTTCCAGCCCGGCTCGAACACGGCCCGGCCGACTGCTCCGCTGTCCGTGTTGAGCAGGTCCATCCTGCCCTTGCCACCCTCGAAGGGGCGGGTCTCGTCTGCGGAGTCGAAGCTCCTGGAAACGATTCCGGTCATCGTCGTCCGCCTCCCGGCGGTGGAAAACGCGCGGATCCCCGAGTCCACTTCCAGGCTACGCCGCGGGGCCCCGACACACCTGGCGGTAAACCGCGTTGCCGGAGGTGATCACCTCGGGTTACGTTGCCTGCATGACTGCCGGGTCGGCCGTGGGCCGTGATCGAGAGAGGCGCCCGGCCATGGCGTGAGCGCCGCCGGGAGGTGGGCGCGGGGTCCGCCGTGGCCGTCCGCCCCGTGACACGCGAGACGCGTGAGCCGCGCAAGACGCTCGCCGCGCGAGACGCGTGAGCCGCGTGAGCCGCGTGAGCTGCGTGAGCTGCGTGAGCCGCGTGAGCCGCACGAGAAGCGCTCGACGCGCGAGACGCGTGCACGGGGACCGGAGGAAGCACATCAGCGCGCACTCTGCGAAAGGACCCACCTGTGACCGTCGAGCTCAACCACACCGTCGTCTACGCCCGCGACAAGCGGGCCTCCGCCGAGTTCCTGGCCGAGGTGCTCGGCCTGGAGGTCGGCGCCCCCTTCGGGCCGTTCGTGCCCGTGGACACCGGCAACGGCGTCACCCTCGACTACTACGACGCCGGCGACACCGCCTTCCGGCCCAGCCACTACGCGTTCCTCGTCCCGGACGACGAGTTCGACGCCATGATCGGGCGTCTGGAGCGCATGAACGTCACGTACTACGCGGACCCGAGCCACCACGAGCCCGGGCAGATCAACCGCCTCTTCGGCGGTCGGGGCGCCTATTTCGACGACCCCGACGGCCACAACATGGAGATCATCACCCGGCCGTACGCCCGTCCCTGACCGGACCGGCGCCCGCCGCGTATCCAACACCTTGTTGAATTTTCGGCGGAAACGCCCGGGAATTGGCAGTTCTGCTCATATCCCGGGGCGGTTTTCTGTGCGGATCCCATATCGGGCAGATCTACACATAAAGGCTAGATAAGCGCACAATGAAACCGCGGCACGATGCCGCAAGCGCGGTCAGACGTGCAGAACGCCAGAAGGAGGCGAGTCGTATGGCCGACGTCTCTCACCGTCCCGGCGATATCAGGGGACACCCGGACGCCTCGGAAATGCGGGACCGTTACACCCGTATGCTCCAGACCCGGGGTGTGGCAGCGGTCGAGGAGCTGGTGATCCTCGCCGGCATCTGGGCCGCGGTCTCCGCGTGGACGGTCCACTTCTCCGCCACGAAGCCGGAGCTCGCCATCAGCAACCTGGTCGTCGGCATCGCTCTCGCGGCCCTCGGCCTCTGCATGTCGATGGCCCCGGAGCGGTCCCAGGACCTCAACTTCGTGGTCCTGCTGCTCGGTGTGTGGCTGATCGTCTCCCCCTGGGTGGTCTCCCGGGACGCCGGAACCGGCGCGATCCTCAGCAATGTCATCACCGGTGCCTGCGTCTGCCTCTTCGCCCTCACGGCGGGCGGACTGCTCATGAGCAAGAGAAGGACGTAACGATCCATCCGACCCTCTCCCAGCAGAGGTCACTCGCCGAAGTCCCCGGAAGGTCCGCCTTCCGGGGACTTCGGCATACCGGCGGACTCCCGCATGCCGGCGGATTCCCGCGGGCCGGCGGATTCCCGCAGGCCGGCGGATTCCCGCGCCGGGCACTTCCCGCGCCGGACCCGCGCGCGTACAGAGCCGGTACGGCGCATTTGCGGCCGCCCGCTTGTGCACGGTGGCGCAGGACCCGCCCCGGGCGCCCCGCCTAGCCTCGCCGACACGAGGCGCGACGGCACCAACGAGGGGCGGAACCACCGGTGAACTGGCTCATTCACGACTACCGCGAGAGCGATCTCGCGGCGGTCGTCCATCTCATCGACACCACGGCCGAGCTGGGCCAGGAGTCGGTCTTCTCGCTCGCCGAGTGCATCGGCGCCCTGACCTCCCGCCAGCCCGCCGTCGTCGCCGTCCACCAGGGCGCGCCCATCGGCGCCGCGCTGGCCTGTGTGGCCGGCGAGCGTGCCTGGGTGATGCGCGTGGCGATCTCCTCGGCCTGGCGCGGCCGGGGCCTCGCCAGCGCGCTCCTGGTGGAACTGGAGCGGCGCCTGGTGGCCGCACGTGTCGCCCGCATCGCGTACGTGCTGCCCGAGGAGGAGCTGCTCGGCGAGGGGCTGCTGAACGCCGGGTACACGCGGCAGCCTGCCGTCGCGTACTTCGAGAAGGTCGAACCGCTGCACGGTCCCGCCGCCAGTCTCCTCGACGACCTCGGCGGGCGGCTGCTGCCCGCCGACCTCTGGGCGAAGGTCGCCGGCATGGAACGGGAGAAGGACCTGATCGAACGGCGGGTCGTGCTGCCGCTCGCCGAGCCCGAGCGCGCCGCCCGGCACGGAGTGCGCCCGCCGCGCGCGATCGGCCTGTTCGGGCCGCCGGGCACCGGCAAGACCACCTTCGCGCGCGCCATCGCCTCCCGGCTCGGCTGGCCGTTCGTGGAGATCCTGCCCTCCCGGCTCGCCGACGAGGGGAACCTGGCGGCGGCGCTGCGCTCGGCCTTCGCCCGGATCGCCGAGCTCGAGCGGGTCCTGGTCTTCATCGACGAGGTCGAGGAGATCGCGCCCGTACGCGCCGAGCCGGTGCAGCCGGGCGGCATGCACGGGGTGACGAACGAACTCCTCAAGCTGATCCCGGGGTTCAGGGAGCGCGACGAGCGGCTCCTGGTCTGCGCCACCAACTCCATCCGCTCCCTCGACCCGGCCTTCCTGCGCCCCGGCCGCTTCGACTACCTCATCCCCATCGGTACGCCGGACAAGGCCGCCCGGGCCGCCATCTGGTCGCGCTACACCGACGCGCGCCCGGAGGTCGACGTGGACGCGCTGGTCACCGCGAGCGAGCTGTTCACGCCCGCCGACATCGAGCACGCGGCGCGGATCGCGGCGCAGAACTCCTTCGAGCGCGACCTGGTGGCGGTGGGCGGCCGCACCGCTGAGGCGGTCACGCCCGGCGCGACCACGGTGGACTACCTGGACGCGATCGGGCAGTGCCGGCCGACCGTGACGCCGGAGCTGGTCGAGCAGTTCGAGTCCGACATCACCACCCACGCACGGTTCTGACGCCGGGTCAGTCCGCCCTGCCGGCCCGTTCCGGTGCCGGATCGGCCCACGGCGGCCGGCTCCCGATGCCGGTTCCCGTGCGGGGTCGGGGCGGTGTCGGGTCGGGTCGGGTCGGGGTAGGGACGATGTGGTCCGGCCCGCGCTCGCCCCACGCCCGCGCGCATATCGTGGGAGCCCGAGAAGTGAGGAGCAGCCGGTGGAGACGGTCGAAGGACTCGCGGTGATGCGTTTCGCCGACGGCGAGGAGCTGGAGGACTGGCTGGCCGAGCACCACGGCGACACGCCGGGCGGCATCTGGCTGCTCCTCGGCCGCAGCGGCTCCGGCCTCGCCTCCCCCGCCTCCGAGGAGATCCTGGACGCCACGCTCGCGTACGGGTGGATCACCGGCAAGCGCAAGGCCCGCGACGAGCGCGGCTACCTCCAGAAGATCACTCCCCGCCGGCCCCGGAGCCTCTGGTCGCAGGTCAACGTGCGCCAGGTCGAGGCCCTGCTCGCGGCCGGCCGCATGCGGGAGCCGGGGCTCGCGGAGGTGCGGGCCGCGCAGGCCGACGGACGCTGGGCGGCCGCGTACCCGTCCCAGAAGGACGCGACCGTGCCGGAGGACCTGGCGGCGGCCCTCGCCGCGGAGCCCCGGGCGGCGGCCGCCTTCGAGGCGCTGGGCAGGACCGACCGGTATCTGATCATCCTGAGCCTGTGGCAGGCGCGGACGCCGAAGACGCGGTCCGCCCGGATCGAACGGGCGGTGACGCGGCTCGCGGCGGGCGGGACGGGGACAGCGGGGGGGCTGACAGGGCCTAGCGCCGTCGCCGGTAGAGGACCTGCCGGGCGTCCCACTCCACGAACGACTCGGCGTGCGTCATGCCGACCGCCTCGAGGAGCCGGCGGGAGCGGGCGTTGGCCTCCTGGGTGACCGCGACGACCGTCGCCGCCTCCGCCAGGGCCCGCTCGACGGCCGCGGCGACGGCCTCGCGCGCGTACCCCTGGCCCCAGTGTTCGGGCAGGAACTGGTACGAGACCTCCGTCTCCCCGTTCCGGCCCTCCCGCTCGACGGTGACCAGGCCGAGCACCGTGCCGTCGGCCGCCCGCTCGACGGCGTGGAACCCGGGCGCGCCGACGATCCGCCGCTGCCGGATGCGGATCACCGAGTCCACCACGGGACCGCCCAGGTGCCGCCGCACCTCCAGGTCGGTCCACAGCCGCGTCACCGCCGGCAGGTCACCGGTGCGCACGGGACGCAGGACGAGCCGGTCGGTCACGATCGGCTCGGAGGCGAGGCCGGGGACGGCGTCGGTGCCGGAGGCGGGCGGGGAGCTGGAGGCCATACGTCGATGATGTCAGGCCCCGGGACGTACGACCCTCGGGGTAGTGATCACCCGTCCCGCGGCCGAGGCGGCGGCGGGCCGGCCGCCCCTAGCGTCGGGTTCATGAGAATCGGAATCCTTGGTACGGGAAACGTCGGCCGCACGCTCGCCGACGCATGGAACGCGGCGGGCCACGAGGTCGTCCTCGGCTCGCGCAAACCGGAGGAGGCGGACCCGGGAGCCGGGCGGGTGCCGATCGTGTCGACCGAGGCGGCGGTCGCCGGCGCCGACGCCGTCGTCAACGCGACGCCCGGCACGGCCTCCCTGGCGCTGCTCACCTCCGTCGGCGCACCCGCCCTCGCGGGCAAGGTGCTCCTCGACGTCGCCGTCGGGTTCACGGCGGACGGTGACCTCTCCCATCTCGGCGAGAGCCTCGGCGAGGAGCTGCAGCGCTCCTTCCCCGACACCCCGGTCGTCAAGACCCTGTGCACCATCGACCGTCTCGTCATGGTCGACCCCGGCTCCCTGGAAGGCCCCGGCACCGTCTTCCTCTCCGGCGACGACCAGGCGGCCAAAGACACCGTCCGCGGCCTCCTCCACGACCTGGGCTGGACGGACGACGCGCTGCTCGACCTCGGCGGCATCGCCACGGCGCGCGGCCAGGAGCACTTCAGCCTGCTGTTCATCGGCATCGCCGAAGGCACCGGCACCTACCGCTTCGGGCTGCGCGTGGTGATGCCGACGGCGGAGGCCGCGGCCGGCGCGCACTGAGCGCGGCACGACGACCCGCACGCACTGCCCTTGCCCCGTCCCGGACGGCCGGGCTCAGCTCAGCATGGCCTTCAGGTCCGTCCACTCCAGGTCCATGGGCGGGTGGGTGTCGCGGGCGGTGGCCGTGTCCTTGTAGCCGCTCGAGGTGACCACGCAGACGACCGGGCCGTCCTCCTCGTCCTCGGCCGGTCCGTGGGAGCGCAGGCCCGCGAGACCGGCCGCGGACGACAGCTCGCACCACAGCCCCTGCGCGGCCAACTCGGCCCGGGCCTGCGCCATCTGCCGGTCCGTCACCGTACGGGCGGCACCGCCGGTCTCGCGGAGGGCGACGACCGCACGGTAGCCGCTGATCTCGCAGTCGATGGCGTACGCGCCGGTCGGCCCGACCGGGACGCGCGCCACGTCGGCCCCGGCGCGCATCGCCTCGGTGAGGGCGCCGGCAGCGGCCGGCTCGGTCGCGTACACGCGCGGGACGGACTCCGTGACGCCCAGCCGGGCGAGTTCCAGGAAGCCCTTGGCCACCCCGAACAGCAACTCGCCGTAACCCGTGGGCACATGAACGGCGGCGGGGGCCCGCCCCAGTTCGAGGGCGATCTCGTACGCGATGGTCTTGTAGCCCTCGGGTCCGAAAGGGTGACCGGTGTGCGCGGTGTCGGTCACGCTGCTGACCGACTGGTAGCCCAGCTCCTCCACGAGTCGGCGCATGTACGGCCGGACGGAGGCGTACGGGACGGTCAGCACGGTCGCCCCGTAGGCGCGCAGGTGGGAGGCGACGGCCGGCGGCGCCTGCGGCGACGCGAAGACGACGCAGGGCAGCCCGGCGCGCGCCGCGTAGGCGGCGGCCGAGGCGCCGTGGTTGCCCGAGGACGACACGACGATCCCGTGCGCGCCGGACCGCACGGCGGCGCTCACCGCGACCCGGTTGAGCCGGTCCTTGTGGCTCCAGGTCGGGTTGCGCGACTCGTCCTTGATCCACACGCCGTCGGCGAGGCGCACCAACGGCGTGTCGCCCTCGCCGAGTCCCGGCGCGTCGAGCGGCGGGAGCAGCGGCGCCCAGCGTTCCAGGCCGTGGGCTGGGGGGCGGGTGAACAAGTCGTCCGGGACGCGGTCGTAGTCGTAGTCGATGTCCAGCGGATACGCGACGGTGTCGGTCGACGTGACCGGGTCGCCGGCGGTGAGCGGAGGCCACAGCGGATGGCGTACGGCGGGGTCGCGGAGGGAACGCTGGGCGGTGGCGAGGAAGTTCACGCGCCCATCCTCCGCTGGAGCGCGGCGAGCGCGCCGGCGTGCCGACCGGGCACGGCACGGCGCAGCTCGACGAGCGCGGAGCCCAGCGCCCGGGCCCGCGCCGGGTCCGCGATCTGCTCCCACTGGTGGTGCGCCCGGTCCACCGCGCCCTCGACGTCCGGCTCGTCCGGACCCTGCCGCAGCCCGAGCCGGGCCTGCGCGGCGGCGATCCACAGCTCGCAGCTCCGCGCCGGCTCCCCCGCCAGCCGCGCCAGGTCCGCCCGCACCTCCACCCAGTGCAGCGCCTCCGCGGACCGCGGCCCGTACCGCCGCAGCGCGTCGCTCTCCCACGCGGAGGCCATCGCGGCGGCCTCCGCGTGCCGCCCGGCCATCGCCGCGGCGAGGATCGCCGGATGCGGGTCCACCCCGCTCCCGGGCCGGGGCGGGCCGCCGACGCCCGCCCCGGGCGCCTCCACGGGCCGCGGCGGCGCGACAATGCTCTCCGCCCGCGCCGCCCCGTTCGCCTTGGCTTCGGCGCGGCGCGCGGCCAAGCCTCCCTTACGCGACGGATTCGGCGCCTCGGGCGCACGTGGCTCGCTGGTCGCCCCGTCAGCCTCCGCCGACGCCGGCGCCGACGCCCCCACGGATAGGGACACGGGCGCGGGCGCAGCACCGGGCGTGGACTCGGGGATGGACCCGGGCGCGGATGCCACCGGCACCGGCACCGGCACCGGCTCCGGCACTCCCGTCGTCGCCGCCGCAGGCGATTCTTCGTCAAGTCCGCTCTGCGGCGGCGGGCTCGGCGTGGCCGCCGCCCGCCGTGTCCCGGCGTGCACATCCGCCGAGCGCGGCAGCAGGCGGCGGGTCGGCGGGGAGTCGACGACGTCGGGGCGGGCGGCGGGCGGAGACGCCGGCGGCGGCGCGGTCGCGGCCGGCACGGGCTGGGCGGACGGGACCGGCAGCGGAGAAACACCCGACCCCTGGGCTGCCTGCATCGGCTGAACGGGCGCCGCTGGTGTGGGCTGGAGGACGGACGGGGCCGGAGGTGTCAGGAACAGGGAATCGGGGCGGTCCGCCAAGGCGGCGGCGGATGCCTCCGCGTGCAGGGCCGGGAGCGGTGGGCGGGCGCCGGAGCGCCAGAGGGTGGCGAAGTGGCGGAGGTAGTCGGGTGTCAGGAGCGGCCCGCGGCGCGGGAAGGGCGTCACGCGCGCGTAGAGCGGGACGGCCGGGCCGAGGGCCAGGGCGCCCGGCTCCGTGGCGAGGCGCTGCCAGAGCTCCGGGTCCGCGGCGAGGTCGGCGACGACGTGGGTCGTGCCGGGACGGCGCGGCGCGAGTTCCGTGGTGAGCCAGTGCCAGGGAAGTCCCGTGTAGCGGAGGGTCGTCGGCGTGCTGCGGGCGAGGGCGAGGTGCGGCAGCCGCTGGCGGCGGTCGAGTTGGACCTGGCCCGCGAGGTAGAGGGCGAGCGGCCCGGGTGTGGCGGCGGCGGCTCGGAGTCTGGTGAGGACGGTCTGCGGGTCGAGCGGGTCCGCCAGTTCGACGATCGTCGCCATGTGCGCACCGGCGAGCACCCCGGCCGGTACCGCCGCGAGCGCGGGCAGCACGGACGCCGCGTCCATGGCCCGTCCCCGTCCGGCAGGCGCCGCGGCCAGCAGCACCGCCGTACCCATTGTGTTCTCCGAGTCGTTCACCACAGCAGCACCGTAACCCGTGGCCACGTGGCCGAATGTCTACTGGTCCTCTTGTGGGCCTCAGGCATATGTCAGAAGCACCACCGTATCGAGTGTTGCCAAATGTCTTACGAGGTGTCCCGGCCTGTGCGAAAGTCGTACCCGGGCTTCACTTCCCAGACTTGGCCGCGCCACGTCGCCTGCATCGGAGTACGACATGCCGTCCCATCTGTTCGCGGACCGTCCCGCCCAACCGCCCGAGCCCGGCGCGGTGGACGCGCTGATCTCGCAGACGCGCCGGCTGCGCGGCGAGGTGGACGCGGTGCGCCGGGACGCCGTGGTGGACGAGGACGACCCGCAGAACCGGTGGCAGCGCGCGCTGTGCGACCTGGCCGTGCACCAACTGGACGATCTCGGTGAGCACTTGGGGCAGCTGAAGGCGGGCCTGCCCGCCCTGGCGTCCTCGGACGCGGCCGCCGCGTACGCCGAGCCCCTGCTGGGTGCCGTCCCCTCGCCGCGGCTGACCGGTTCGCTGCTCTCCCGGGTCGGCAGCGCCGAGTGGGACCTCCTCACCGACGACGTGCACTGGTCCGACGAGCTGTTCCAGATCTTCGGCCGCCCGCAGGAGAGCGGCCCGATGTCGCTCGACGAGCTGCCGTCGATGGTGTTCGCGGAGGACCAGCCGGTGCTCCAGGCGATGGTGACCGACTGTCTGATCGACGGCAAGCCGATCGACGGGGAGTTCCGGATCGTCCGTACCGACGGCCGGGTGCGCACCGTGCACATGACGGGCGAGCCGGTGCTCGACTCCGACGGCTGCACCGCCTCCATGTGGGCCGTTCTGCGAGACGTCAGCGAGCTGCGCCGCAGTGAGCGCGCGGTCCGCGAGACCCGGGACAGCCTCCAGCGCCACCAGCACATCGAGCACACCGAGCGCCGGGTGGCCGTGGAGCTCCAGGAGGCCGTGCTGCCGCCCTGGCGCGGCTCGCTGCGGTTCGCCCACGACGGCCCGGCCCCGCTCGACGTGGCGGGGCACTACCTGCCGGCCGCCACGACCGGTCTGATCGGCGGCGACTGGTACGACGCGCTGGCGCTCCCGGACGGGGACGCGCTGCTCACGGTCGGCGATCTGACCGGGCACGGCGTGGCCGCGACCTCGTCGATGGCGATGCTTCTGGGCGCGCTGCGCGGCATGGCGGTGGCGGGGATCCGGCCCGGTGCCCTGATGGGGCACCTGAACCAGCTCCTGGAGGCCTCCGTCCAGCCCGCCCTGGGCAGCGCGATGTGCTGCCGTTACGACCCGGCGGCGCAGGTCCTCACCTGGTCGCAGGCGGGTCACCCCGCCCCGCTGCTGTTCCGCGACGGGACGGGGCGCGCCCTGTCCAGGCCCGAGGGCGTGCTGCTCGGGGCGACGACCGGCGCAGCGTACGAGGAGGCCGAGACGCGGCTGCTCCCCGGCGACGTGCTCGTGCTGCACACCGACGGACTGACCCGTGCGGCGGGCTGCCTGGACGACGATCCCGGCACGGACCGGCTGCTCGCCCTCGCTCCGCGGCTGGCCGCGGCGCGTGACGCGCAGGACTGCGTCCGGTCGGTGGTGGAGGAGTTCGGCGAGGGACCGCGCGAGGACGACGCCTGCGTGATGGTGGTCAGGGTCGGTCACTAGTACGGCCCGTACGGAGAGCTCACGCCGTACGGACGGACGGATCACGCCGTACGGCGTCCGGTCACCGGTGCATCGCACCGGGGGTCACGGCGTCACGCGTCACGAGGACGGGCCGGCCACGGCGTCGCCGTCCGGCCCGTCCCCTTCGTCGCCCCTCGGCCCCCGTGGCGTCCGCTCCTCACACCTCACCGGTTCGGGGGCGGTTCGTCGGCGCCTTCGGGAGGGCGGTCGCGATCTCCTCCCTCAGGTGGTCGATCTTGGTGTAGCCCGCGTACTGCCCGGTCAGCCGGTACATCTCGCGCAGCCGGTCCCACGTGCGGTGCGAGGAGGTGTCGCCCATGGAGACCAGGGCGAGGCGCGCGTAGCGGTCCGCCTGCTCGGGGTCGTCGGCGATGAAGCAGGCCGAGGCGAGCGAGATGTGGTCGAAGAGCTTCGAGCGGTCGTGCCCGTTCCGGCGCAGTTCGAGGGCGAGCCTGGCGTGACGCTGGGCCGGGACCGCGGCACCCGGGTCGTGCTCGGCGAGGGTGCGGTAGGCGAGCGCCTGCATGCCGTGGAGGTCGGCCTCGTCGAAGTTCTGCATCCAGCTGGGCCTGTCCTCGCCCTTGTCGGAGACGAACAGGTCCTCGGCCTCGCCGAGGGTGCGGCGCATGGCCTGCCCGCGGCCCATCGACGCCTGTGCCCAGGCCTCGATGGTGTGGAACATGGCCTTGGTGCGCGGCAGCAGCCGCTCGCCCGAACCAGAGGTGGCGAGCTTCATCAGGTCGAGCGCCTCGTCGGGCCGGCCGAGGTGGACCATCTGGCGGGCGGCACGGGACAGCGCCTCGCCGGCGCGCGGCCGGTCCCCGCCCTCGCGGGCCGCGTGCGCGGCGATCACGAAGTACTTCTGGGCGGTGGGTTCGAGGCCCACGTCGTGGGACATCCAGCCGGCGAGCACGGCCAGGTTGGCGGCCACGCCCCACAGTCTGCGCTGGAGGTGGTCGGGGTGGTGGTAGGCGAGCATGCCGCCCACCTCGTTGAGCTGGCCCACGACCGCCTTCCGCTGGAGGCCTCCGCCTCGGGAGGCGTCCCAGGCGCGGAAGACCTCGACGGAACGTTCCAGGGCCTCGATCTCCTCCGACCCGATGGGGGCGGCCTCGTAGCGGTCGTACCCAGCGGGGTCGGCGTGGAGGGGATCGATGGCGCGGGGGGCGGCGCCGGTGTGTGCGGGGTCGGCGTGGAGCCAGTCGTGCATGGCGTTGGTGAGTACGGAGCCGGCGGCAAGCGCGGCACCCGCGCCCACCAGGCCGCGTCGGTTGAGCATGAGGTCCATTCCCGTGAATTCGGTGAGGACCGCTGCCGTACGCTCGGGCGCCCAGGGCAGCCCGTCAGGGTTGTCGGTGTTCCTGACGTCCCGCCGCTTGCCGGCGCGCCCGTGTCGTACGAACCCGAGGTCCTCGATGGTCACGACACGGCCGAGTCGCTCGGTGAACAGCGCTGCCAGCACCCGGGGCACGGGATCGCGCGGGGTCTCCCCCATGTCGATCCAGCGCCGCACCCGCGAGGTGTCGGTCGCCAGCTGCGGGTGGCCCATGGCCGCCGCCTGCCGGTTCACGAGTCGCGCGAGTTCGCCCTTGGACCAGCCGGCCAGGCCGAAGAGGTCTGCCAGGCGGGTGTTGGTCTGTCCTGTCACGTCTAAGCCCCCAGGTTCTCGGCTGAGTTGACAGTAACCCCCTGTCATAGGGCTGGCGACTATTCGCCAGGGTTCGCCAGGGTGCGCCCGATGTTCCGCCACCCGCGCCGGGGTGTCAGGTAGGAACGCGCCACCCCGCCCCATCGACCGGCCCTCATTTTCCCCAGGGTGCGGACCGTTCGGGCGGGCGGGGCGACGCACGCAACTCGTCGGCGCACGAAGGGATCTGTCTCCTCCATGTACACAGCATCGTCCTCCGTGTCCGCCCCGCCCCGGCCGCTCCACCGCACCCTCCCGGCCGGCTCCGGACCGTACCTCGCGCCCGCTCCGGCACAGGGAGCGGTCCGGCCGAGGCGCTGGGCGGGAAGCACCGTCCAGCCGCCCAGCGGCCGGATCGACCTGTCCGGTCCCCAGGGCGCCCAGCTGCGCAAGGCCATCGCGTCCGTCCACCGGATCTGCCCCGAGTTCAACCCGGTGCAGGTGCTGCGCCGCAGCGGTCGCTCCGTCCTGATCGTCGGGACGACGGGCCGGACGACGGCGGTGGCGAAGTGTTTACTGGACCACTCCTCCGCGTGGGTCGAGCGGTTCCGGCACGAAATAGCGTCGTACCGTGCGTTCGTCCGGCACCGTCCCCCGGTGCGCGCGCCGCGGCTGATCGCCGCGGACCCGGAGAACTGCACACTGGTCATCGAGCGGATGCCGGGGCGGGCGGCGGCGCTGACGCGCCACCCCGTCGAGGCCCCGCCCCGCGCGGACGTGCGGGCCGCGCTCGGCGCGGTCGCCCGGCTGAACGCCTGGCGGCCGCCCGCCGGGACGTTCGACGCGCCGCTCGACTACGGGGCGCGGATCGCCCGCTATCACGAGCTCGGGCTGTTCACCGACCGGGACCGGGACGACCTGCAGAAGCTGCTGCGCGGGCTCGCGCACGCGGGTGGCAGGCAGGGCATGGGGCAGTTCTGTCACGGTGACGCCCTGCTCTCCAACATCCTGCTGTCGCCGGCGGGCCCGGTGCTCGTCGACTGGGAGCACGCGGGCTGGTACCTGCCCGGGTACGACCTGGCGACGCTGTGGGCGGTGCTCGGTGACGCTCCGCTGGCGCGGCGGCAGATCAGCCAGCTGGCGCAGCAGGCGGGCCCGGCCTCCAGGGACGCGTTCCTGGTGAACCTGATGATCGTGCTGACCCGGGAGATCCGTACGTACGAGACGGCGGTGCAGCGGACGATCAAGGAGGCCCCGCCGGCCGGTTCGGTGCCGGTGCCCGCCGGGTCGGTCTCGCCGGGTGAGGAACAGCGGCTGCTGCTGCGGCGGTTGCACGACGACTGCGCGATGGCACGGCGGGCCGTGCGCGCGGCGGTCGGGACCCGCTGAGGGAGCCCGGCAGCGGGGCCCGTCCGACCCTGACCGCGAGACGGGCCCCCGTACGGGGGTGGCGCCCCGCCCCCCCGGTGCCGACACACCGGGGCGCGGCGCTTCGGCATGTCGTGGTTCCCGGTGCGGCGCGGTCGTGCGGTCAGGCACGGCCGGGCCTCCTTCCGCGCGAGGCAGGGCGCCCTCATTGGTCCATGCCACTGACGCGCCGCAGGCGGGCGAGCCGCCCGCGCGAAACTCCTCCGCAGCCGCTCTGACGTGGGAAATCGCCTGTGTGGACGGGTGATTGACGGATGGTCCGGGAGCCGCTACCCCTGTACGGGTTCGGTTCCGCACGCCCCTGCTCCCGGTCCTCATCCGTCCCTGGAGGCTGCCTTGCTCCGTTCCGCGTCCCTCAGACGTGCCGCGCCCGTCGTCCTGTTGCTTACCCTGCTGGCCGGCGTACCGTCGGCCGGCGCCGGCGAACCCGAACCCGGCTCCCTCCAGCGGCAGTTCGCGGTGGCTGCGGAGCGGCACCGGGTTCCGCAGAGCGTGCTGCTCGCGGTGTCGTACCTGCAGTCGCGCTGGGACGCCCACGGCGGCGCGCCGAGCGTGACCGGCGGCTACGGGCCGATGCACCTGACGGACGCGGTGACGGCGCTGGCCTCGGCGCCGCACCACTCGGACGGCACGGAGGACGCGCGCGGCGACGGGGCGCGGGCGCCGCGGCTCGCCGCCGAGGCGGCGCCGCCGCCGGCCGAGTCGCTGCCGGCGCGGCTGCGGACGCTGGAGCGGGCGGCCGGGCTGACCGGCCGGTCCGCCGAGGAGCTGCGGACGGACACCGCGGCGAACATCGACGGAGGCGCGGCGCTGCTCGCCGAGGCGCAGCGTGCGGCGGGGCTGCCGGCGAGCGCGGATCCGGCCGACTGGTACGGGGCGGTGGCGCGCTACTCGGGCGCGGACGACTCGGCGACGGCGGCGGCGTACGCGAACGACGTCTTCGACGTGATCCGCACCGGCGGGTCCCGGGTCACGGACTCCGGGCAGCTGGTGACCCTGCCGGCCGATCCGTCGGTGGCCCCGGCCACCGGGCAGGTCGCCGCGCTCGGGCTGCGGGCGCCGGAGAGGGGTCCGGTGGAGTGCCCGGAGTCGGTGGCGTGCGAGTGGGTCCCGGCGCCGTACGAGGAGTTCGGGGACGGCGACTACGGCAACCACGACAAGGCCGACCGGCCCGTGTCGCAGTCGGTCGACTACATCGTGATCCATGACACCGAGGCGGACTGGAAGACCACCCTGAAGCTGGTGACGGACCCGACGTACGTGTCGTGGCAGTACTCGCTGCGGTCCTCGGACGGGCACGTCGCCCAGCACCTGGCGCTGAAGGACGTGGGCTGGCACGCGGGCAACTGGTTCGTGAACGCCAAGTCGGTGGGGCTGGAGCACGAGGGTTTCCTGACGTCGCCGGACTCCTGGTACACGGAGGCGATGTACCGCTCGTCGGCGCGGCTGGTGCGCTACCTGGCGAAGCGGTTCGGCATTCCGCTGGACCGGCAGCACGTGCTCGGCCACGACAACGTGCCGGGCACGACCGCGTCGACGATCAAGGGCATGCACACGGACCCGGGTCCGTACTGGGACTGGGCGCACTACTTCCGGCTGCTCGGCCGTCCCCTGACGCCGAGCGCGGGTCCGGACGCCGGGGTGGTGACGATCCGCCCGGACTACACGTCGCACCGGCCGGTGTACACGGGGTGTGTGAAGGCCGGGGAGGCGTGCGCGCCGCACGGGAGCGGTGCGGTGCGCCTGCACACCGCGCCGAGCGCCGACGCGCCGCTGGTGAAGGACATCGGACTGCGGCCGGGTGGGCAGGACTCGACGACCGGGGTGAACGACACGGGGGCGCGGGCCTCGACCGGCCAGAGCTTCGCGGTGGCGGAGCGGCGGGGCGACTGGACCGCGATCTGGTACCTCGGGCAGAAGGCGTGGTTCCACGATCCGAAGGAGGAGCCGACGGCGGTGAACGCGCGGGGACTGCTGCTCACGCCGAGGGAGGGCCTGGCGTCGGTGCCGGTGTACGGGCGGGCGTATCCGGAGGCCTCCGCGTATCCGGCGGGGGTTCCGGTGCAGTCGGTGTCGCCGCTGCCGTACCGGCTGCTCGCGGGGCAGCGGTACGTGGTGGGTGGCCGCACCCCGGGCGAGTACCTCTTCGCACCGACGTTCGACACGTCGGTTCACCGGGTCGTACGCGGCCAGGAGGAGTACTACCAGATTCAGTTCGGCCATCGGGTGGCCTTTGTGAAGGCCACTGACGTGCGGGTTTCCCAGGGCTGACGAGAGCGCGGCGGAAACCTTTCGTTCGCCGGCGGTCCGTGGCGCGAGTCGCGGTCTGCCGGCCCTTCGCTACGCTCGTATGACTATTCCGGTGTTCGCGTGGGGCCGGGGTCACCCGGGTAATGCTCGGCCGGACGACAGCCCGACGCTCACCGAAAGGCCTCCCTGGCATGGCTCAGCCCTTCGTTCTGCCGGATTTCTACGTCCCGTATCCGGCGCGGCTCAATCCCCATCTGGAGGCGGCACGCGCGCACACGTGCGCGTGGGCGCGGGAGATGGGGATGCTGGAGGGCTCCGGCGTCTGGGAGGAGGCCGACCTCCGCTCCCACGACTACGCGCTGCTCTGCTCGTACACCCACCCGGACTGCGACGAGGACGCGCTGTCCCTCGTCACCGACTGGTACACCTGGGTCTTCTTCTTCGACGACCACTTCCTGGAGGTCTTCAAGCGCGTCCCGAACCGGCCCGCGAGCAAGGCCTACCTGGACCGGCTTCCGCTGTTCATGCCGGCCGACCCCACGGCCGGGATGCCCGAGCCGACCAACCCGGTCGAGGCCGGACTCGCCGATCTGTGGCGGCGGACGGTCCCGTCGATGTCGGAGGCCTGGCGGGTGCGGTTCGCCGAGGCGACCGAGCACCTGCTGTACGAGTCGCTCTGGGAGCTCGACAACATCGACGACGGGCGGATCGCCAACCCGCTCGAGTACGTCGAGATGCGCCGCAAGGTGGGCGGGGCGCCCTGGTCGGCGGGGCTCGTGGAGTATGCGGCGGGCGCGGAGGTGCCCGAAGGGGTGGCGCACTCTCGGCCGTTGCGGGTCCTGCGGGACGCGTTCTCGGACGCGGTGCACCTGCGCAACGACCTCTTCTCGTACCAGCGCGAGGTCGAGGACGAGGGTGAGAACAGCAACGGCGTGCTCGTCCTGGAGAAGTTCCTCGGCTGTTCGACGCAGGAGGCGGCGAACGCGGTCAACGACCTGCTGACCTCGCGGCTCCAGCAGTTCGAGAACACGGCGCTCACCGAGGTGCCGGCCCTCTGCGTGGAGCACGGCCTCGGCCCGGCGGAGGCCGCCGCCCTCGCCGCGTACGTCAAGGGGCTCCAGGACTGGCAGTCCGGCGGGCACGAGTGGCACATGCGCTCCAGCCGGTACATGAACGAGGGCCTGGTGACCGGGACTCCGGTCGCCGTTCCGGGGCTCGGGATGGGGGTCCTCGACGTCCGCAGCCTGTTCGGGCGGCGTCAGACCGACAGCCGCCTGCGCACCCTCACCCACGTGCCGCACCAGCAGGTGGGCCCGTCGCTGCTCCCGGACTTCGACCTGCCCTACCGCCTGGCGCTGAGCCCGCACCACGCCGAGGCGAAGCGCCGCTCGGAGGACTGGGCGCAGCGGATGGGGCTCCTCGACGACGTCTGGGACCGGCGGATGATCGAGGGCTTCGACCTGGCGCTGTGCTCGGCGGGGATGGACCCGGACGCCACCCTGGAGGAGCTGGAGCTCAGTGCGTGCTGGCTGGTCTGGGGCACCTACGCGGACGACTACTACCCGATCGTCTTCGGCCGGCCGCGCAACCTCGCGGGCGCGCGGCAGCAGACCGACCGCTTCAAGGCCCTGCTGTCGTACGCCGATCCGGCCGCCGCGGCCGACCACGCGGGGAACCCGATGGAGCGGGCGCTCGCCGACGTGTGGGCGCGCACGGTGCAGCCGATGGACGAGCAGGCCCGGGAGCGGCTGCGCCGGGCCGTCGGGCTGATGCTGGACAGCTGGATCTGGGAGCTGCACAACGTGGCCCAGCACCGGGTGCCCGACCCGGTCGACTACGTCGAGATGCGCCGCAGCACCTTCGGCTCGGAGCTGACCATGCTGATGGCCCGGCTGCGGCACGCCGAGACGCTGCCGCCGGAGATCTTCCGGTCGGGCACGGTGCGGGCGCTCGAAAGCTCGGTGATGGACTACGCGACGATGGTCAACGACCTGTTCTCCTACCAGAAGGAGATCGAGGTCGAGGGCGAGGTCCACAACCTGGTGCTCGTCGTGCAGAAGTTCTTCGACTGCGACTACCCGACGGCGGTGCGCATGGTCGACGACCTGATGCGGGGCCGCCTGCGCCAGTACGAGCACCTGAAGCGACGCGAAGTCCCTTTGCTCTACGCGGACTTCGGGTTCGACACGGCGGGCCGGGCGGCCTTCGAGGCGTATCTGCGCGAGCTGGAGGACTGGCTCGCGGGCATCCTCAACTGGCACCGCAAGGTGCGGCGTTACGGGCCGGAGGACGTGTACCGGGGCGCGGGCACGACACTGGCCCGGCGGGGTCCGCGGGGTCTCGGGACGTCGGCGGCCCGGCTCGCTCCGGCGGCTCCGGGACACCGCCCGCTGGTGCCGTGAGGACGCCGGAGCCCGCCCCGTGCTGCGGGGCGGGCTCCGGCGACGGCTTCAGGGGCGCAGGCCGCGCAGCTGGTCGAGTTCGCGGCGGTCGCGCTTGGTGGGGCGGCCGGCACCGCGGTCGCGGACGGCGATGACCACGGCCTCCTCGCGGGGCGGCGGGGGCGGGCTGTTGTCCACGTACGCCTCGGCCGCCACGGGCGGTCCGACGCGCTTGGTGAGCAGCTGCTTCACCTCGACGATGCGCTGGCGGCCGCCGTGGAAGAGCCGGACCTCGTCGCCCGGCTTCACGGGCTGGGCGGGCTTGGCCCGCTCGCCGTTGACCTTGACGTGTCCGGCGCGGCAGGCCGCGGCGGCCTGGGAGCGGGTCTTGGTGAGCCGTACGGCCCAGATCCAGCTGTCGACGCGCACGCTGCTCATCGGCCCCCGCCTCCTGATCAGCCCTGCTGGAACAGCTCGGCGGGCAGCGGCTTGAGCAGCGCGTACAGGTCGTCGGTGATGGGGCGGTCCCAACTGGCGATGGTCACCAGGACGTTGTCGCTCCGGTCGAACTGCACGCAGGAGATCCGGCTCTCGGAGAGCTTGAGGCGGCGCACGATGAGCAGGTTGTCGCCCTGCATCACCGGCACGTCCTCGCGGCCCTGCACCTCGACCGGCTCGTCGTTCTCCAGGGCGGCGAGCAGCTGGGCCACCTCGAACGGGACCTGTCCGTCGGCGAGCTCCCGCGCCGGGGAACCCTCCGGGAGGTTGCCGATGATCATCGCGGGTCCCCGGCCGCCGAACAGGTCGTAGCGGAGGAACACGCCCTGGCAGCTGCCGTCGGGGGCCGGGAGCAGACCGGCGCCGAGATTGCCGGGCCAGTCCCCGGGGTCCATGGCCAGGACGTCGAAGTCCGGGCCCGCGGGTGTGGCGGCGCTGCGGCGGCGGAGGAAGGACATACCGCCATGGTACGTGCCCCGGTGCGCGATGCGGCGCGCCGGGGCCCGGGTCACGGGGCCGTGCCCGCCGGTCCGCGCAGGGCACCGTCCAGACCGGCGGGGTCGGTGCCGAGCTTGCGGTAGACGGCGGAGAGCAGGCGGGTGGCCGTGGCCTGGTCGACGCCCAGGAGGGCGGCCGGGTCCGCGCCGCGGGCGGCGGCCTCGGCGGCGGCCCGCTCACGTGCGGTGAGCGAGTCGGTGCCGGCCGTCCGGAGCTCGCGGGGGCGCAGGCCGGCGGCGGCGAGTTCGGCCCGCGCGTCCTCGACCAGGCCGTCCGCGCCGCAGCTCTGGGCGGTCTCCAGACCGCGGTAGAGGTGCTCGGCGGCCTCCCGGGTGCGGCCGGTGCGGCGCAGGGCGGTGCCGAGGGCGACGAGGGAGCGGGCCAGCTCGTAGGCGGCGGGCGAGCGGTCGAGCCAGTCGACGGACTCCTCCAGGAGCTTGACCGGGTCGGCGTCGGTCTCGCCGGAGACCTCGGCGGTGACGCGGAGCGCCTGCCCGATGACGGAGGGCGCCCCGTACTGGCGGGCCCGTTCGACGGCGGCGAGGGCGGTGGCGCGGGCCCGCTCGGGGGTCTCGGCGGCCTCGGCGAGGGCCAGGTGGAGCTGCCAGGGGCACCAGGCGGGGTTGCGCATCCCGCGAGGGTCGAGGCGGCGGCCGACGGCTGCCAGCTCGGCGGCAGCGGCCTCGGTGCGGCCGGTGGCGAGGAGCAGTTCGGCGTGGACGGTCTGGGAGTCGGGGAAGGTGACGGCGGCCGGGAAGGGTTCCCCGAAGTCATGGGCGCGGGCGACCCGCTCGGCCTCCTCGGTGCGGCCGCGGGCGAGCAGCACCTCGATCATGACGCCCGTGGCGTACCACTGGGCGGGCGTGCGGGGGCCGACGCGCTCGGCGAGCCGGAGGCCCGCGCGGACGAAGTCCTCGGCCTCGACGAGCCGGCCGCGGCGGTAGCGGATGTAGCCGAGCAGGGTGTACGCGAAGGAGAGGTGGGCGCCGCGCCAGCCCTGGCGCTCGAACTCGGCGGTGCCGGCGGCGAACAGTTCCTCGGCGCGGCCGGGCCGGTCGGCGTACAGGAAGGTGAGGGCGACCAGGACCGGGACCTCGAAGCCGCGGCTCTCGTCGGCCCAGCTGAGGCCGCCGGCCAGGGCGCGCTCGGCGTGCGCGACGGCCACGGCGGAGGGCTCGGCGCGCACGGTGGCGTCCCAGGCGCGCAGGCCGATGATGTAGCGCTCGGTGAGGTCGCGGCCGGTGAGCCGGTCGGCGAGCCGGGCGAGCCGCCGGGACCGGGCGGGCGACTCGGGTTCGTCGGCGCGGAAGGCGTCCCACATGAACTTCTCGGCCTGCATGCGCAGCCGGCTGCGGGCGTCGGTGGTGAGCCGGGACTCGCGGCCGAGGAGTTCGGAGGCCTCGACGAGCCGGTCGCTGTGGGCGAGGACCTGGGAGAGCCGGTAGACGATGCCGTGGCGCAGGGCGGGGTCGGCGACCGGTTCCTCCAGGGCGGCGCGGAGGTGGTTGACGGTGGTGGCGGGCTCGGTGAGGAGCGAGGCGCAGCCGAGTTCGAAGAGGACGGCGGCGCGCTCGTCGTGGTCGGGGGGTTCGCGCAGGGCGCGGGCGAGATAGCGGCGGGCGGTGTCGGGTGCGCCGGCCCGCAGGGTCTCCTGGGCGGCGGCGCGCAGGTGCCTGACGACCCACGGATCGCCCTCGGGGTGGGTCTCGACGAGGTGGCGGGCGGCGGCGGTGGGGCCGAGGCCGGCGTCGACGACGCACCAGGCTGCCTGGCCGTGCAGGGCGACGCGGGTGGCGGCGGGGATGGCGTCGTAGACAGCCGTGGCGATGAGCGGGTGGACGAACTCGAGGGTGTCGGTCCCGTGGCCGGTGCCGTCGTCCGCTCCGCCGCCCGTCGCGTCGGGCCGGGCCTCCGCCAGGACCCGGGCGCGGCGCAGCAGGCCGGCGCCGCGGGCGACGTCCTCGGCGCCCAGTCCGGCGACGGCGCCGGCGAGCTGCGGCGAGATCTCGGTGCCGAGGACGGCGCAGGCCCAGGCGAGGCGGACGGTGGCGGTGCCGAGCCGTTCGATCTGGGCGATCAGTCCGCTGCCCTTGACGGCGGCGGCGAGGTCACGCAGGGCGGGGGCGCGGTCGGCGGTGGGTTCGAGGCCGCGGTCGCGGATCCTGGCGGCGAGTTCGACGGCCTCGAAGGGGTTGCCGGAGGTGACGGCCCAGCACTCGCGGCAGAAGGTGTCGTCGGCGTGGGCGCCGACGCGGTCGCGGACGAGCCGGGCGATGGCGCCGGAGGTGAGGGGTTCCAGGCCGAGGGGCCGCTGGCCGGACCGTCGTCCGGTGAACTCCTCGCCTTCGTCGGGGAGTTCGTCGGGACGGTAGGCGACGACGAGCAGCATGGGCAGCTCCTCGGCGCGCGGCGAGAAGGCGGAGAGCCAGCCGAGGGACTCGGGGTCGGCCCAGTGGGCGTCGTCGAGGACGAGGACGAGCGGGGCGCGGCGTACGGCGAGGTGGGTGAGGACCCAGTCGAGTCCGTCGCGCAGGCCCTGCGGGTCCGGCGGTGAGCCCTCGGCGGCGGTGCACAGGCCGAGCGCGGGGCCGACGATGTCGTACCAGCCGCCGAGCCGTTCGCGCAGTTCGCCGCGGGAGGCGCCGGCGAACTGGGGCTGGAGGAGCTGGCGGGCGACGTGGAAGGCGACCCGTTGTTCCTGGTCGCCGCCGCGCGCGGACAGCACGGTGCAGCCCTTGGCGGCGGCGCGGCGGCGGATCTCGGCGAGCAGGGTGGTCTTGCCGAGGCCGGCGGGCGCGGCGAAGGCGAGGACGCCGCCGCGGCGTACGGTGCGCCCGTTCGCTCCGCCGGAAGCGGCTCCGGCCGTGCCCTTCACCAGCCGCAGGGCCGGGGGTCCGGCGGCGGGCCGCGGCGCGGGGACCCGGTCGGGACGCCCGGGCACGGCGGACACGGCGGACACGCCGGACACGCCGCCGGTCAGGACCGGCCTGCGGGCCCCGGCGCCCTCCGCCCGGCGCTCGCTCTGGGCCCGGCTCTCGGCATCCGCCCCACGCTCGGCCTCGGCCGGGCGCCCGGCCGCCGCGTCGGCGCCATGCGGGACGCTGCCGTCCCCGCCTCCTGCAGCGTCCCCGAGCCCCGCACCCACACCCATCCCCTCCCCAGTTCCCCCCCCCGCTTCTCCCCTTCCC
>NZ_JBHXFE010000002.1:265965-334287 GCF_042722475.1 Streptomyces sp. NPDC127092
GGCGCACGGCGCCGATGCCGTCACCGTCTCCGGCAGCGTCACCGAGCCCGGCGCCGACGCCGGTTCCGACGCCGGTTCCGACGCCGGTTCCGACGCTGATGCCGGCGTTGATGCCGACGAGGAGGTTCAACGCCTCCTCGGCTGCCGCGAGTTCGGCGTCGCGTTCGAAGAGCCCGAAGCCCCGCCCCACGCGTCCGCCGTCGTGCACTGCCATGGTCAACCCCCACCCCGGGGGCGCACGCCCGGCGCACAGGGGGGTGCTCCGGGGCGAAGGCCCCACGAAAACCCCAGCGTACGCCGGTGTGCGCCGCCAGGGAGGCCGATTGTGGCGGTTGTGTGAATGCCAGGCCGGAAGAGCCCGTCACCTGCTCCGTGAGGGCGCGTTCGCGCCTCAGGTCAGGTCGAACTCGCCCTCGCGCGCGTTCACCACGAACGCCCGCCACTCCGCCGGGGTGAACACGATCGACGGGCCTTCCGGGCGGCGGCCGTTGCGCATGGCGATGAAGCCCTCGACGAACGCGATCTGGACGTCTCCCACACCCTGGCTGCCGGAGCGCCAGTCGGCTCCCGCCAGGTCGAGGTCCGGCATGTCCTGCCCGCCGAGGCCGTGCTGGCCGACGGTGCCGGTGATCGTGCTGGTCGTCGTGCTGTCCGCCACGTCCGTGCTCCTCTCGCGTTCCCCGCGTCACGCTCTGCGGCTGATCCGGGCCTCAGCGTAGCGACCGGCCCGGACCTCCGACACCCCTCAGACGGTCGGCGGCCGGTCGCCGACGAGCCACATGGAGAAGAACTGCGCGCCCCCGCCGTACGCGTGCCCCAGCGCCGTGCGCGCCCCCTCGACCTGGTGCTCGCCGGCCTGCCCGCGCACCTGGAGCGCCGCCTCCGCGAAGCGGATCATGCCGGAGGCGCCGATCGGGTTGGTGGACAGGACGCCGCCGGAGGGGTTCACGGGCAGGTCGCCGCCGATCTCGGTGACGCCGGCCTCGGTGAGCTTCCAGCCCTCGCCCTCCTCCGCGAACCCCAGGTTCTCCAGCCACATCGGCTCGTACCAGGAGAACGGCACGTACATTTCGACCGCGTCGATCTCGCGGCGCGGGTCGGTGATGCCGGCCTGCCGGTAGACGTCGGCGGCGCAGTCCCGGCCCGCCCGCGGCGAGACGAAGTCCTTGCCGGCGAAGAGCGTCGGCTCGCTGCGCATCGCGCCGCCGAGCAGCCACGCGGGCGGCCGGGGCGAACGGGCCGCGCCCGTACGGTCGGTGAGGACCATCGCGCACGCGCCGTCGGAGGACGGGCAGGTCTCGGAGTAGCGGATCGGGTCCCACAGCATCGGCGAGGACTGCACCTTCTCCAGCGTGATGTCGTGCTCGTGGAGGTGCGCGTACGGGTTCTTCAGCGCGTTGCGGCGGTCCTTGTACGCGACGAGGGAGCCGATCGTGTCGGGTGCGCCGGTGCGGCGCATGTAGGCGCGTACGTGCGGGGCGAAGAAGCCGCCGGCGCCGGCGAGCAGCGGCTGCTGGAAGGGCACGGGCAGCGACAGGCCCCACATGGCGTTGGACTCGGACTGCTTCTCGAAGGCGAGCGTGAGCACGGTGCGGTGGACCCGGGCGGCCACCAGGTTCGCGGCGACCAGGGCGGTGGAGCCGCCGACCGAGCCGGCGGTGTGGACCCGGAGCATCGGCTTGCCGACCGCGCCGAGCGCGTCGGCGAGGTACAGCTCCGGCATCATCACGCCCTCGAAGAAGTCGGGGGCCTTGCCGATGACGACGGCGTCGATGTCCGCCCAGGTCAACTCGGCGTCGTCGAGGGCCCGTCGGGCGGCCTCGCGGACGAGTCCGGCGATCGAGACGTCCCGGCGGGCGGCGACGTGCTTGGTCTGGCCGATGCCGACGACGGCGACGCACTCCTTCGCCGTCCCGGCCGTGCTGACTGCGCTCATCGGGGGTCTCCTTCCAGGACGGCGACCAGGTTCTGCTGGAGGCAGGGCCCCGAGGTGGCGTGGGCGAGGGCGCGGTCGGAGGCGCCGCGGTGGATGCGGGCGGCGGCCTCGCCGAGCCGGATCAGGCCCGCGGCCATCATGGGGTTGGCGGCGAGCGCGCCGCCGGACGGGTTGACGCGGACCTCGTCGCCCAGCCGGAGCGCCTTGCGGAGCACGACCTCCTGCGAGGTGAAGGGGGCGTGCAGTTCGGCGGTGTCGACGGGGCGGTCGGCGGTCGGGTCGAAGGCTCCGGCGCGTTCCGCGGCGAGGCGCGTGGACGGCGAGTCGGTGAGGTCGCGCACGCCGAGGGAGTGGGCCTCGATGCGGTGGTCCATGCCGGTGATCCAGGCGGGCCTGGCGCACAGTTCGCGGGCCCGGTCGCCCGCGGCGAGGATCACGGCGGCGGCGCCGTCACCGACGGGCGGGCAGTCCCCGGTGCGCAGCGGCGCGACGAGGTGGTCGCCCTGCGGTCGGGCGCCGGGCAGCTGGGCGTGCGGGTTCGCGGCGGCGTCCTGGCGGCTGCGGGCGGCGATCGCGGCGAGCGCGGACTCGTCGGTGTCGCCGGCGTCGATCAGCGCCCGGGCCTGGAGCGCGGCGAGGGCGACGGAGTCGGGCCACAACGGGGCCACGTAGTACGGGTCGAGCTGGCGGGTCAGCACGTCGCGCACGGAGCCGGGCGAGGACTTGCCGTACGCGTAGACGAGGGCCGTGTCGGCCTCGCCGGTGAGCAGCTTCACCCACGCCTCGTACAGCGCCCAGGCACCGTCCGTCTCGACGTGGGACTCGGAGATGGGCGGCCAGGCGCCGACGCCGTCGAGCGCCATGGTGAAGGAGAACGGACGGCCGGCGAGGTAGTCGGAGGAGCCCGAGCAGGTGAAGCCGATGTCGGAGGTCTTGAGGCCGGTCTGCCGCAGCACCTCGTGGAGGACCGGCATGAGCATCTCGACCTCGGAGAGTTCGTCGGTGCGCCGGGTGTGGTCGGTCTGGGCGAAGGCGACGATGGCGACGTCCCGGCGTGCTGCGGTCACAGGAGCTCCTTGTACGTGTCGTAGTCGGCGTCCGGCTCGCCGCTGGGCCGGTAGTGGTCGGGGTAGCGGCCGCCTTCGGTCCACACGGGTTCGACGCGCAGGCCCATGCGGACCTGGTCGTACGGGATGCCTCCGATGCGGCCGTGGAGGGCGAGGCCGGCGCCGTCGAGGGCGATGTGGGCGTAGACGTAGGGGACTTCGATGTCGAGGTTCTTCGCCTTGATGTTGACGATGCAGAAGGTGGTGACCGTGCCGCGGGGGCCGACCTCGACACGGTCGGTCGTCGCGACGCCGCACGTGGGGCAGGCGCCGCGGGGCGGCACGTAGACCTTGGCGCAGGACGGGCAGCGTTCGCCGACGGTGCGGCGCTCGGCCAGGTCGTGCAGCCAGGCGGTCTGGGCGCGGCCGGGTGTGTAGGTGTAGTCGAGGCGGGCGTGCGCGACGATGCCGGTGACGGGCTCGTCGAAGACGCCGTCGTGCGGCCGGGCGGCGTGGTCGGCAGGGCCGCCGGCATCGCCGTCGTCGCCGTCGCCGTCGTCGTACGGCTCGAAGCACGCGATGTCGGTGATGGCGCCGTGCCGTTCGGCGGCCCAGCGGATCCGGACGCGCATCCCGGTGCGGACGGCCTCGGGTCCGGGTGCGTCAAGGGCGTGCAGCAGCGCGGTGTCGGCGCCGTCGGGCCGGACCAGGACCCAGGCGAAGGGCGTGTCGAGCGGCTGTCCCCGCCGGGGCTCGGGGTTCCACGCCCAGGTGGTGACGGTGCCGGTGGGTGCGAGCTCGACGAGTTGGCGCAGTTCGGCGGCGGTCTCGGGGTCGTACTCGACGGGCGGCACGAGCACCCGGCCGGCCTCGGTGCGCACCCCGAGCAGCACGCGCTCGCGCAGGCCGGTGAGGAAGGCGGACTGGACGGGGCCGAGGGAGCGGGTGAAGGGGAACTCGACGACGAGGGGTGCGCGGAGGGTTTCGGGGGCGGCGGTCATGGGGCGGCTCCTTGGTGGGTGGGGGAACTCCGGGCCCGCCGGCGCCCGAGGCGCGGGGTCCGGGGTCCGGGGCGGGGCGGGGCGGGGCCGGGGGAAAGGTCACTCCCGGCGGTAGACCGGCGTGCGCTTTTCCGCGAAGGCCTTCGCGCCCTCCTTCGCGTCCGCCGTGGCGAAGATCGGCCAGCCCCGCTTCAGTTCCGCCGCCAGTCCCTCCTGCTCCGTCATCTCGGCGGTCTCGTAGACCGACGCCTTGACGGCCTCGACGGCGAGCGGACCGCAGGCGTTGATCCGCTCGGCGGTCTCCAGGGCCGCCTCCAGAGCGGTCCCGTCCGGGACGACGCGGCCGACGAGGCCGATGCGCGCGGCCTCCTCGGCGGTGTACGGGCGGCCGGTGAGAAGCATTTCGAGGGCGTGGGTGCGCGGGATCTGCCGGGGCAGCCGGACCGTGGAGCCGCCGATCGGGAAGAGGCCGCGGCGGACCTCGAAGAGGCCGAAGGTGGCGGAGGCTCCGGCGACCCGGATGTCGGTGCCCTGGAGGATCTCGGTGCCGCCGGCGACGCAGTGGCCCTCGACGGCGGCGATGACCGGTTTGCGCGGGCGGTGGTGCCGCAGCATGGCCTTCCAGTGGAGGTCGGGGTCGGCGGTCATGCGGTCCCGGTAGGCCTCGCCCTCCATGCCCTTCCCGGCGAGCGCCTTGAGGTCCATGCCGGCGCAGAAGGAGCCGCCGGCGCCGGTGAGGACGACGGAGCGGATCGTGTCGTCGGCGTCGGCCTCCAGCCAGCCGTCGTAGAGGCCGACGAGCATCGGCAGCGAGAGCGCGTTCTTGGCCTCGGGCCGGTTCAAGGTGAGGACGAGCGTGGCGCCTTCGCGCCGCACGTCGAGGTGTTCGGTGCCACCCATGGGCGTCTCCCGTCTCCATTTCTGGAACAGGTTGCAGGAGTGGCGGGTCCAGTTCAATAGTTTTCTGACACTCAGTCAGATTCTTCTGCGCGACCCCTTCCCACCTCCGTCCGTCGGCGCTCTAATGACCGCCCAGTGACCGACGGGGGTCAGTCCGGGCCAGGATCAGGAGGAACGGTGGAGTACAACCTTGCCGACCTGTTCGAATCGGTCGTCGACGTGGTCCCCGACCGCGAGGCACTGGTCTACCTCGACCACCCCGGCACCGGCGCCGAGCGCCGGCTGACCTACGCCGGACTCGACGCCGCCGCGAACCGCATCGCCCACCACCTGATCGACGCGGGCCTGCGGCCCGGCGAGCACCTCGGCCTCCACCTGTACAACGGGATCGAGTACCTGCAGACGGTGCTGGCCTGCCTGAAGGCCCGGCTCGTACCGGTCAACGTCAACTACCGCTACGTGGAGGAGGAGCTGGTCTACCTCTACCGGGACGCCGACCTCGCCGCGCTCGTCTTCGACGCCGAGTTCACCGAGCGCGTCGCGGGCGCCCTGCCGCAGACGGAGAAGCTGCGGCACCTCGTGCGGGTGGGGACCCCGCCCGAGGGCGCCCCCGCTCTCCGCTGCGTCGCGTTCGCCGAGGCCGAGGCGGCCGGATCACCGGAGCGCGGCTTCGCGCCCCGTTCGCCCGACGACCTCTTCGTCATCTACACCGGCGGCACCACCGGCATGCCCAAGGGCGTGATGTGGCGCCAGGAGGACCTGTTCTTCGCCGGCCTCTTCGGCGGCGACCCGAGCGGCGAACCCGTCAAGAGGCCCGAGGAGCTGGCCGAACGGGTCGCGGCGGGCGGCGCGGGGCTCACCTTCTTCCCCACGCCCCCACTGATGCACGGCACCTCCACCCTCACCTCGTTCATCGCCTTCAACTACGGGCAGCGGGTGGTGATCCACCGCAAGTACGTGCCCGAGGAGGTGCTGCGCACCATCGAGAAGGAGCGGGTGTCCAGCGTGTCGCTGGTCGGCGACGCCATGCTGCGGCCCCTGGTCGACGCCCTCCACGGACCGCTGAAGGGCACCGACCTGTCCTCGCTGTTCAGCCTCTCCTCGTCCGGCGCGATCATGTCGGACACGGTGCGCGACCAGTTCCGGGCCCTGGCGCCGAACGTCCTGCTGCTCAACAACTTCGGCTCGTCGGAGTCCGGTTCCAACGGGCGCGCGACGGACGACTCCGGCCCCGCCAGGGGTTTCCGGCTGCACGTCAACGAGCGCACCCAGGTCGTCGACCCGGCCACCCACGAGCCGGTCGCCGTCGGCGAGGTCGGTCGGCTCGCCCAGCGCGGCCATGTCCCTCTGGGTTACTACAACGACCCGGTCAAGACCGCCGAGACCTTCTTCCGGAAGGGCGACGAACGCTGGGTGCTGCTCGGCGACATGGCCACCGTGGACGCCGAGGGCATCGTCACCGTCCTCGGGCGCGGCTCGCAGTGCATCAACACCGGCGGCGAGAAGGTCTATCCGGAGGAGGTCGAGCAGGCGCTCAAGTCCCACCCCGACGTGTACGACGCGCTGGTCGCCGGTGTGCCCGACGCGAAGTGGGGCAACCACGTCGCGGCCGTCGTCCAGCTGCGCGAGGGGGCCGCGCCGCTGGACCTGGCGGCGGTCCAGGCCCACTGCCGCACCCGGCTCGCCGGGTACAAGGTGCCGCGCCAGCTCGTCCTCACGGACACGATCCAGCGCTCCCCCAGCGGCAAGGCGGACTACCGCTGGGCCCGCTCGGTGGCGACGGAGGCGGACGCCGCGGCCACGGGGTCCTGAACCAGGCCCCGGGGACGACCGACCCGGCGGCCGCGGCCCGGGTCCACCGGGAGGGCGAACCCGAGCCGCTTAATGGGAATGATTTTCATTCTGCTAGGGTCGGGGCGTCTCCGCACGTCACCCCCCTGAGGACCCCTCGTGTCTCGCCTGCCCGAAAACACCCCAGCCCTCCGCCGCGGCCTCCTCGCCGCCCTCTCCGTCGCCACCGCGACCGCCGTCCTCTCGGGGTGCTTCGCCGGCAGCGGCGGCCGGGCCGCCGGAGGAGGCGGCGGAGAGGGCGGCCGCATACGGGTCGCGATGATGCAGCCGCCCCGCTCCGGCCTCTCCCCGCTCTCCGACGACGCCTTCAAGCTCTCGCGCTGGTCCACCGCCGAGACCCTCGTCCGGCTCGACCGCGACGGCAACGCCGTCCCCGCGCTCGCCACCGCCTGGCGGCAGCAGGGCCGGACCTGGACCCTCACCCTCCGCCAGGGCGTCACCTTCCACGACGGCAGCCCGCTCACCCCCGCCGACGTGGTCCGCTCCCTCACCACCGCCGCGACCGCCTCGCCCCGGCCGCGGATCCTCGACGGCGTCGGTCTCACCGCGCGCGCCGCCGGCCCGCGTACGGTCGAGGTGACCACCGCGGCCGCCGACCCGCTCGTACCGCAGCGGCTCAGCTCGCCACAGCTCTCGGTCCTCGCCGCCAGGGCGTACCGCGGCAGGACGGTCGACCCGGTCGGCGCCGGCACCGGCCCCTTCGTGCTCGTCCGCGCCGACGGCACCACCACGGCGACCCTCGACCGCTACGACCGCTACTGGGGCGGACGCGCCAAGGCCGCCGGCATCGACGTGCGGTACGTGCCCGACGGCACCGCCCGGGCCGCCGCGCTGCGCAGCGGGGAGGCCGACATCGTGGAGGCGGTGCCGGTCTCCCAGGCCCGGCTGCTCGACCAGGACCTGATCACCGAGGTCCCGATGCCCCGCACCAACACCCTCTACCTGAACACCCGGCTCGGCGCGTTCCGCGACCCGGCGCTGCGCGCCGCCGCCCGCGCGGCCGTGGACCCCCGCGCCCTGGTCAACGGCGTCTACGAGGGCCGGGCGGACGTCGCCGGCGGCCTGCTCGGACCGGCCCTGCCGTGGGCGGCGAAGCTGCGGACGCCGGTGCGGCACACCGCCCCGGGCGACCCGAAGGGCGCGACGATCACCCTCGGCACCTTCACCGACCGGGCCGAACTGCCCGAGGTCGCCCAGCTGCTCCAGCAGCAGCTGCGGAAGGCCGGGTTCACGGTCCGGCTCGACGTGCGGGAGTACGCCGCCATCGAAGCGGACGCCCTCGCGGGGAAGTTCGACGCCTTCGTGCTGTCGCGGGCGACCGTCCTCGACTCCGGCGACCCCGCCGCGTACCTGTACAGCGACTTCGCGGGCGACGGCTCCTTCAACATCTCGCAGCTCGCCGACCCGGCCGTCGACTCGGCGCTCGCCACCGCGTCCGCGACGCCCGCCGGCGACGCCCGCCGGCGGGCCGTCGTCGCCGCCGAGGCCGCCGTGCTCGCCACCGACGCGGCCGTGCCGATGCTGCACGAGCGGGTGATCCAGGGCGACGCCGCGAACGTCGTCGGCGCCGCGCACGACCCGCGCGAGCGCGAGCTCGTCACCGTCGACACGCACGTACGGTGATCCGCCCCCGCGTCACGGCCCCGGCCCTGCGCGCCGGGGCCGCCCAGGCGGTCGCGCTGGCCGTGGTCGTGGCCCTGGTCGGGCTGCTGCCCTGGCTGTCCGGCCGGGACCCGGCGCTCGCCCTGCTGCGGGCCCGGTCCGCCGAGCAGGAGCCGACCCCCGAGGCGCTCGCCGCGATCCGCGCCGATCTCGGCCTGGACGCGGGCCCGTCGGGGCTCCTCGGTGGCTGGTTCGGCCGGCTGCTCCACGGCGACCTGGGGGTCTCCTGGGTGTCGGGCGCCGACGTGTTTCCGTCGGTCACGGCCGGCCTCGGCGTGTCCCTCACCCTGATGGGCGCGGCGCTGGCCGTCGCCCTGCTGGTCGGCGCGCTGCTCGCCGTACCGGTGCTTGTGCGGGGCCGGGCCACGGGCGGCGCGGGGGCCGCGGTGCTCGCCTCGGTCCCCGAGTTCCTGCTCTCGCTCGTCCTGCTCGTCACGGTCGGCGTGTGGCTCGGGTGGCTGCCGACGTCCGGCTGGGCGGGCCCCGCGCATCTGGTGCTGCCGGCGCTCGCCCTGGGAGTGCCCGCCGGCGCGCTGCTCGGCCGGCTCGTCGCCGACGCGCTCCCCGCCGTCCTCGACGAACGGTGGGCGGAGCTGTGGCGCGGCGCGGGCACCGGGCGGGGCCGGATCACCGCCGCGGCGCTGCGGCGGGTGCTGCCCGCGCTCGCCGGACAGTTCGGGATGGTGGCCGTCGGCCTGACCGGCGGCGCGGTCGCCGTCGAGACGGTCTTCGCCGTGCCCGGCATCGGGCGTACGGCGCTGGGCGCGGCGAAGTCGCAGGACCTGCCGCTGCTCCAGGGCTGCGTCCTCGCCCTCCTCGGGCTGGGCCTGCTCGCGGGCGCGGCGGCCGCGCTGGTCCGGCGCCGGCTGCTGGGGCCCGCGCTGCGGGAGGCCGGGCTCGGCCTGCCGGCGCCACGCCCGGTCCGGATCCCGCCGGGCGTTCCGGCGGTGCTGGGCGCCGTCCTCGTCGTGGTGCTGGGCTGGGGGCTGCTGCGCGACCCGTACGCCGTGGACGTCACGGCGCGGCTGGCGGCGCCGTCGGCGGCGCATCCGCTCGGCGCGGACGCGCTCGGCAGGGACGTGCTCGCACGGCTCGGGCACGGGGCCGCGTCGACGGTCGGAACGGCCGCCGCGGTGACGCTCCTCAGCCTGTTCGTCGGGCTCGCGCTGGGAGTGCTGCCCGGAGTGGCGGCCGGGTTCGCGGACGTCGCCAACGCGCTGCCGCCGGTGCTCACCGGTCTGCTCGTCGCGGCCGCGACCGGGCCGGGGACCGGGGCGGCGGCGCTCGCCGTGACGCTGGTGTCCTGGCCGCCGCTCGCCGCGCACGCGGCGGCGCTCGTGCGGGAGACACGGGCCTCGCGCTTCCTGGTGGTGCAGCGGGCGATCGGCGCGGGGCCGCTGTGGGTGTGGACCCGGCACGTGCTGCCGACGGTGGCCGGGCCGGTCGCCCGGCACGCGGTGCTGCGGCTCCCGGGCGTGGTCCTCGCGCTGGCGTCGCTCGGCTTCCTGGGTCTCGGCCCGCAGCCTCCGTCGCCGGAGTGGGGGCTGCTGCTCGACGAGTCGGCCGACTACGTCGAGCGGGCGCCGGTCGCCGCACTCGCCCCGGCCGTGGCGTTGGCGCTGCTCGCGGCGCTCGCCGTCTGCCTCTCCTCGCGGGGCGCCCCGGTACGCCGCGGCTCCCGCCCGCTCTCCGCCGTTCTCCCGCTGTCCGTACGAAGGAAGGTCCGGCCCGTTGCCGCCCGAACCGACTGAACTCCCCCGGCCGCTGCTCCAGGCGGACGACCTGCGGGTCGGCATCGCCGGCGTCGAGGCCGTCCGCGGTGTGTCCTTCACGCTGCGCGCCGGCGAGGTGCTCGCCCTGGTCGGCGAGTCCGGTGCGGGCAAGTCCCTCACCGCGCGGGCGCTGCTCGGGATGGCGCCGCGCGGGGCCGTCGTCTCCGGCACGGTGCTGCTGCGCGGCGCGCCGGTCGGGCCGGCCGATCTCGGCCGCCGCCTGGCGTGGGTCCCGCAGGAGGCGATGTCGGCGCTGTCGCCCGTACACCGGGTCGAGGACCAACTGGCCTTCGCGGTGCGCTCGGTGGCGGGGGCAGGGCGGCGCGAGGCGCGGGCGGTCGCCCGGCGCGCGCTCGCCGCCGTCGGCCTCGCACCGGAGGCGGCCGCGGCGTTCCCGCACGCGCTGTCGGGCGGGATGCGGCAGCGTGCGGTGATCGCGACGGCCCTGGTCAACGGGCCCGACCTGGTGGTGGCCGACGAGCCGGCCACGGCCCTCGACCCCGAGCGGCAGGAGCAGGTGCTCACGCTGTTGCGGGAGCGGTGCGCGGCGGCCGGGGCGGCGCTGTTGCTGGTGAGCCACGACCTGGAGGCGGTACGGCGGCACGCGGACCGGGTGGCGGTGATGTACGCGGGACGGCTGGTCGAACAGGGCGCCGCGGACGACGTGCTGGGGCGGCCCGTCGCCCCGTACACCCGGGGTCTGCTGGCCTCCCTGCCGACGGCCGGCATGGCGCACCGCTCGCGCCTTCCGGTGCTCGACGGGCCGCCGCCCGGCACGGCGGCACCGGGCGCGGGCTGTGCCTTCGCTCCCCGCTGCCCGCACGCCGGCCCGGTGTGCCGCGGCTCCGAGCCCGGGACGCGGCCGGTCGACGGCCGTCTCGTCGCCTGCCACCACCCGTTCGGGGAGGCGGCATGAACGCCCTTCTCGAAGTGCGCGACCTGGTCGTCCGGTACGGGGCGCACCCGGCCGTCGACGGGGTGTCGTTCGACGTGGCGGCCGGGGAGACGGTCGGACTCGTCGGGCCCTCGGGCTGCGGCAAGTCGACGACCGCCTCGGCCGTGCTGCGGCTCCTGCGGCCCGACGCGGGCTCGGTGCGGTTCGCCGGCGTCGAGCTGACGGCGCTGCGGGAGCGCGAGCTGCGTCCGCTGCGGCCCCGGTTCCAGCCGGTGTTCCAGGACCCGTACGGCGCGCTGAGCCCGCGCCGCCGGGTGCGCGAGCAGATCGCGGAGCCGCTGCGGGTGCACGGCCGCTGGTCGGCCGGCGGCCCGGCCCGGGTGGACGAGCTCCTGGGGCTCGTGGGCCTGGACGCCGGGCTCGGCGACCGGTTCCCGTACGAGCTGTCCGGCGGCCAGTGCCAACGCGTCGGCATCGGCCGGGCGTTGGCCACCGGCCCGGACCTGCTGGTCCTCGACGAGCCCACCTCGGCGCTCGATCCGTCGCTGCGCGCGGGGATCCTGAATCTCCTGATGGACCTTCAGGAGTCGCTGGGCGTGGCGTCGTTGTTCATCTCCCACGACCACGCGGCGGTGCGGCACGTCTGCGACCGGGTGCTGACCATGCGCGACGGGAAGCTCCAGGCGTGACCTGCTCACCCGTCGAACGCACCTGGGATGCCGACTAGACGCCGAACTCCCGCAGCAGGGCGAGGAATTCGCGGGGGCGCGACTCGTGGATCAGATGGCCGGTCTCGATGGTGACGTGCCGGGCGTCCGGAAGCTGCTCCGCCATCCAGGCCAGCTGCTCCTGCGGCAGATGGCTGTCCTCGCCGCCTCCGACGACCAGGGTGGGCACGGTGATCGCGGACAGCTCGGCGCGCCAGGCCGGGTCGGGCTCGTTGAGCTCCGCATTGGTCGCGTCGAGGATCGCCCAGTCGAAGGAGACGGGCTCCTCGGGCGGACCGGCGGGCCCGCGCGGCGGGTCCAGCGGGAAGAAGACCGGGGCGTCCTCCAGGACCAGCCGTCCGATCAGGCCCGGCTCCCGCTGGGCGAGCAGGTACGCCGCGGCGCCGCCCATCGAGTGGGCGACGACGGTGGCTCCGGTCAGACCGAGAGCCTTGAGGAAGCCGCCCAGTTCGTCGCGGAAGACTCCGAAGCCGTACTGCCCGGGCCGGTCGCTCAGGCCGTGGCCGCGCAGGTCGACCGCGTACACCCGGCGGTCGGCCGACAGCTCGGCCGCGATCCCGGCCCAGTCGGTGCCGTCGGCGCCGCGCCCGTGCACCAGGACGACCGGCGGTGCCTCCTCGGGACCGCTCACCCGGTAGGCGAGCCGTACGCCGTCGACGGTCACCGTGCGGACCTCGGGGTCGAGGAAGGCGAGGACCGGGCGGACGAAGTCTCCGGCGTCGTCGACCCAGGGGTAGTGCCCGGCCCGCGGCTGCACGACGAGCTCGGCGTGCGGGAAGCACGCGGCCAGCTCGGCGGCCCGCACCGGACTCGGCCCGGCGTCGTACTCGCCCGCCAGGACGAGCACGGGGGCGGTCAGCTCGCGCAGGCCGGCGCGGGTGGCGTCGGGCTCGAAGGCTCCGGGGGCGTAGAAGGCCCGGGCCGCCGCCCAGTTCATCTCGGTCGCGGCACCCGCCGCGTGGGCCCGGGCGGCCGCGTCCCAGCGGCCGTAGGCGAACGGCATCGCGATCGCCGACTCCTCCTCGAGGGAGGTGTCGGGACCGATGCCGTCGAGGGCGGCCCGCGCCTCCGGGTACCACGGCTCGCCCGCGAAGACCTCGACGCCGCCGTCCCACTCCTCGTCGGAGATCTCGATGCCCACCGCGCGCGTCCCCGGGGTGACCAGGACGAGCGAACGCAGCCGGCCCGGATGCGCGGCGGCGTAGAGGACGGCCAGGGTGCCGCCCGCGGAGTGGCCGAGCAGGTCGAACCGTTCCAGGCCGAGGTGGGCGCGCAGCGCCTCCACGTCCGCCACCTGCCGGTCGCAGCGGTAGCTCGCCGGGTCGGCGGGCGTCGCGCTGCCGCCGACGCCGCGCTGGTCGGGCACGATCAGGGTGCGGTGGGCGGACAGTCCGCCGAGGTCGCCGAGGTACTTCGCGTCGCGCATGGGTCCGCCGGGCAGGACGACGAGGGGTTCCCCCGTGCCGTGGGTCCGGTAGGAGAGACGGGTTCCGTCGTACGTCGTGAACTGAGGCATGCCGCCGATCATGATCGCCCCGCGCAGGGTCCGGCAACCGGGTTCGCCGACAGCGCGATACGGTGGGATGTCCGCCACCACCAGCGAAGGAACCCGTTTCCCCGTGTCCGAGACCCGTCAGACCGCCCTGCACCACGACGAGCCCCGGCACGGCGAGCTCCGCGGCGACTGCGCGAACTGCTTCGGGCTGTGCTGTGTGGCCCTCCCCTTCGCCCGGTCCAACGACTTCGCCGTGAACAAGTCGGCGGGCGACCCGTGCCGCAACCTCCAGGACGACTTCCGCTGCGGCATCCACACCCGGCTGCGGGACTCCGGGTTCCCCGGCTGCACCGTCTACGACTGCTTCGGCGCCGGCCAGCACGTCTCCCAGGTCACCTTCGGCGGTGTCTCCTGGCGCGAGGCCCCGCAGACCGCCCGGCAGATGTACGAGGTGTTCCCGGTGGTGCGCCAGCTGTACGAGCTGCTCCGCTACCTGACCGAGGCCCGCTCGCTCGCCGCGACCCGCCCGCTCCACCGTGACCTGGACCGGGCGCTCGCCCGGGTGACCGCGCTGACCGAGGGCGACGCGGACGGCCTGGAGAAGCTGGACGTGGCGCCCGTGCGGGCCGAGGTGAACCCGCTCCTCCTGGAGAGCTCCGCCCTGGTCCGCGCGGCGGCCGGCGGCAGGCCGAAGAGCCGGCGGGGCGCCGACCTGATCGGGGCCCGGCTGCGCGGGGCGAAGCTGCGGGGCGCCGACCTGCGCGGCGCGCTGCTGATCGCGGCCGACCTGAGCGGCGCGGACCTCTCGCTGGCCGACCTGATCGGCGCCGACCTGCGCGACGCCGACCTGTCGGGCGCGAACCTGACCGGGGCCCTCTTCCTCACCCAGCCCCAGCTCAACTCGGCCCGCGGCGACGCCGCCACCCGCCTCCCCGAGGGCTTCGAGCGCCCCGGGCACTGGACGCGCTAGATCTCGTACGCGTACGCGTCAGATCTCGTACAGGTACGGCGTCGTCGTGGTCAGCTCCGCGAAGCCCAGGCGCGCGAGGATCGGCCGGCTGGTGTCGGCGGCGTCGACCTGGACGTAGCGGTAGCCGCGCTCGGCGGCGATCCGGGCGCGGTAAGCGACCAGGGCCCGGTACAGGCCCCTGCCCCGCCAGGCCGCGACGGTGCCGCCGCCGTACAGCCCCGCGAAGTCACTGCCCGGAGGCAGGTCGAGGCGGGCGGCGCTGACGGGCTCGCCGTGGGCCAGGGCGACGACGGCGGCCGCCGTGCCGGGCGCGTCGGCCAGCTGGTCGAGCAGGCGGCGGCCGATGGGGGAACTGTCCGTGCCGAAGGCCAGGTCGTGCACCTCGACCACCATCCGCACTCCGGCCTCGTCGGTGACGGGCCGCAGTTCGACGCCGTCGGGCAGGTCCACCGGGGCGGACACGGCGCTCGCCTCGGCGACCATCACGGTCTCCCGCTCGTCGGCGGTGAAGCCGGCGGCGACGAGCCGCCGCGCGAGGTCGGCGGGGCCGTCGTG
The DNA here is from genome assembly GCF_042722475.1 of Streptomyces sp. NPDC127092. Taxonomy (NCBI): domain Bacteria; kingdom Bacillati; phylum Actinomycetota; class Actinomycetes; order Kitasatosporales; family Streptomycetaceae; genus Streptomyces; species Streptomyces sp. NPDC127092. The sequence goes on from NZ_JBHXFE010000002.1 coordinate 280,777, forward strand.
ACCGTACAGCTTCCATTCGAAGGAGCGGCCGGCGGCCCGGAAGTGGCCGATCTGCGCGGCGATGGCGGCGTCGGCGTCGTGGTCGCCGAGCCCTGACCACAGCACCCCGTTCCAGCCGTGCGCGGGTCCGGTCTGGCGGACGACGAGTCCGTCCCGTTCGACGCGGGCGCCCGGCCCGTCGGGGCGGGCGCCGAGTCGGAGCTGGCGGTCGAGGAGGGTGCGCAGTGCGGTGAGGTCCATGGCCCTCACCCCAGCATCCGCACCGGCACCCCTGCCACCGATTTACCAGGTGACGGGCAGGGCCTCCGGTCCGCGGTTCACCGTGCCCGTACGCCAGGCGATCTCGTCGGGTGGCACGGCGAGCGCGAGCCGGGGGAACCGGGCCAGCAGGGTGGCGAGCATGACCTCGGCCTCCATGCGGGCGAGCCGGGCGCCGGCGCAGTAGTGGGCGCCGTGGCCGAAGGCGAGGTGCGGGGCCTCGTCCCGGGAGAGGTCGAGGCGGTCGGGGTCGGTGTAGACGGCGGGGTCGCGGTTGGCGGCCGGGTAGAAGACGTGCACGGTCTCGCCCTCGCGGACGGTGACGCCGCCGACCTCGATGTCGGCGGTGGCGATCCTCGGCATGCCGACGCCGTTGCGCTGCGGGATGAAGCGAAGGAGTTCGTCGACGGCCCTGGGCAGCCGGCCGGGGTCGATGCGGAGCTTCGCCGTCTGGTCGGGATGGACGAGCAGCACGTACACCATGGTGGAGACGATGTTGCGGACGGCGTCGAGCCCGTTGAGGGTGAGCATCACCGCAAGGGAGACCAGCTCGGGCGTGCTGATCCCGCCGGCCGCGCGGGCGGCGGCGAGTTCGCTGACGAGGTCGTCGGCGGGGTGCCTGGCGCGGTGCCGGGCGAGTTCGGCGAAGTAGCCGGCGATCTCCTTCTTCACGGACTCGCCCGCAGCGGCGGTGGTGTGGTGGTCGAGCAGTCCGGCGCGCCAGGCCTGGACCCGGTCGAGGTCCGCGGCGGGGACGCCGAGGAGTTCGGCGACGACGGTGGCCGAGAGCGGTCCGACGAAGCCGTCCGCGAGGTCGGCGGGCGGGCCGGCGTCGAGGACGCGCAGGGCGAGGGCCTCGGCGGTGCGCTCGATGCGGCCGCGCAAGGCGGTCATGCGGCGGCGGTCGAAGGCGGGCGCGATGAGTCTGCGCAGCCGGGTGTGGTCGGGCGGGTCGGCGCGGCCGACGCCACCGGCCGGGGCGAGGGTGTGCGGGGTCATGCTGGGCAGCGGCCGCCCGACGGTGAGCGCGCGGCTCATCCGCGGGTCGGCGGTCACCTGTCTGACGTCCTCGTAGCGGGTGACGAGCCAGGCGTGGCCCTCTCCGTGGGGCAGGCGGACGCGCGCGACCGGTTCCTCGTGGAGGAGCCGGTGCGGCACCGGGTCGAAGGCGGTGCCGGGCAGTGGAACCACGGCCCAGTCGTGGACGACGGGGCCGTGGCCGGATGGGGACGTCATGGCGTGGGTGTGGTCTCCTGCCGTACTCCGGCGTCGTGCCGGAGCGGGGTGATCTGTTCGATGTCGTAGCGGATGCGGAGCCGTTCGATGGCCTCGTGGTCCACCGGGTCGCCCGCGCCGAGGATCTCCATCAGCTCCTCGAAGTACGTCTCGTGGTACGTGGGCGGCGAGACCTGGAAGAGCATGCGGGCGGGGGTGTCGCCGAGGTTGGCGAAGGCGTGCGGGCAGCCGGGCGGGACGAGCATGAGCGTGCCCGGGGTGGCCCGGACGGCGCGCCGGCCGTCGGCGGTGCGCCAGCCGCGCCAGCTGTCGGCGGTGCGCACCTCGGGCTCGAAGGCGAGCACCTCGAGCTCGCCTTCGAGGAGGTAGAAGAGCTCCTCGGCGCGGCCGTGGGTGTGCGCGCCGACGTCGAACCCCGGCGGGACGACCACCTCGAAGGTGGACGCGGTGGTGGTGTGCTCGCCGGTGACCTTGAAGGTGACGTGCTGGGCCGGGGTGGCGAGGATCCGGCCCTCGCCCGGGGGCACGATGAGGCCGCTGAGGGTCATCGTCGGGTCGCTCCTCTCACCAGGTGACGGGCAGGGTCTCGGGGCCGCGGATGAGGGCGCCGCGCTGCCAGCGGATCTCCTCCTCGGGGACGGCGAGACGGAGGTCGGGGAAGCGGGTCCACAGCGTGTCGAGGAGGATCTCGGACTCGATGCGGGCGAGCGCGGAGCCGGGGCAGTAGTGCGGCCCGTGGCCGAAGGCGACGTGCGGGTTGTAGCCGCGGTCGAAGTCGAGCCGCTCGGGGTCGGGGAAGACCGAGGGGTCGCGGTTGGCGGTGAGGTACGAGACGTAGACGGGGTCGCCCGCGGGGATGGTGACGCCGCCGACCTCGACGTCCTCCAGGGCGATCCGGGAGAGGCCGACGGCGTTGCGGTGCGGGATGTAGCGGAGGAGTTCGTCGACGGCCTGCGGGAGGAGTTCGGGTTCGGCGCGCAGGCGGGCCAGGTGCTCGGGGTGGGTGAGCAGCGCGAAGACCATGTTGGCGCTGTTGTTGCGGACGGCGTGGGCGCCGCCGATCTGGATGAGGACGGCGAGGCCGACGGCCTCCTGTTCGTCGAGGGTGTCGTCGTCGATGGCGTCGGCGAGGACCGCGGCGAGGAACTCCTCGCCGGTGCCGTGGCTGCGGCCGATGAGTTCGGTGAAGTAGCGGGCCATCTCGGCCTTGGCCTGCTCGCTGGCCTCGCGGCCGGCTCCGGCGGAGATGATGGTGTCGGACCAGCGGGCCATGAGCGGCTGGTCGCCCTCGGGGACGCCCATGAGTTCGCTGACCATGGCGAGCGGGAAGGGCCGGTTGACCAGTTCCATCAGGTCGGCGGGCGGGCCGTGCTTCTCGAGCCGGTCGAGCAGCCGGTCCATGACGGCCTGGGCGTGGTCGCGCAGGGAGCGCAGGGCCCGGGCGCTGAAGGCGCGGGCGACGACCCGGCGCATGCGGGTGTGGTCCGGCGGGTCGGCGAAGCCGACGGCGCCTTCCATCGGGATGAAGTGGGGCGCGAGCCGGGTGATGGAGCGTCCGTAGACGGCCTGGCGGCTGAACCGCGGGTCGACGGAGACGAATTTGACGTCTTCGTAGCGGGTGACGAGCCAGGCGTGGCCGTCGCCGTGCGGGAGGCGGACGCGGGTGACGGGGTCCTCGTGGAGCAGCCTGGCGAGGAGCGGGTCGAAGTCGAGTCCGGTGAGGTCGGGGACGGCCCAGAAGTGGACGCGGGGCTCGTCGCCGGTGTGGGGGGTCGTGGTCGTCGTCATGGGGCCACCGCAGCTGTCGTGGGGAGAGGGGTGTCGAGGGGTGTGTCGGGAGTCTCGAAGGAGGTGTCGGGGGTGTGGGCGGGAGTGCGCCCGACGGGGGTGAGCGGGTCGAGGGAGTCCAGGTCGTCGAGGGCGCCGAGACCGCCGGGATCGCCCATGCCTCCCACGTTGCCGAGGCCGCCGGAGCCGCCCACGCCTGCCCGTTCGCCGGGGCGGGCCGCGTCGCGGGGGCCGGCCTGTGCGCCGATCGACACGGTCTGGCGGCGCGGCGGGCCGGCGGCTTCGGGGCCGGTCCAGCTGCCCAGGGAGATCTCGGCGGTGATGCCGGGGCCGAAGCCGGCGAGGATGCCGGTGGCGCCGGGGGCGGGGCCGCCCTCGTCGAAGAGCCGGCGCAGTGCGTCGAGCACGACGGCGCTGGCGATGTTGCCGTACTCGGTGAGGGTGGCGCGGCTGAAGCGGAACATGTCGGCGGGCACGTCCAGGTGCTTGCCGAGGTCGTCGAGGATCCGGGGGCCGCCCGCGTGGATGAGGTAGAAGTCCTGCCGGCCGGCGTCCCGGCCGTGCCGGGAGGCGAGCCGGACGAGGGCGGGTGCGAGCTGCTCCATGGTGCCGGGCACGCGCTTGTCGAGCAGGAAGTGGAATCCGGTCTCGCGGACCTTGTAGGCGATCCAGTCCTCGCTGTCGGGGACGAGGTAGGAGCCGTTGCGCTCCAGCCGGATGCCGGTGCCGCCGGAGCCGCGGACGACGGCGGCGGCCACGGCGTCGCCGAACAGCCCGTTCGAGAGCAGGTTGCCGACGGTGAGGTCGTCGGGCTGGTAGCAGAGGGAGCAGAACTCGCAGGCGACGATCAGCGCGTTGGCTCCGGGGTACGCGGCGCAGAAGTCGTGCGCGCGGTTGATCGCCGCACCGCCGGCGGCGCAGCCGAGCTGGGCGATGGGCATCTGCCGGGTGTCGCTGCGGAAGCCCAGGGTGTTGATCATCCAGGCGGTGAGCGAGGGCATCATGAAGCCGGTGCAGGAGACGTAGACGATGAGGTCGATGTCGCGTGGTCCGAGCCCGGCGTGGTCGAGTGCCTCGGCGACGACGGCGGGGACCCGTGCCTTGGCCTCGGTCTCGTAGACGGCGTTGCGGGCCTCGAAGCCCGGGTGGGCGAGCGTGCGGTCGAGGGGCTGCACCAGGTGCCGTTTGGCGACGCCCGTGTTGCCGATCAGGCGGAGGACGAGAGGCAGTGACGCGTGGCCCGCGTGGAGGGTGCGGGCCAGGTCGAGGGTTTCCTGCCGCGTGATCGTGTGTTCGGGCACGGCGACGGCGGGACGGCACAGGACGGGCATGGTGGTTGTCGATCCGTTTCGTCCGGGGTTGGGAAGGGGAGCCGGACGGCTTCATCATCCGTTCCCCCTTCCCGCCACCGGCCCGGATCCCGCCCCTGCGGGGACAATGGCACCCGATTGTGTGATCGCGCGGCCCCGACCCGGTCAACAGTGATCATCAACGAAGAAAACCCGTCCCGACCTCTTGCCAAGCCCGGGGTGCGGCCCGTTTTACTGGGCTCGCAAGGATCAACCGAATGATCGGTCGCCCGTTTTAGGACGGTGCTGCGACCGTTTCGGGCACGACGGTGTGCGGGCGAGGGAGTGGCGCATGAGTGATCAGCTGGACGCGGGCGAGCGGCTCGGACGCGACGAGCTGGAGGCCCTCCAGCTGGAGCGGCTGCGCGCGACCCTGCGCCACGCCTACGACAACGTGCCGTTCTACCGGCAGTCCTTCGACAAGGCCGGCGTACGGCCGGAGGACTGCGGCTCGCTCGCCGACCTGGCCCGCTTCCCCTTCACCGCGAAGACCGATCTGCGCGAGCAGTACCCCTTCGGCATGTTCGCCGTCGACCGGTCCGAGATCCGCCGCATCCACGCCTCCAGCGGTACGACCGGCCGCCCCACCGTCGTCGGCTACACCGAGCGGGACCTCGACACCTGGGCGGACGTCGTGGCCCGTTCCATCCGCGCCGCCGGCGGCCGGCCCGGCCACCGGGTCCATGTGGCGTACGGGTACGGGCTGTTCACCGGCGGTCTCGGCGCGCACTACGGCGCGGAGCGGCTCGGCTGCACGGTGATCCCCGCCTCCGGCGGCATGACCGCGCGTCAGGTCCAGCTGATCCAGGACTTCGAGCCCGAGATCATCATGGTGACGCCCTCGTACATGCTCACCCTGCTCGACGAGTTCGAGCGCCAGGGCGTCGACCCGCGCGGCACCTCCCTCAAGGTCGGCATCTTCGGCGCCGAGCCCTGGACCGAGGAGATGCGCCGGGAGATCGAGGAGCGCTTCGCGATCGACGCCGTGGACATCTACGGGCTCTCCGAGGTCATGGGCCCGGGCGTCGCGCAGGAGTGCGTGGAGACCAAGGACGGGCTGCACATCTGGGAGGACCACTTCTTCCCGGAGATCGTCGACCCCGTCACCGGCGAGGTGCTGCCGGACGGTGAGGAGGGCGAGCTGGTCTTCACCTCCCTGACCAAGGAGGCCATGCCGGTGGTGCGCTACCGCACCCGCGACCTGACCCGGCTGCTGCCCGGCACGGCGCGGGTCTTCCGGCGCATGGAGAAGGTCACCGGCCGCAGCGACGACATGGTGATCCTGCGCGGCGTGAACCTCTTCCCCACCCAGATCGAGGAGATCGTCCTGCGCACGCCCGCCGTGGCGCCGCACTTCCAGCTCCGTCTGACCAGGGAGGGCCGGCTCGACGCGCTCACCGTACGGGCGGAGGCGCGCCCGGACGCCACGCCCGAGCAGCGCGCGGAGGCGGCGCGCGCGATCGCGACGGCCGTCAAGGACGGCATCGGTGTCTCGGTGGCGGTGGAGGTGGTCGACCCGGAGACGCTGGAGCGCTCGGTCGGCAAGATCAAGCGGATCGTGGACCTGCGGGAGGCGCCGGACCCGCGGGGCGAGCGCTGAGCACGGTCCCTGCGTAGCCTGGAGGGAGGAGGTGGTGGCGATGCTGGCGGACTCCCCCATAGCCGCGATCATTCCGTGCAACGACCTGGACAGGGCCAAGCGCTTCTACACGGAGACGCTCGGCCTCACGGTCACGAAGGAGTCTCCCGAGGACACCAGGGTCGAGTCGGGTGGGACGATGTTCGGTCTCTACGAGACCCCCTACGGCGGCCAGGCCCAGCACACGCTGGCGAGCTTCAAGGTCGACGATCTCGACGCGGCGATGTCCGAACTGCGCGAAAAGGGCGTCACCTTCGAGCAGTACGACCTGCCGGGTCTGAAGACGGTCGAGGGCGTCGTCGAGACCGACGACATGCGGGGCAGCTGGTTCAAGGACAGTGAGGGCAACATCCTCTGCCTGATGGAGGACAAGACCAAGGACTGACCTCAGGCAGCACCGAAGCGGTCCCGCAGTTCGCGCTTGAGGATCTTGCCGCTGGCGTTGCGGGGCAGCTCGTCGACCAGGAACACCCGCTTCGGGGCCTTGAAGTGGGCCAGTTTCTCGCGTGCGTGGGCGAGGAGTTCGTCCTCGGTGACGTCCGCGCGCGGGACGACGAAGGCGGTGACCGCCTCGATCCAGCGGTCGTCGGGAAGGCCGACGACGGCCGTCTCGGCGACCGCGGGATGCGTGTAGAGGGCGTCCTCGACCTGGCGTGAGGCGACCAGGACGCCCCCGGAGTTGATGACGTCCTTGACCCGGTCGACGACCGTGAAGTAGCCCTCCGCGTCGCGGACCGCGAGGTCGCCGGAACGGAACCAGCCGTCGCGGAAGGCCTCCTTCGTCTCCTCCGGCTTGTCCCAGTAGCCGGTGCACAACTGCGGTGAGCGGTAGACGACTTCGCCCGGGGTCCCGTCGGGCACGTCCTTGCCTTCCTCGTCGACGATCCTCGCCTCGACGTGGCGCACCGGGCGGCCGCAGGAGTCCATGCGGCCCTCGTGCTCCTGGGGGCCCAGGACGGTGGCGAGGGGACCGATCTCGGACTGGCCGAAGCAGTTGTAGAAGCGCAGGCCGGGCAGCCGGGTCCGCAGGCCCTCCAGGACGGGTACGGGCATGATCGAGGCGCCGTAGTAGGCCTTGCGGAGGGCGGACAGGTCACGGGTCGCGAACTCGGGGTGGTTGGCGAGCCCGATCCAGACGGTCGGGGGCGCGAAGAGGCTGTCGCACCGGCCGGATTCGGTCAGGTCGAAGAGGAGCGCGGGGTCGGGTCCGTCGACGATGGTGTTCTCGGCACCCACGGCGAGGTACGGCAGCAGGAAGACGTGCATCTGCGCCGAGTGGTACAGCGGCAGCGAGTGCACCGGACGGTCGTCCTCGTGCAGGTCGAGGGCGTCGATGGCGCTCGCGTACTCGTGGACCAGGGCGCGGTGGGTCATCATCGCGCCCTTGGGCAGGGCCGTGGTGCCCGAGGTGTAGAGCAGCTGGACGAGGTCCCGGGCGTCGCGGTCCGCGTCGTACGGCTCGGGCGCGGCGAGCGCCGTGAGGAACGAGTCCTCGGTGTCGCGCAGGGGCCGTACGCGGAAGCCCTCGGGGACCCGGCCGGCGAGGGCCGGGTCGGCGAGGACCAGCGAACTGCCGGACTGGCGCAGGATGTAGTCGAGGTCGTCGCCCGTGAGGTGGTGGTTGACCGGCACGTGGACGAGCCCGGCGCGTGAGCAGGCGAGGAACGCGACGAGGTAGGCGTCCGAGTTGTGCGCGTAGGTCGCCACGCGGTCGTGTTCCGCGAGGCCCCATCGCTGCCGCAGGACGGCCGCGGCGGTCGACACGGCGGCGTCCAGCTCCGCGTACGTCCAGGTGCGCTCGCCGTACCGCACGGCCGTCCGGTCCGGGACCCGGCGGGCGCTCTCGCGGAGCACGCCGTCGACGGTACGGGAGAGCAGTCGTCGTTCGTCCATGGCTCGGATCCTCGGCCGGGCGGGGCGGCCGGTCAAGTACCCGTCGTGGTTGTCGTCCCGTGTACCTCGGATACCGAACGGGATGTTGACAGAGCAAGCGCTTGACTGCCTGGATGGCCCAACCCGCATTCCACGCATGCTCGTTGGGAGGCACGTTGCACTTCCGCACCCTGTTCCCGGCCCGGCTGAGACACCTCGCTCTGGTCGGCGCGGCCCTCGCCACCGTCACCGCCTCCCTGCCCGCGGCGGCCGTCGCCGACGCCGGCGACCGGAGCCACCGCCCCTCCGACCGCGGCCTGTCGGCCGTCATCCGGTACACCGAGTACGGCATCCCGCACATCGTCGCCAGGGACTACGCGGACCTGGGGTTCGGCACCGGCTGGGCGCAGGCCGCCGACCAGGTCTGCGTCCTCGCCGACGGGTTCGTGACGGTCGACGGCGAGCGCTCGCGCTGGTTCGGCGCGGACGGCGCGCCCGACGGCTCGCTGTCGTCGGCGACGAAGAACCTCTCCAGCGACCTGTTCTTCCGCGGGGCCAAGGACGCGGGCACGGTCGAGGCACTGCTGGCCACTCCCGCGCCCGCCGGGCCGAGCCGGCAGCTGAAGGAGCTGATGCGGGGCTGGGCGGCCGGCTACAACGCCTGGCTGCGGAAGAACCGGATCACCGATCCGGCCTGCGCGGGCGCCGCGTGGGTCCGGCCGGTCACCGAGCTCGACGTGGCGCGCCGCGGCTGGGCGGTGTCCGTCCTCGGCGGTCAGGGCCGGGGCGTTGAGGGCATCACGGCGGCCCGGCCTCCGGCGGCCCCCGCCACCACGACGGCCGTCCCCGGCCCCGCCACCAGCGCCGACGCGGCCACGACCGCAGTCCCCGACCCCGCCCGGACGGCCGAGGCCGCCCGCGCGCTCCTGGCCGCCGAGAACGCCACGATGGGCTCCAACGCGGTCGCCTTCCAGGGGAGCGCGACCGCGAACGGGCGCGGCCTGCTGCTCGGCAACCCGCACTACCCGTGGCAGGGCGGGCGCCGCTTCTGGCAGTCGCAGCAGACCATCCCGGGCGAGCTGAACGTCTCCGGCGCCTCCCTGCTCGGCACCGCCGTCGTCAACATCGGCTTCAACGACAAGGTCGCCTGGAGCCACACCGTGGCCACCGGAGTCCCGTTCAGCCTGCACCAGCTGACGCTCGACCCGGCCGACCCCACCGCGTACCTGGTCGACGGCAGGCCGGAGCGGATGACCCCGCGCACGGTCACCGTCGCCGTCAAGGACGGCGCCCCGGTCACCCGTACCCAGTGGTGGACGAGGTACGGGCCGGTCGTCACCGGCCTCGGAGCGAGCCTGCCGCTGCCGTGGACGGCGACGACGGCCTTCGCGCTCAACGATCCCAACGCCGCCAACCTGCGGGCCTCGGACACCGCCCTCGGCTTCGCGAAGTCCCGTTCCACCGCCGACATGGCGCGGACGCTGCGCCGCACCCAGGGCCTGCCGTGGGTGAACACCGTCGCCGCCGACGCGGACGGGCACACGCTGTTCACCCAGGCGCAGGTGCTGCCGCGGGTCACCGACGAGCTCGCGCAGCGCTGCTCCACGCCGCTGGGCCGGGCCACGTATCCGGCGTCCGGTGTCGCGGTGCTCGACGGCGCGCGCGGCGACTGCGCGCTCGGCTCGGACCCGGACGCGGTGCAGCCGGGCGTCTTCGGGCCGTCCCGGATGCCGGTCCTGGTGGACGCCCCGTACGTGGAGAACTCCAACGACAGCGCCTGGCTGGCCAACGCCGACCGGCCCGTGACCGGTTACGAGCGGATCTTCGGCACGGTGGGCACGCCGCGTTCGCTGCGCACGCGTGGCGCCGTGGAGGACGTGGCGGCGATGGCCGGCCGTGGCGGGCTGACGGTGGCGGACCTGCAGCGCCAGCAGTTCGCGAACCGGGCGCCGGCCGGTGACCTGGCGGCGGCCGACGCGGCGGAGGCGTGCGCGGCCGTGCTCGCCGACGATCCCGAGGCCTGCCGGGTGATCGGTGCCTGGGACCGCACCGTGGACACCGACAGCCGGGGCGCGCTGCTCTTCGACCGGTTCTGGCGTAAGTTCACGGCGACGGCGAAGCCGGCCGACCAGTGGAAGGTGCCGTTCTCGGCGGCCGACCCGGTGCGCACCCCGCACACGCTCAACACCGGCTCCCCCGCGTTCGCCCAGGCCCTCAAGGACGCGGTGGCGGAGCTTCGGGCGGCGGGGATCGCCCTCGACGCGCCGCTCGGCCGGCACCAGTTCGTGGTGCGGAACGGGGCGCGGATCCCGGTGGGCGGCGGCACGGAGGCGCTGGGCATCTGGAACAAGACGGAGCCCGTGTGGAATCCGGCGGGCGGCGGCTACACGGAGGTCGCGCACGGCACCAGCCACGTACAGGCGGTGGGCTGGGACGGCGGTCACTGCCCGGTCGCGCGGACCCTGCTGACGTACTCGCAGTCCTCGAACCCGAACTCGCCGCACTACGACGACCAGACGCGGCTGTACGCGGGCGAGCGCTGGGTGACCGCCCGCTTCTGCGAGCGGGACATCCTGCGCTCGCCCGGGCTGCGCGTGGTGGTGGTCAGGGACTGAACGACAGGAAGACGAAGGCGGCGAAGATCGAGAGGTGGACGCCGCCTTGAAGGAGCGTGGCCCGTCCGGGCACCACGGTCAGGGCGCTCACCACGGCGGTGAGCACGAGCAGCACCATGTGGAGGGCGCCCAGGCCGAGGACGAGGGGTCCGTCCAGCCAGACCGAGGCGAGCGCGATCGACGGGATCGTGAGGCCGATGCTGGCGATGGCGGAACCGTAGGCCAGGTTCATGCTGGTCTGCATCCGGTCCCGGCGGGCCGCGCGCACGGCCGCGAGGGTCTCGGGCAGCAGCACCATCAGGGCGATGACGACGCCGACCACGGCCTTCGGGAGGCCGGCGGACTCGACGCCGTCCTCGATGGTGGGCGAGACCAGCTTGGCGTTGCCGACGACGGCGACGAGGGCGACCACGAGCAGGCCGAGGCTGAACCAGGTCTCGCGGGCGGTCGGCGGCTCGGCGTGGTCGTCCTCCGACTCCCGGCCCTCCTGGCCCGGCCGCGGCACGGGCAGGAAGTAGTCGCGGTGCCGGACCGTCTGCACGGCGACGAACACGCCGTAGAGCAGGAGCGAGGCGACGGCGGCGAAGGCCAGCTGGGCGGTGGAGAACTCGGGCCCGGGGTGGCTCGTGGTGAACGTCGGCAGGACCAGGGTCGTCGTCGCGAGGGTGCAGACGGTCGCGAGGGCGCCGCCGGAGCCCTCGGCGTTGAAGACGGCGACGCGGTTGCGCAGCGCCGCGACGAGCAGGGAGAGGCCGACGATGCCGTTGCAGGTGATCATGACGGCGGCGAAGACGGTGTCGCGGGCGTAGGTGGCGGTCTTCTCGCCGCCTCCGGCCATCAGGGTGACGATGAGTCCGACCTCGATGACGGTGACGGCGACCGCGAGCACGAGGGAGCCGTACGGTTCGCCGACGCGGTGGGCGACGACCTCGGCGTGGTGGACGGCGGACAGTACGGCGGCGAAGAGGAGGACCGCGACGAGGCCCACCGCGAAGCCGGGCAGATCGCGGCCCCAGCCGGCGGCGAGGCCGGCGGCCGCGACCAGCGGCCCCCAGGTGGTCCACTGTCGTGTCAGTCCTGCCGTGGTCGAACTCATGCCCTGAATCCTGCCATAACGGCATGAAGGGATCGGGCGCACCGCGTAGGGTGCGGGTATGACGGAGACTCAAGTACCGGCCCCCGCACGGGGGGACGTCGGTCCGCCGCACGGCGGAGCGGACGAGCGTTCGACGCTGGTCGCCTTCCTCGGGTACCTTCGGGAGGCGGTGGCCGCCAAGGCCGAGGGCATCGACTTCGAGCGGGCGCGGACGCCCGGGGTGGCGTCGGGCACCAGTCTGCTCGGTCTGGTGAAGCACCTGACGGCGGCGGAATTCTTCTGGTTCGCGTACGCGTTCGAGGGCGTGGACGAGCCGATGCCCGACATCGGCATGGAGGTGACCGAGGCGGACGACCCGGAGCGGCTGCTCGCCGCCTACCGGGAGGCCGGCCGGCGCTCCGACGCGATCGTGGCGGCCTGCCCGGACCTGGAGACGCTTGCCGTCCGCTCGACGCATCCCACCAAGGTCCGTCGCTCGCTGCGCTGGATCCTCGTCCACATGATCGAGGAGACGGCCCGCCACGCGGGCCACGCCGACATCCTGAGGGAGCAGGCGGACGGCGCGGTCGGACGCTGACCGGCGCCGGAAGGCCGCCCGGGGTGTCCCGGGCGGCCTTCGTGCGCGTGGGGCCCGTCAGGGCTTGGGCAGGGTGCAGCCCGCGCGGTTCAGGTCGATGACGTTGCCGGGGCCGACGCAGGGGACGATGGTGTAGGTCTGCTGGGCGTAGTTGATGCCCTGACGGACCGTCACGGTGCCGTTCTGGTCGACCTCGCACGGGTTGTTCACGGTGCAGCTCTGGCCGTCCTCGTTGCCCGTGTTGTTCACGGCGACGACCTTGCCGGTGGTCTGGTCGATCACGGGCGAGCCCGAGGTGCCGCCGATGGTGTTGCAGGAGGAGGTGTAGCGGACCGAGTCCTTCCAGGTCCAGTCGCCCTCCTTGAGGCGGTAGACGAACCCGTCGATGCTGCAGCTGTAGGTCCGCTTCCAGTAGCCGGAGACCACCGTGATGGGCGTGCCCTGGGTCGGGTGGGCGGCGTCGAGGGTCAGGGCACCGATGCCGTACTGGCTCTGGATCTGCGCGTACGTCTTGGTCAGCCGGTAGAGCGAGACGTCCGTGTCGGTCATCGTGCCGTACGCGATCCGGTCGGCGCGCAGCGTGGCGACCTTGGTGCCGGCCCCGTTCAGGAGCGAGAACGAGCGGCTGGAGCGCTGGTTCACGACGACCTCGCCGGCCGCCGGGAAGCCGGTCTCCAGGCAGTGGCCGTTGGAGAGGACGAGCGCGGGGTCGCCCGGCTGGGAGGCGGGCATGCGGACCAGGGAGCCGGAGCAGTTGCTGAGCGCGACCGTGCCGGCGAAGTCCACGGCGCCGGCCGCGGCCGTGGACTTCGCCGCCGTCTGCGTGCCGTGCGCCGCGGGGGCCGGGGTCTGCGCGACGGCGTCCCGGGGTGCGGACGCCATGGCCGGGGCCGCCGCCGCTCCCGTGAGGAGCAGCGCGAGCAGGGCACCGACGAGAGGCTTCTTCATGTGGGGGTTCCTCTCTGATGACGATGCAACCGAAGATCCTTCGATTGTCATGCGCATTCTCAAGAGGTCTCGCCCCGGCTGACAAGGGCGCGTGCCCTGTTGGCCGGAAGCGATCCCCGTCTCCGTCACAGCGGCCGGTCGTGGCCCTCCCAGTACGGGTCCCGCAAGCGCCGCTTGTAGAGCTTGCCGTTGGGGTCGCGGGGCATGTGCGCGATGAAGTCGACGGACCTGGGACGCTTGTAGCCGGCGAGGACGCGCTCGCAGTGGGCCAGGATCGCGGCGGCGAGAGCGGGTCCCGGCTCGTGGCCCTCGGCCGGTTCGACGACGGCCTTGACCTCCTCGCCCCAGTCGGCGTGCGGGATGCCGAAGGCGGCGGCGTCGGCGACGGCGGGGTGGGCGAGCAGCGCGGCCTCGATCTCGGCGGGGTAGATGTTGACGCCGCCGGAGATGATCATGTCGATCTTGCGGTCGCGGAGGAAGAGGTAGCCGTCCTCGTCGAGCACGCCGAGGTCGCCGACCGTGAAGAACTCGCCGATGCGGCCCGCCGCGGTCTTGGCCTCGTCCTTGTGGTAGCGGAAGCCACCGGTGCTCATCTTCATGTAGACGGTGCCGAGTTGCCCGGGCGGCAGGCGTTCGCCGTCGTCGTCGAAGACCGCGAGCTCGCTGATGGGCCAGGCGCGGCCGACGGTGCCGGGCTTCTTCAGCCAGTCCTCGGCGGTGGCGAAGGCGCCGCCGCCCTCGCTGGCCGCGTAGTACTCCTCGACGCAGTGGCCCCACCAGTCGATCATGGCGCGCTTGACGTGGTCGGGGCAGGGCGCGGCGCCGTGGATGGCGTGGCGCATGGAGGACACGTCGTAGCGGCCGCGGACGTCCTCGGGGAGGGCGAGCAGGCGGTGGAACTGGGTGGGCACCATGTGGGTGTGGGTGCAGCGGTGGTTGTCGATGAGCCGCAGCATCTCCTCGGGCGTCCACTTGTCCATGAGGACCAGCGGGTGGCCGATGTGCAGGGCGGCGCCGGCGAACTGGAGCACGGCCGTGTGGTAGAGCGGCGAGCAGACCAGGTGGACGTTGCCGTCGAAGGGCCTGATGCCGAAGATGCCGAGGAAGCCGCCGAGGTAGGTCTCCTCGGGGGTCCTTCCGGGCAGCGGGCGGCGGATGCCGCGGGGCCTTCCGGTGGTGCCCGAGGTGTAGTTCATGACCCAGCCGAGGGTGCGGTCGGCGGGCGGGGTGGCGGGCTGCCCGTCGAGGAGTTCGGCGTACGGGCGGAAGCCGGCGATCTCGCCGACGGCGTAGCGGTGGCTCGGCGGGAGGCCCGCCTCGTCCGCGGCGGCGGTGGCGGCCCCGGCGAAGCGCTCGTGGGCGACGAGGACCTTCGCGCCGGAGTCGGCGACGATCCAGGCGATCTCGGGGCCGACGAGGTGGTGGTTGACGGGGACGAGGTAGAACCCGGCCTGGCTGGCGGCCAGATAGGCCGTGAAGAACTCGATCCCGTTGGGAAGGACGACGGCGAAGGCGTCTCCGCGCTCCAGGCCGGCCGCGCGCAGTCCGTGGACGAGCTGGTTGACCGCCGCGTGGAGGCGGCCGGCGGACCACTGCTCTCCGTCCGGAGCGGTGATCACGGTCCGCTCCGGCTCGGCGGTGGCCTGCGCCCAGAAGCCGTTGGGACCCTGGCTCTCCTGGCTCATCCTTCGCTCCTTCCGGCGATGCGGTTGATCCGGTCGACGGCCTTCTCGAAGCCGCGGGTGAGCTCGTCGAAGACCTGCCGGACGCTGCGCTCCGTGTTCATGCGGCCCACGATCTGGCCGACCGGGGTGCCGAGCAGCGGCGTGACCTCGTACTTCTGGATCCGGGAGACCGCTTCGGCGACCAGGAGGCCCTGCAGCGGCATCGGCAGCGGGCCGGGGCCGGCCGGGTCGTCCCAGGCGTCGGTCCACTCGGTGCGCAGCTGCCGGGCGGGTTTGCCGGTGAGGGCGCGGGAGCGGACGGTGTCGCCGGAGCCGGCGGCGAGCAGCTTCTCGGTGAGCGCGCGGGAGTGGAGCTCGGCCTCGGTGGTGGTGAGCCAGAGGGAGCCGAGCCACACGCCCTGGGCGCCGAGCGCGAGCCCGGCGGCGATCTGCTCGCCGCTGCCGATGCCGCCGGCGGCGAGCACGGGCAGCGGCGCGACGGCGTCGACGACCTCGGGGGTGAGCACCATGGAGGCGATCTCGCCGGTGTGGCCGCCGGCCTCGTAGCCCTGGGCGACGACGATGTCGATGCCCGCGTCGGCGTGGTGGCGTGCGTGCCGGGCGCTGCCGGCGAGGGCGGCGACGAGCACGCCGTGCGCGTGGGCGCGGGCGACGACGTCTGCGGGCGGTGAGCCGAGGGCGTTGGCGAGCAGCTTGATGGGGTAGTCGAAGGCGACGTCGAGCTGGCCGCGGGCGACCTGTTCCATCCAGCCGGTGATCCGCCAGCCGGAGGCCTCGCCCTCGGCGAGTTCGGGGACGCCGTGCTTGGCGAGGGTGGCGCGGACGAACTCGCGGTGCCCGGCGGGGATCATCGCCTCGACGTCGGCCTCGCTCACGCCTTCGACCTTCTTCGCGGGCATGACGACGTCGAGGCCGTACGGCAGGCCGTCGGTGTGGTCCTGCATCCAGTCGAGGTCGCGGGCGAGGTCGTCGGGGGCGGTGTAGCGGACCGCGCCGAGGACGCCGAATCCGCCGGCTCTGGTGATGGCCGCGGCCACCGCGGGGAAGGGCGTGAAGCCGAAGATGGCGTGCTCGATCCCCAGTGTGCGACTCAGCTCCGTCTTCATGGGCGGCATGGTGCCGCAGCCGGTGTGCCGAGGGAAGAGATTTTCTGATGCAGTGTCAGATTCTTTGCGGTACCGCGCGCTTCCCGGATCCGCTCCGGCTCCGGTAGGAAAGTTTCAGATCTTGCCGGAGTGGCCGAAGTTTTCTTTCAGGAGCGGTGAGAGAGGGTGGGCATGACGGACGAGTCGAGGATGGGGAACCGGGGTCCGAGCCGCCGCGCGTTCGGCGGCGGTGTCCTCGCCCTGGGAGGTGCGCTGATGATCGGTACGGTGCCGGGCGCCGCGGCCGCGCCCGAACCGGGCCCCGGCGGCGGTGCGGGCGGCTCCGGCGGTGCGGACGGGGCCGGGCCTGGCTTCGGCGCCGCGCGGCGGACGACGCTGCGCCGCGGCTCCGCCGAGCGGGCGGGGCTGCTGCCCGGACACCTGGACCGGCTGGTCGCGGACGCCGAGGCGTATCTGCGCCCCTCCCCCACGCACCCGTGGTACGCGGGCGCGGTGCTGCTCGCGGGGCGCGGCGGGACCGTGGCGCTGCACCGGCCGATCGGCACGGCCGTGCGCTACGCGGCGTACGACGAGAAGACCGACACGGGCGTCGAGCTGCCGGCCGACCAGCAGATCCCGATGCGCGAGGACACCGTCTTCGACCTGGCGTCCGTCTCCAAGCTGTTCACCTCGATCCTGGCGGTGCAGCAGATCGAGCGCGGGACGCTGGTCCTGGAGGAGAAGGTCACGGCGTACCTGCCGGAGTTCGGCGGCGGCGGGAAACAGGACGTCACGGTCCGTCAGCTGCTCACCCACACCTCGGGGTTCCGGGCCTGGATCCCGCTCTACAAGGAGCCGACGCGGGAGGGGCGGCTGCGACTGCTGTGGAACGAGGTGCCGGCGAACCCGCCCGGCACCGTCTACCTCTACTCCGACCTCAACCTGATCACGCTTCAGCTGATCCTGGAGGAGATCACCGGTCACCCTCTGGATCACCTGCTCCGGACCGAGATCACCGCTCCGCTCGGGATGCACCGCACGCGTTTCAATCCCCCGCTCTCGTGGCGCCGGGGCATCGCCGCCACCGAGGACGCCCGCAAGCCCTGGTCCGGGCTCGACCGCGGCATGGTGTGGGGCGAGGTGCACGACGAGAACGCGTACGCCATGGGCGGCGTCGCCGGTCACGCCGGCGTCTTCGCCGACGCCTGGGACCTCGCCGTCCTGGCCCGCACCCTGCTCAACGGCGGGGCCTACGGCGACGCCCGCATCCTCTCCCCCGCCTCCGTGGAGCTGATGTTCACCGACTTCAACACCGCCTTCCCCGGCGACGAGCACGGCCTCGGCTTCGAGCTCTACCAGCACTGGTACATGGGCGCGATGGCCACCCCGCGCACGGCCGGCCACACCGGTTTCACCGGCACCAGCCTGGTGCTCGACCCGACCACCGACGCGTTCCTGATCGTGCTCGGCAACTCCGTCCACCCGGTACGGAGCTGGCGCTCCGGCTCCGCGCCCCGGGTCGCCGCCGCCGACGCCCTGGCCCGCGCCGTACCGGTCCGCCCGGCCCGGGGCCGCACCGCGTGGTTCTCCGGCATGGCGAACGCGACGACCGCGACCCTCACCCTGCCGGAGGTCCCGGGGGCCGCCCGCCTCGAGTGCGCCCTGTGGTGGGACACCGAGCCGGGAACGGACGGCGCGGTTTTGGAGGCCTCGGCGGACGGCGGCGCGCACTGGGCACCGGTCCCGTTCACCACCACCGCGCGCGGTGACGGACCGCCGAGCCGCCAGGAGCACCCCACCGGCGCGGTCGGCGGCTGGTCGGGCCGCGCGTGGTACGGGCTCCGCGCCGACCTGCCCGTAGGGGCGGCCGCGCCCGTACGGCTGCGCTGGCGGTACACCACCGACCGGCGCTACGTCGGCCGCGGGGTGTACGTGGACGCCGTCCGCCTCCTGGACCCGGCGGGCCGGCCCCTCTTCGACGAGGCCCGCCCAGCCGACCGGGCCCGCATCGAGGCGGTGGGCTGGACGGCCTCGCCGGACTAGGAACCGTCCCCCGCGGAACACCGGGCCACTACACGACGGGCGTGTTCGGCGCGGGCCAGTGCCGGCGCTCGGGGATCAGCCGGCGCAGGATCCACAGGCCGGCACGCAACTTCCAGTCTCCGGGGGTGCGGATCTCGGAGATGAGCGCGGCGGTGCTCCTGCCGATCGACCGGGCCGCCTCCTCGGCCGCGTCCGGGTCCAGGAGCCGGTCGCAGTTGAACCAGGCCAGGCCCCGGGCGACCCGGATCCCGTAGTTGGTCAGCAGTTCGTCGCTCCGGGTGAACAGCTGGTCCAGGGACCGGAGTCCGTGGATGTAGCGGTCGGCCAGGTCGTCCTGGACCTTGTCGATGCAGGACCCGAGCACGTCGTTCATGCGGTGGAAATCGGCGATGCGGCCGCGGTCGCCCGTGGCCTCCGCCATGCGGCGCAACGCACCCGGCAGGTCGTAGGAGATGTGCGCCATCATCGAGAAGAGCACGTCTTCCAGCGTGTAGGAGCGCCGGACGCACGACGCGGCGAAGACGTCCCGCCACGGCGGGGGGATCGAGTCCGGCAGATCACCGGGCCGGACCTCGCCCACCGAGCCACCGGGCCGTCCCGCCAGCCAGGCGTCGATGCCGTCCATCGCGCCGAAGTAGGCCGATGCGAGCGTCTCGCACAGCTCGGCCACCCACGGCGGGTCCTTGAACCCGGGCGTGCCCGTGTCCAGGGCCGTGGCGAGCGTCGTCGTGAGGCGGAAGTAGGTGTAGGCGAACGCGGCCCGGCGGTCCTGGGCGGCGTCGTACTGCCGGACCCGGTCGGCGAGCAGTCCGGCGACCAGGGCGACCTTCTCGGCGGGCAGCATGGGCTCGGCGGTCACGGGAGCGTGGTCCTGTCGCCCGCTACGCCGGCCCGCCGACGCGGCGGGTCTCCTCGGTCGCCCTGCCCCAGTCGCACAGCAGTTCCGCGAAGAGGGTCTGGCGGTCGGGTGCGACCCGGTAGTTCGCGATCCAGAGGGCTCCGAGCAGCGGCATGCGGTAGGTCGCGGCCACGCCTCCGTCACTGATCTCCGCGGAGTAGGTGAAGTTCCGCGTGAGCAGGCCGGGCACGGGGCCGAGCCGCTCCTTGGCGCGCACGGTGACTCCGGTGCCGTTGCTCTCCAGTACGTACTGCTCGTCCAGGAGGTACAGCGTCACGCCGAACTTGGAGATCGTGAGCACGTTGTCGGCCTGGCCGAACTCGCCCTCGTCCGGCTTCGCCACGATCACCGAGTGCTGTCGCGCCGGGCCCACGAGCAGCTCGACGAGGTGCATGGCGATCGCGAGAAGTTTGTGCGTCACCCCGACGCCGCTGCGGAGGAGACGACGCCAGGAGGTGATGCGGAACGTGGCCTTCCCCTGCCAGGTGCCGGCCCCGATGTCGAAGTAGTAGACGTGATTGGGTGCGCTCGTGCGGTTTCGGGGGACGCCCCCGTGCTCCGTTGTCACGGTGCGTAGCCTATCATCACGCTCCGTGAGTGGCGTGGTGGCGGCTCGTCGGCTCGGGTCGAGCTCACCCGGCGCCGGTCACGCCGCCGCCCGTGACCGGCTGCCCGCGTCCGCCTCCACTTCGGCGAGGAAGGCCCCGACCACTCGGCGATAGTGTTCGGGCTCCTCCGCCGAGGGCATGTGGGAGCTCTCCTCGAACAGCACCCAGGCGGCCCCCGGAACGGCCTCGACCAGGTCCCTGACCAGGGCGGGCGTCGCCACGTCGTGGCGGCCCGAGGTGACGAGCACGGGAAGGTCGATCTCGCCGAGCCGGGCGGTGACGTCCCAGTCCTTCAGACTGCCGGTGAGGTTCCACTCGGCGCCGCCCCACAGCGCCTCGTACACCTCCCGGTTGATGCTCGTGAAGGAGCGCACCAGGTGCGGCGGCCACGGGTCGAGGCGGCAGAGGTAGCGCGCGTAGAAGGCGAGCGCGGCGTCCTGGTACTCCGGGTCGTCGGTGGTGCCGGCGGCCTCGTGGCGGTCGAGGACCTCGCGTACCGCGGCGGGCAGGGACTCCTTCAGACGCAGGGTCTCGGCCTGGTAGGCGGGGGCGTCGGCGACGGGACCGGCGAGGACCAGACTCAGCAGACCCGGCGGCCGGGTGAGCACGTACTCCAGGGCCAGCTGGCTGCCCCAGGAGTGCCCGAGGAGATGCACGGGATCGAGGTGGAGCGCCTCGCGGACGGCCGCGAGCTCGTCGACGAAGGTGTCGAGCGTCCACAGCGACGGGTCGTCGGGGTGGTCGGACCTGCCGCAGCCGAGCTGGTCGTAGAAGACGACCGGACGGCCGGTCTCCCTGGTGAGGCCGGCGAGGTCGTCGAGGTAGTCGTGCGGGCAGCCGGGGCCGCCGTTGACGACGAGCAGCGGCACCTGCCCGCCGGGCGTCCGGGCGCCGACGACGCGGTACCAGGTGCGGTGACCGCGGAACGGCACGGTTCCTTCGGTGACGGACATGACCCCGCCTCCTCGTCTCGGCGGCACCCTTCCATCATGCGTCCCGCGAAGCGCCGCCGTGTGCCGCCCCGGCCCCCGGCCGTGGCCCCGGGCACGCGGTGGCCTCAGCCGGCCGGCTGGGCGGCCTCCCGCAGTGCGGCGAGGACCGGCTGGATCAGCGGGTGGTCCTCGCCGCCGCGCCGTACCGCGGCGAAGACGCGGCGGGTGGGGGCGACGCCGTCGACCGGGCGGACCACCACGCCGGTGAGGTCGGTGCCGCGCAGGGCGGAGCGGGGTACGAGGGCCACGCCCGCGCCGGCGCCGGCCAGGGCGACGACGGCCCGGAAGTCGTCGGAGACGTGCTCCATGCGGGGCGCGAAGCCCGCGTACTCGCAGGCGAGGACCGTCACGTCGTGGCAGGGGTTGCCCGTGGACTGTCCGATCCAGGGGTCCTTGGCGAGGTCGGCGAGCGCGATCCGCTCCCGCCCGGCGAGCGCGTGGTCCGGTGGCAGGACCGCGTCGAACGGCTCCGCGTAGAGCGGCAACCGGGTCAGGCGGGCGTCGTCCTCGCCGGGCGCCCCGCGGTACTCGACGGCCACGGCCACGTCGACCTGCCGGTCCAGGACCATCAGCAGGCTCTCGTCACCCTCCGCGTCCTGGACGCGGACGCGGATGCCCGGCGCGGTACGGGCGAGCGAGCCGATGGCGGGCGCCACGACGAGGCCGATGCCGGTGGCGAAGGCCGCCACCGTCACCGTGCCGGCCTCGCCCGAGCCGTACGCGGCGAGCTCGGCCTCGGCCCGTTCCAACTGGGCGAGGACGGCGTTGGCGTGGCTCAGCAGGATCTCCCCTGCCGGGGTGAGCCTGGCACCGCGCGCGCTCCGCTCCACCAGGCGGTGGCCGGTCTCCTGCTCCAGGGCGGCGAGCTGCTGCGAGACGGCGGAGGGTGTGAGGTAGAGCGCGGCGGCAGCCGCCGTGACGGTGCGGTGGTCGGCCACCGCCCGGAGGATGTGCAGCCGCCGCGCTTCGATCATGCCCCTAGTCTCGCAGGGCGGCGCGCGCGTCGACGAACGCGTCCACGGCCCGGTTGACGTCCTCCGTGGAGTGGGCGGCGGACAGCTGCACGCGGATGCGGGCCTGGCCCTGCGGCACGACCGGGTACGAGAAGCCGATCACGTACACGCCGCGCTCCAGGAGCAGCTCGGCCATGCGTCCGGCCTCGGCGGCGTCCCCGATCATGACGGGGGCGATCGCGTGGTCGCCGGGGAGGATGTCGAAGCCCTCCTCGGTCATCCGGCGGCGGAACAGCTCGGTGTTGGCGTTGAGCCGCTCGCGCAGGTCACCGGCCGACTCGAGCAGGTCGAGGACCTTGAGGGAGGCGGCGGCGATCACCGGGGCGAGGGTGTTGGAGAACAGGTACGGGCGCGAGCGCTGGCGCAGCAGCGCGACGATCTCGGCGCGGGCCGCGACGTAACCGCCGGAAGCGCCGCCGAGGGCCTTGCCGAGGGTGCCGGTGATGATGTCCACGCGGTCCATGACGCCGTGCAGCTCGGGGGTGCCGCGGCCGCCGGGGCCGACGAAGCCGACGGCGTGCGAGTCGTCGACCATGACCATGGCGTCGTAGCGCTCGGCCAGGTCGCAGATCTCGTCGAGCGGCGCGACGTAGCCGTCCATGGAGAAGACGCCGTCGGTGACGATCAGCTTGCGCCGGGCGCCGCCCTCGGTGGCCTCCTTCAGCTGCTGCTCCAGGTCGGCCATGTCGCGGTTGGCGTAGCGGAAGCGGCGGGCCTTGGACAGGCGGATGCCGTCGATGATGGAGGCGTGGTTGAGGGCGTCGGAGATGACCGCGTCCTCGGCGCCGAGCAGGGTCTCGAACACGCCGCCGTTGGCGTCGAAGCAGGAGGAGTAGAGGATCGTGTCCTCCTGGCCGAGGAAGCGCGAGATGCGCGCCTCGAGCTCCTTGTGGACCTCCTGGGTGCCGCAGATGAAGCGGACCGAGGCCATGCCGTAGCCCCAGCGGTCGAGCGCCTCGTGGGCGGCGGCGACGACCTCGGGGTGGTCGGCGAGGCCGAGGTAGTTGTTGGCGCAGAAGTTCAGCACCTCGCCGGGGCGGCCCCCCGCGGTGACGGCGACGGTGGCCGACTGGGGCGTGCCGATGACGCGCTCGGGCTTGTGGAGCCCGGCCTCGCGGATCTCGTCGAGGGTGGCGCGGATGTCGTCGCGTACGGAATCGAACATGAAGGAAGCTCCTGGGGTTCGGACGGTCCGGAGGGGGGTCAGGCGGTCCAGTCGAGGATGACCTTGCCGCCCTTGCCGGAGGCGGCGTCGTCGAAGGCGGCCTCGAAGTCCCGGTAGTCGTAGCGGCCGGTGATCACCGGCGACAGGTCGAGTCCGCCCTCCAGGAGCACGGACATGGCGTACCAGGTCTCGAACATCTCGCGGCCGTAGATGCCCTTGATGGTGATCATCGAGGTGACGATCTTCGCCCAGTCGACGGAGAAGTCCTCGCTGGGCAGGCCGAGCA
This sequence comes from Streptomyces sp. NPDC127092, assembly GCF_042722475.1. Classification (NCBI taxonomy): domain Bacteria; kingdom Bacillati; phylum Actinomycetota; class Actinomycetes; order Kitasatosporales; family Streptomycetaceae; genus Streptomyces; species Streptomyces sp. NPDC127092. The sequence continues at coordinate 303,930 of NZ_JBHXFE010000002.1, forward strand.
TGGCGATCTTGCCGCCGTTGGTCATGTTGGCGACCATGTCCCGCATCGCGTGCGGGTTGCCGGACATCTCCAGGCCGACGTCGAAGCCCTCCTTGAGGCCGAGGGTGCGCTGGCCCTCGGCGATGGTGCTGTCCGCGACGTTCAGCGCGAGCGAGACGCCGATCTTGCGGGCGAGCGCCAGGCGCTCCTCGCTGACGTCGGTGACGACGACGTTGCGGGCACCGGCGTGCTTGGCGACGGCGGCGGCCATGATGCCGATCGGGCCCGCGCCGGTGACCAGGACGTCCTCGCCGACCAGCGGGAAGGACAGCGCGGTGTGCACGGCGTTGCCGAAGGGGTCGAAGATCGCGGCGACGTCGAGGTCGACCGGCACCCGGTGCACCCAGACGTTGGAGGCGGGCAGCACGACGTACTCGGCGAAGGCGCCGTCGCGGCCGACGCCGAGGCCGACGGTGGCGCGGCACAGGTGGCGGCGGCCGGCCAGACAGTTGCGGCACTTGCCGCAGACCAGGTGGCCCTCGCCGCTGACCAGGTCGCCGACCTGGATGTCGGCGACGTCGCGGCCGGTCTCGACGACCTCGCCGACGAACTCGTGGCCGAGGGTCAGCGGGGTGGCGATGGTCTTCTGCGCCCAGCCGTCCCAGGAGCGGATGTGCAGGTCGGTGCCGCAGATACCGGTCCGCTTCACCTTGATCAGGACGTCACCGGGACCGGCCTCCGGCTCGGGGACGTCCGTCAGCCAGAGTCCCGGCTCCGCCTTGTGCTTGACCAGTGCCTTCAATGTCACGGCTCCCGACGTGCGCGTCCTGTGATGTACCGGTTCCGGGCACGTCGACGCGCCCAAGATCCCTGGAAGGAAATCTTCCGTGCGTCGGGGGCCGTGGTCCATCGAGGTTTTCTTAACCGCACTCGCAGATCAGCTTCACGCCCCTGGCCGGGACGCCGCGGGCGTCAACCCGCGAGCCGGTCGAGCACCGCCATGGCCGCGTTGTGACCGGGCACTCCGCTCACTCCGCCGCCGCGCACGGCGCCCGCACCGCACAGCAGGACGTTGGGCCGGGAGGTCTCGACGCCCCAGCGGCCTCCCGGTCCTCCTTCCTCCCCGTAGGGGAAGGAGAGGTCCCGGTGGAAGATGTGGCCGCCGGGCAGCCGCAGGTCGCGTTCGAGGTCCAGCGGGGACTTGGCCTCGATGCAGGGCCGGCCGTCGGCGTCCAGGGCCAGGCAGTCGGCGACCGGCTCGTCGAGGCACGCGTCGAGCTGCGCGAGCGTCGCCTTCAGGAGCGCGTCGCGGGCGCCGTCGGGGTCGGCGGCGAACAGCCGGGCGGGCGCGTGGAGTCCGAACAGGGTGAGGGTCTGGTAGCCGCGGGCCGCGGCCTCCGGGCCGAGGATGCTCGGGTCGGTCAGGGTGTGGCAGTAGATCTCCGAGGGCGGTGCGGCGGGCAGCCGTCCGGCGGCGGCCTCCGCGTAGGCGGTGGCCAGCTGCCCGTACCCCTCGGCGATGTGGAAGGTGCCGGAGAAGGCCTCGCGCGGGTCGACGGCGCGGTCCCGGAGCCTGGGCAGCCTGGTGAGGACCATGTTGACCTTGAGCTGGGCGCCCTCGGCGGGGGCCGGAGCCGGCTCGCCGAGGAGGCCGGCGAGGGCCTGCGGCGAGGCGTTGACCAGGACGTGTCCCGCGCCGACGACGCCTTCGCCGTCGGCGGTACGGTAGGCGACCTCGGCGCGGCTGCCGTCGGTCTCGATCCGGGTGACCTCGTGGCCGGTGAGGACGGTCGCGCCTGCGGCGCGTGCGGCGTCCGCGAGGGCGTCGGTGAGGGCACCCATGCCGCCCACGGGCACGTCCCAGTCGCCGGTGCCGCCGCCGATCACGTGGTAGAGGAAGCAGCGGTTCTGGAGCAGCGAGGGGTCGTGGGCTTCGGCGAAGGTGCCGATGAGGGCGTCGGTCAGGACGACGCCGCGCACCAGGTCGTCGGCGAAGTGCTTCTCGACGGCGACCCCGATGGGCTGCTCGAAGAGCATCTCCCAGGTCTCGGCGTCGTCGACCAGGGCGCGCAGGCCCTCGCGGCTCGGCAGCGGCTCGGTGAGGGTGGGGAAGATCCGGCGGGCGGCGCGGGCGGTGCGCCCGTAGAAGGCCTGCCAGGCCTCGTACTCGCGGTCGGAGCCGGTGAGCGCGGCGAAGGACGCGCGGGTGCGGTCCTGGCCGCCGCCGACGAGGAGGCCGGAGTCGGCGTACGGGGTGTACGAGGAGACGGAGCGCTTCCGGACCGCGAAGCGGAGTCCGAGCTCGCGGACGATCTTCTCGGGGAGCAGCGACACCAGGTAGGAGTAGCGGGACAGCCGGACGTCGACGCCGGGGAACGGCCGCGTGGAGACGGCGGCACCGCCGGTGTTCCCCAGCCGTTCGAGGACGAGGACCCGGCGCCCGGCGCGGGCGAGATAGGCGGCGGCGACGAGGCCGTTGTGCCCGCCCCCGACGACGACGGCATCGTACGAGCCGCGCGTGACGGAGGCGGGAGCGGGCGCCGACGCGGGCCCGGCTGCGGGTCCCGATGCGGATCCGGATGCGGGTGCGGGTGCGGATCCGGGTGCTGGTGCGGGTGCGGGTGGGGTCATGTCTCTTGCTAACACCTCCCGGACGGTCCCACCAGACGCCGTGCGCAGGGGTGTTGTCAGTGGCCTCCCCTACCGTCGGTGTCATGGGGAATCACTTCCAGACGCTGGTGGTACCGGACGCCACGGACGCGGAGGCGGCGCAGCTCGCCCGGCGCGGCCTCGACTGGCTCGTCGCGGCCGGCATCGTACGGGCGGAGCGCACCGACTGCGTCCTCGGCGCGCCCCTGGGGCATCCGCCCGGCCCGGCCTGGGAGCGGGCGGTGGCCGAGCCGGACTGGGAACCGGACGGCGGCCTCGCCGTGCACACGGGCCGGCAGGTGTTCCACGCGGGCCAGGACGCCCCGGAGTTCGCGGTCTGCCCGGGCTGCGCCACCAGCACCGCCCTGGTGGAGGACGCGTGGCAGCGGTTCGACGCGGCCATACGCGTCTGGGCAGGCGGCGGCACGACGGCCGCGCGGGTCGGGTGCCGTGCGTGCGGCCGGGACGCCGAGGTGACGGCCTGGCAGTGGCACGACGACCGGTTCGCCCTGGCCTGCCTCGGGTTCGAGTTCTGGGACTGGACGGAGTTCGGGACGGACTTCCTCACGGACTTCGCGGAGGCGCTCGGCGGCCGCCGGGTCGTCCGGGTGTGGGGCAAGTTCTGACCGGGCGTCACGCGAGGCCCGCGGGAGAGCCGGTCCCTCCCCTGCCCCGGCCGTGCGTCGATCAGGCCGGTGTACGCGGGGACTCGTGGGACACGGCCCGGCGCCCGGGTCAGGTTCCGGGGAGGATACGGCGCGTTTCGTAGGCCCACATCGCGATCTCGACGCGGTTGCGGGCGCCGAGTTTGGCCATCAGGCTGGCCAGATGCGTCTTCACCGTGCTGAGGCTGATGTGCAGCGCGTCGGCGATCTCGGTGTTGGTCAGGCCGCGGGCGACGGCGAGGAGCACCTGCTCCTCGCGGGCGGTGACGGGAGAGACCGGCTGGGCCACGGGCCGGCCGGCGGGCAGGTCCGCGAACGCCTGGAGCAGACGGACGGTGACGCTGGGCGCGATGAGCGCCTCACCGTCGGACGCCGAGCGTACGGCCTGCGCCAGAAGGTCCGGTCCCGTGTCCTTGAGCAGGAATCCGCGGGCGCCGGCACGCAGCGCGCCGTAGACGTACTCGTCGAGGTCGAACGTGGTGATGACGACCACGGCCGGCGCGTCGGCGACGCCCGGGGCGGCGACCAGCCGGGTGGCCTCGAGCCCGTCGAGTACGGGCATGCGGATGTCGAACAGGCAGACGTCGGGGCGTAGTTCGCGGGCCAGACGTACCGCTTCCCGGCCGTCGGCGGCCTCGCCGACCACCTCGATGCCGGGCTGGGCGTTCAGCATGATCCGCAGCCCGGTGCGGATGATCGTCTGGTCGTCAGCGACGAGGACGCGAATGGACACGGCTCTCGCTCCTCGCTCTCGGCAGTTCGGCTTCGACGTGCCAGCCCCGGTCGGCACCCGGGCCGGCTCGTAGTGTGCCGCCGAGCAGGGTCGCGCGCTCGCGAAGTCCGGTAAGTCCGTATCCGTCGCGGCCCCGGCCGGTGCGCCGGCCGTCGTCGCGCACGCTCACCCGTACCGCGTGCCGTTCCGCGGCGACCCGGACGACGAGCTCGGTCGCGTCGACCGCATGGCGCAGCGCGTTGGTCACCGACTCCTGCACGATCCGGTAGACGGCCGCGTCCACGGCCGGGGGCAGCGCGTCCAGTTCGCCGTCGAGCCCCAGGTCGACCCTGAGGCGACCACCCGGGGTGCGCACCAGGCGCTCCAGATCCGCGACTCCGGCAGGGGGCGCCAGCTCCGCGCCGATCCCGCGGTCGCGCAGCGCGGCGACCATGGCGCGCATCTCCTCCAGCGTGCGCGCCCCTTCCTCCTCGACCCCCTCCAGCGCCTCGACGGCGGCGGACGGGTCGGTGCCCGCGAGCACCCGGCCCGCCTGGGCGATGATCACCATGGCCGACACGTGGTGGGCCACCGTGTCGTGCAGTTCCCGGGCGAGCTGCTCGCGTTCGCGGGAGCGCACCTGCTCCACCTGCCGCTCGCGAGCGGTCACCCGGAACCGCACGGCAGCCCCGACCACACCGGGCAGCAGCAGGAAGGCGAAGCCCACGACGTTCTCGACGACCGGGGTCTCGTCCGTGACGGAACACAGCGCGCCGGCCGCGACGATCACCGCGCCGCCCAGCACGATCTCGCGTCCCGATCCCCACCGGGGCAGCGCGTACACCAGCACGAGCACGACCCCGCCGGTGTACAGACCGACGGGCTCGCGCGGAGCGGCGACGAGCGAGGCCACCTGAAGCAGGATCACCGAGCCGAACGCCAGCGTCACCATCGCCAGCGGGCGGGTCCGGCGCCACAGGGGCAGCAGGCACAGCCACACGGCGAACACCACCGCCACCGGCCGCCACACGACGTTCTCGCGCAGGGTGGCCTCCAGCGCCACACCGGCAAGGCCCGCGGCGAGCAGCGCCCCGTCCCGCCACACCCGGGCGGGCACGTCGGGCGGCCGGGGTTCGGTCCACAGGGTTCGCAGGTCGTCTCGGAGCACGGTTCTCAGCCTAGGGACCGCGGCGTGCCGCGCATCGGCCGAAAGGACGGGTCGTCACTCCGCCTTGGGGCCGACGGATCCGCGGCCGGCGGGCCGATGCCGCGGAGCGGCGTGGCGGCGAACCTCGGCATCGGCGGCCGAACAAGGACGGCCGACGAGGTGGTTGGAGGACCCGATGCTTTCGAAAGCCCTGTTGCGCCTGGGCACAGGCGCCGCCCGCCATCCCTGGCGGGTGATCGCGGCATGGCTGATCGCCGCCACGCTCGCCGTCCTCGCCGCGATCGCCTTCGGCGGGCGGACCGCGGACTCGATGACCGCTCCGGGACTGGACTCCCGACGGGCCGCGGAACTGATCGAGCGGGCAGGCACCGGCCAGGAGGGGATGACCGCCCAGGTGGTCGTCACCCCCCTCGACGACGGTGCGACGTTCTTCGACGACGACGGCGCGCGCACCGCTCTCACGCGGCTGCAGACCGAGGTGAAGCGGCTGCCGCACGTGCTCGGCACGAGCGACCCGGCGGGGGCACTCGACGCGGGCGGGGGAAAGGCCGTGCGCGACGGCCTCGTTTCGGCCGACGGGCGGATCGCGGTCGTCCGGGTGCAGTACCCCGACCAGAGCCGGCTGTCGGCCGAAGACCTCGACGCCCTCGTCGGTCTCGGCGACCGGCTGCGCGCCGAGCTGCCGCTGCGCATCGAGATGGGCGGGCACCTCTTCTACGTCTTCTCCGACCCCGACGGCGGTGCGAGCGAGTTGATCGGCCTCCTCGCCGCGGCCACGATCCTGTTCCTCGCGTTCGGTTCGCTCGTCGCCGCCGCGCTGCCGATCGGCATGGCGGTCTTCGGGCTGACCATCGGGGTCGCCACCATGACCGTACTGGCAGGGGTGACGGAGGTTCCCACCTTCGCACCGGTCCTGGGCAGCATGGTCGGGCTCGGAGTGGGCATCGACTACGCGCTGTTCGTGCTCGCCAGGCACCGGGAGTACCTTGCGCGCGGGCTCCGTCCGCACGAGGCGGCCGGACGGGCGGTGGCCACGGCGGGGCGGCCGGTGGTCTTCGCCGGCGGCACCGTCGTCGTGTCGATCCTCGGCCTGGCGGTCGCGAACGTGCCGTTCATGACGGTGGGCGGGCTCGCCGTCTCGATCGTCGTCCTGACGATGGTGGTCGCGTCGGTGACGCTGCTGCCGGCCTTCCTCGGCGCGGCGGGCCCGCGCCTGGGCCGGCCCGGCCGGATCGGCCGGGCTCTGCGAACCAGGGTGCCGGGCCGACGCGCACGGCGGCGGGACCCGGCGACGGGCGCCGCCCCCGCCGGGTGGCGTCGCTGGATCGGGCACGTCAGCCGGCACCCGGTGCCGTACGCGGTCGGCGCGGCGGGGCTGCTGCTGACCGCGACGCTGCCCGTGCTCGGCCTGCGCGTCGGCCTGCCCGACGACGGCTCGCTGCCCCACAGCCGTACCGAGCGCCGGGCCTACGACCTCGTCGCCGAGGGGTTCGGCCCGGGCACCAACGGTCCCCTCGTCATCGCCGCGGACCCGGCCGGTGATCCGGGAGTGCTGGACCGACTCGTCGGGGCGGTCGCGGCGGATCCGGGCATCGCATCCGTCGCGCCGACGCACATCGACCGGGCCACCGGCATCGCGACCCTCGTGGTGTTCCCGACCACCAGCCCCCAGGACAGGGCCACGGCCGACACCATCGCCCGGCTGCGCACCGACGTGCTGCCGACGGCGATCGGGCACGGCCCGGCCAGGGCCCACGTGGGCGGCGCCGCCGCGAGCCTGTCCGATGTGGGCCAACGCACCAGCCGACGCCTGCCGGTGTTCGTCGCCGCCGTGCTGGCGATGTCGTTCCTGCTGCTGATGCCGGTCTTCCGCTCGGTACTCGTCCCCCTCAAGGCGGTACTGCTGAATCTGCTGAGCATCGGCGCGTCCTACGGCATCATGGTCGCGGTCTTCCAGTGGGGCTGGGGAGGCGCGCTCATCGGGCTGGAAGCGACGGTTCCGATCGTGTCGTTCATCCCGATGTTCCTCTTCGCCATCCTGTTCGGCCTGTCGATGGACTACGAGGTGTTCCTCCTCTCCCGCGTACGCGAGGAGTACCTGCGCACCGGCGACAACCGCACGGCGATCGTCGAGGGCGTCTCGCGCACCGCACGGATCATCACCTCGGCCGCCCTCATCATGGTGGCGGTCTTCCTGTCCTTCGCCGTCGCCGATGACCCGTCCACCAAGATGTTCGGGCTCGGCCTGGCCACCGCGATCTTCATCGACGCCACGGTCGTCCGCATGGTGCTGGTACCGGCGACCATGACACTCCTCGGCCGGACCAACTGGTGGCTGCCGAAGTGGCTGGACCGGATGCTTCCCCGCGGCCCGGTCGCCACCGCCGACACCGATGACGGCGACGACGCCGATGGCGCGGACGACACCGACGACGACACCGAACTGATCACGCCTCGATACGCGCCCTAGCCGCCGCCTGCCAAGCGTTCCCGGCAGTGGGCCTCGTCGCTGCGGGCCGCGCGGGTGTCCGGGTGGTCGGGGCCGAGGAGGCGGGTGCGGGTCTCGGTGACGTGGCGGTGTTCCGCGAGCGCCTCCGACCAGCGGCCCAGCCAGCCGAGCGCGATGGCGGTCTCGCGGCGGCTGGCGAGCGTGTCGGCGTGGTCGGGGCCCAGCACGCGGAGCCGTACGGCGCAGACCTCGCGGGCCTCGGAAAGGGCCTCCTCCCAGCGGCCGAGCCGGCCCAGGTTCACGCCCAGGCCGTGGCGGGCCCGCAGGGTCTCCGGGTCCTCCGGTCCCGCGGCCCGGGTGCGGGCGGCGACGAGCTCGCGGTAGAGCGCGGCGGCCTCCTCGGCGCGGCCCAGGCGGCCGAGGCAGATCCCGGCCTCGTAGCGGGCGGCGAGGGTGTCGGGATGGTCCTGGCCGAGGACGCCGGCGCGCGCCTCGGCGACCTCGCGGTACTCGGTGAGCGCGTCGGACCAGCGTCCGAGCGCGCCGAGCGCGTGGCCGACCTCGTGGCGGGTCGCCAGGGTGTCGGGGTGGTGCGCGCCGAGCACCCGGGCGCGGGCGTCGGCGACCTCGCGGGCGGTCGCGTACGCCTCGGGCACGCGGCCGATCCGGCCGAGGGTGAACGCCAGGTTGTGGCGGCAGCGCAGGGTGTCCGGGTGCTCCGCGCCCATGGTGCGTTCCCGGGCGGCGAGCACCGCCTCGTACACGCCGCAGGCCTCGGCGTGCCGGCCCAGTCCGCCCAGGGCGTAGGCGGTTTCCTGGCGGGCGGCGAGGGTGTCGGGGTGGTCGGCGCCCAGCGCGCGGGCCCGGCCCTCGGCGACCTCGCCGAACTGGCGCAGGGCCTCGGCGGGACGGCCGAGCCGGGCGAGGGCGAAGCTCAGCTCGTAGCCGCTGGCGAGGGTGTCGGGGTGGTCGGCGCCGAGGACGTGGGCCCGGTCCCGTACGACGGTACGGAGCAGGTCGGCGGCCTCCTGCCAGCGCTCGAGCCGGCCCAGACCGAGACCGGCGCGGTGCCGTCCGGCGAGGACGGCGACGAGTTCCGCCAGCGGGCCGGCGACGGCCGGGGACGGCCGGCCGTCCGGGTGCGGGCCGCCGGCCGCCGGGCCGACGGGCACGGCGGAGGTCCACGTGACGGTCAGCGCCTCGGTGAGGGCGGCGGTCGCCTCGTGCGCGGGAGCGGCCCGCCCGGCGAGCGTCGTGGCGGCCGGGCGGCCCCGGCCCACGCGCGCGGCCCAGGCGGGCAGCGCGGGCGGCGCCGGTGGCGGCAGGGTCCAGGCACCGCTGCTGCGGCCGGCGGCGAGCCGGTCGCGGAGCTCGGCCGCGTCGTTCGGCCGGCCGTCGGGGGTCTTGGCGAGCAGGTCGAGGACCAGCGCGTCGAGATAGCCGGGGAGTTCGGCACGGTGGCTGCGCAGCGGCGCGGGCACCGTGTCGCGGTGGCCGATGAGGATGGCCCAGGTGTCGTCCAGGTCGAAGGGCGGCACACCGGTGGCGATCTCGTAGAGGACGCAGCCCAGCGAGTACAGGTCGCTGCGGTGGTCGACCTCGCCGCCGCCGATCTGCTCGGGGCTCATGTAGTGCGGGGTGCCCATGGCGATGCCGGTGCCGGTGAGTCGCGAGGTGAAGCCGATGTCGGCGCCGAGTCGCGCTATCCCGAAGTCGCAGATCTTCACGGTGCCGCCCTCGCCGAGCCGCACGATGTTCGCGGGCTTGAGGTCGCGGTGCACCACGCCCTGGCGGTGGGTGTAGGCGAGGGCGTCGGCGACCTGTTCGGCGATGTCGACGACCTGGTTCACGGGGAGCGGCTGCTTGCGGTTGTCGCCGAGCAGCTGGCTGAGGTTGCGCCCTTCGAGGAGCTCCATGACGAGGAAGAGCACGCCGTCGGACTCGCCGAAGTCGTGCACGACGGTGATGCCGCGGTGCTGGAGCGCGGCGGCGACCCGGGCCTCGCGGCGGAAGCGCTCGCGGAGCACGGCCAGGTTGTCGGGGCTGCGCTGCTGGCCGAGCGGCCGGAGGCACTTGACGGCGACGCGCCGGCCGAGCGACTCGTCGGTGGCACGCCACACCTCGCCCATGCCGCCGCGGCCGATCACCTCGTGCAGCCGGTACCGGCCCTGGATCAGCCTGGTGTCCGTGTCCGCCATCGCGTGCTGTCGCCCCCGTTTGCCCCGTCGTGGTGCCGCTCCCTCCCCGGCCCGTCCAGTATGGCTGCCTTGTCGCGCAGACTGTACGGCGCGGGTCGGGTCTCCGTGCCGAGCCGGTCCATGGCCCGCAGGATGTGGCGCGGGGGCAGCCGCCAGCGGAGCCGGTCGGGGACGCAGCGCAGCAGATTGGCCGTGGCGGTGAGCCGCCGGGTGACGGTCTCGGCGGGCGGCGCGGGCCGGCCGTACAGCTCATGGGCGTACGGAGGCAAGGAGTCGTACGCGAGGGCGGACACGCGCCGCCAGATCACCTCGCGCGCGGGCAGCAGGACCGTCGGGACGGGCGGCCTGCGCAGGAAGTCGTCCACGGTGCGGGCGTCCTGCCCGGCGGCGAGCTTCGGGCGGACCTCCGCGAAGTAACGCTCGAGGGCGGCGGTGCCGCCCGGCGCCGTGTCGGGGTCGAGGCCGACGAGCCGGGCGGAGGTGCGCTGTTCGTCGACGTAACGGTCGGCCAGGGCGTCGGTCAGCGGGATGCCGGAGCGGCGCACGACATGGAGGTACGAGTCGATCTCGGCGCAGTGCACCCAGAGGAGGAGCTCGGGGTCGTCGACGCCGAGCAGCCGGTGGATCTTGCGCACCCGCGCGCCGGCGGCCTCGGCCGCCGGGGTGGTGTCGTAGCTGAGGGTGCCGACGAAGCTCGCGGTGCGCATGAGGCGGCCCCAGGCGTCCCTGCGGAAGTCGCTGTTGCTCATGACTCCGCGGACGGCGTCGGGGTGCAGCGCCTGGAGGTACAGGGCGCGCACCCCGCCGATCCACATGACGGGATCGCCGTGGAGCTGCCAGGTCACGGACCCGGGACCGAAGAGCCCCGGGTCGGGTTCGGGCGGCGTGCTCGGGCCGGGTTCCATGGCCTCAGGCTAGGACGGCCGCGCAGACACGGGAACAGGGCGGGCGCCCCCGGCCATGCATCCGGCCCGGTCGGCCTCTCCGTCGGGTTGGGCGGCGGCCTAGCGCCAGATCGTCTGCACCGAGTCGAACTGCACCCAGGTGATCGGGTTGCCGGAGTTGGCGCCGAAGACCGTCACCGAGCCGGTCGGGTTGATTTCGACGCGGCAGGCGTTGATGCCCTGGCTGTTGTTGCGGGGCGCGGCGGCACGCACGTGCGCCGTGGGCAGGGCGAACCCGTCCGGGAGTCGGCCGATCTTCGTGTCGGTGACGAGGTTGCAGGTGATCAGACCGCGGGCCTGGAGGAAGGCGGTGCCGGCGATGGTGACGAGCCGCACCTCGGGGACGGCGGCCGGGTTCGGGGTGATGCCGGACTCCAGGACGAGCGGGGTCCAGGCCCCGGCGTCGATCGTGCCGGGATCGGCGGCGGCCGGGCTGGCGGTGGCGAGGGTGCCGACGGTGAGGGCGGCGGGCAGGGCGAGGGCGGCGCCGAGGACGCCGCGGCGGTCGTACGACATGGGACTCCTTGGGAGGGGCGGGGGCCTGTCCGGTGGCGCGGGCCTGAGGCCAGGACAGGGCCGGAGGGCCGGGTGGGCTCTAGGCCGTTTCTTCCGGCCAGGATCCGGAAGAGACGGCCTAGCGCCAGACGGCGGTGAAGTTGTCGAGCTGGGCCCAGGCGAGGGGCGCGGTGGAGCGTCCGCCGTAGAGCCTGACGGCGCGGTCGGTGCCGACCTCGACGCGGGCGACGGCGGGGCCGCCGGGCGGGCCGCCGACCGGCACGGTGGCGCGGGCGGTGACGCTCGGCACGAGGGAGTCGGGCAGGGTGCCGATGATCCTGTCGGCGGTGAAGGGGCCCTCGACGCCGCCGCCGAGCTGGAGGGTGGTGGTGCCGGCCAGGCTGACGAGCCGTCCCTGCGGGGCGTGCTGGTAGGCCGTCACTCCGGCGGCCAGGGCGAGCGGCTGCCAGTCGGTGAGGACCTTGACGCCGTCGGTCTCGGGCGCGCCCGACAGGGACAGGATGGTGCAGGTGCGCGGACCGGGGTCCTCGCAGGCGAAGCCGAAGTGGAGGTGGGGGACGCCGTCGCGGACGGAGACGGCCATGCCCTCGGCCTCGCGCCATGTCAGGCCGGGTCCCGCGGTGACGTGCTGGTGGTCGAGCCGGGCTCCGGTGGCCCACTCGAAGGCGGTGATGTAGGTGTTGCCCGGCAGCGGCACGGTTTCGAGGCTCTGGCCCTTCAGCGTGTACAGCACGCCGGCGTGGGACGCGTAGCCCTGGAAGTCGGTGCCGTCGGCGGGGATGTCCGGGGTGATCCGCTGGATGGCCTCCCAGTCGCCCGCCGTCGCCCTGGCCAGGTCGTACCGCGCGAAGGTCGTCACGCCGCCGAGGTTGTAGCGCAGGACGAGTTCGTTCGCGCCGTGGTCGACGGTCGGCGTGATGAAGCGGGCCGCGGGATCCGGGGTGTAGGCGGGGGTGTGGCGCGCGGTGCCGGAGTCGACGACGTCGCCGTCGGCGTAGGAGAAGCTGACGACGGCGGTGCCGTAACCCTCGTTCTTGCTGTTGGGCGTGGACGCGGCCTCGGTCCACAGCCAGACCTCCCCGGCGCGGTTCTCCACGCCGAGGTTGACGCCGTGTCCGAAGCCGCGCAGGTACATGTGGCCGCGGATCGCGCCGGCCGGGTCGAGGCGGGTCAGGCACAGGTCGCCGTGCGCCTTGCGGGTCGGGTAGTCGACGGCGGCGGCCTCGTCGTCGAGCCGGAGGCCGCCCTCCATGATCTGGAGCACGTAGACGTCGCCGGTGACGGGGTCGACGGCGAAGGACTGCATGACGGTGCCGTTGTGGAGCGGGCGCCGGTGGAGCAGTTTGCCCACCGGCCCCGCGATGTCTATCTGTCCTGGGATGGTGACGCTCAAGGGCGCGGCTCCTCGGGAGATGGCGAAGGCTCATGATCGAACCGCGTCAGTCTGTCAAACCTCCTCCTCGGTGGTGAGGACCCGGGTGAGCGGACTCCCGGCGAGCGCGGGCGAATTGGCCGGTTTGGCCCAGACCGTGGTGGTGAGGAAGCGCAGGAAGCCTTCGGCCTGTCCGGGCTCGGCGAAGCCGAGGTCGACGACCACGTAGGCGGGGTCGTCGACGGGCCGGCGGACGGTGTGCCGCAGGACGCCGGCCTCGGCGCGGGCGGTGGCGAAGCGGTCGAAGGCGCGCTTCCACAGGGCGTAGTCGGTGACGGGATGCTCGATGTGGAGGGTGATCACGGCTCCTCCTGGTGGGTGGCGCGGGCGGCTCGTCCGCTGTTCGGTTCTCGTGGTTCCGTTCTCCCAGAGTGGGGCGGGGCGGCGCGGCGGCGACATCCCAGATCCCTGGGGTTCCGGCCCGTACGCTCCGCTCCATGTCCTCGCCCAGCGTGTACGCCCGCTCGTACGAGCGGATCGCCCGTCTCTCCGCGTCCGGCGGCGACACCCGGGAGCTGCGGGTGCGGGTGCTGCGGGAGTTGCGTGACGTGATCGGCTTCGACGCCTTCGCGTTCCTGCTGACGGATCCGGCGACGGAGGTGGGCTGCGCGCCGGTGGCGCGGATCCCGGATCTGTCCGATCTGCCGAGGATCGTCCGGCTCAAGTACCTCACGCCGGCCAACCGCTGGACGACGCTGTCCAGGGCCGCCGCGCTGAGCGGGTACGAGCCGGGGGCGCGGGGTCCGATGTGGGCGGAGGCGCTGCGTCCGCTGGGCGTACGGGACCTGGCGTCGGTGGTGTTCCGGGACCGGCACGGGTGCTGGGGCTTCCTCGACCTGTGGCGGTACGGGTCGGAGTTCCGGCCCGCCGAGCTGGGCCTGCTGGACCGCGTCGCCGGGCCGGTCACGGCGGCGCTGCGCACGGGCCAGGCGGCGACGTTCACGGCGAGACCGGCGGGTGCGGTACGGCCGGGCCCGCTGGTGCTGCTCCTCGCGCCGGACCTCCGGGTCCGCGGCCGGACCCCGGACTCGGACGCCTACCTGGCCCGCCTGATCCCTCCGGAAGAGGGCCACGCACCGGTCCCGGCCGCCGCGTACAACGTGGCGGGCCAGCTCCTGGCCCGCGAGGCCGGCGTGGACGCCCATCCGCCGCGGGCCCGGGTCGCGCTGGCCGACGGCCTGTGGCTGACGCTCCGGGCTGCGCGCATCGGCGACGAGGAACCGGCGCGGGAGCGGCGGATCGCCGTCACCATCGAGGAGACGACCCCGGCCGAGCGCCTCGACGTCTTCGCCCGTGCCTATGGCCTGAGCGCCCGCGAGACCGAAGTCCTCACCCTGCTCTCGGAGGGCGCGGACAGCCACGCCCTGGCGGACTCGCTGTTCGTGTCGGAGCACACGGTCCAGGACCACCTGAAGTCGGTGTTCGCGAAGACGGGCACCCACAGCCGCCGCACGCTGCTGGCGCGGGCGCTGGGGACCTGACGGTGGTGCGTCGGCCTCGGTGAGCACGACCGGGCCTTCGGCGAGGAGTTCGCCGAGGGCGACGGACCTTCCCGGCGGGGGCGGTCACGCGCGTCAGCGGCGGACGCGTGGCATGCCCAGGCCGATCCAGGAGATGATCTCGCGCTGGATCTCGTTGTTGCCGCCGCCGAAGGTGAAGATGACGGCCGAGCGGTAGCCGCGTTCGAGTTCGCCGTGGAGGACGGCGCCGGCGGAGCCCTCCTTGAGGGCGCCGGCGGAGCCGGTGATCTCCATCAGCCAGGCGTAGGCGTCACGGCGGGCCTCCGAGCCGTAGACCTTGACGGCCGAGGCGTCCTGGGGGGTGAGGGTGCCGTTCTGGACGGCGTTCACCATTTGCCAGTTGAGGAGCTTCATCGCGTCCAGGCGGGTGTGCGTACGGGCGAGCGAGCGGCGGACCCACGCGAGGTCGAGGACGCGGCGGCCGTCGGCGAGTTTCGTGTCCGCGGCCCAGCGCTGGACGTCGTGGAGGGCGCGGATGGCCATGGTGCCGTGGGCGGCGAGGGTGACGCGCTCGTGGTTGAGCTGGTTCGTGATCAGCCGCCAGCCCTTGTTCTCCTCACCGACCCGGCGCGAGCAGGGCACGCGGACGTTCTCGTAGTAGCTCGCCGTGGTGTCGTGCGACGCGAGGGTGTTGATGACGGTGCAGGAGTAGCCGGGGTCCGTGGTCGGCACCAGGAGCATGGTGATGCCCTTGTGCGGCGGCGCGGCGGGGTCGGTGCGCACGGCGAGCCAGACCCAGTCCGCCGTGTCGCCGTTGGTCGTCCAGATCTTCTGGCCGTTGACGGTGTAGTGGCCGGTGGTCTCGTCGCCCTCGCGGACGGCGCGGGTCTTCAGGGCCGCGAGGTCCGTGCCGGCGTCGGGCTCGCTGTAGCCGATCGCGAAGTCGATCTCGCCGGAGAGGATCTTCGGCAGGAAGTACGCCTTCTGCTCGTCGGTGCCGAACTGCATGATCGTCGGACCGACCGTGTTCAACGCCATCAGCGGCAGCGGGACACCGGCCTGGGCGGCCTCGTCGAAGAAGATGAACTGCTCCATGGGCGTCAGCCCGCGCCCGCCGTACTCCGTCGGCCAGCCGACGCCCAGCCAGCCGTCGGCACCGAGGCGGCGCACCGTCTCCCGGTAGAAGCGCTTCTGGGCGGCCGGGTCGGCGTAGCGGGAGTGGACGTCCTCGGGGACCAGCTCGGCGAAGTAGGCACGCAGCTCGGCGCGCAGGCGGTGCTGGGCGGGCGTGTACTCGAGATGCATGACGTCTCCCGTGGCTCGGTGCTCCGCGCGGTGGGGCGCCACGGTAGAACGTGTTCCATAAATGCGGAAGGCCCGTGCGCGGCGGAGGCGCAGGGGCGGGGCAAGGCGTAGAGGGGCGGGCAGGCGCAGGGGGGCGGCGCAGGCGCGGGGGGCGCGAGGGCACCCACCGGGACAGTGCTACGTAGGGGCAGGCGCGCAAGAAGGACGGGCGGCGGACGGTTCCGCGCGGGCGCGCCGTGGCCTGCCGGCCGGCGGCCGCCCGGCCGAGCGGCCGCCGGTCGGGGAGCCGCCCGCCGTGTTCCCCGGCCGGTCAGGGGAGCAGTTCGTCGAGCGAGGCCCGCCCCTTCTCGGCCATGCGGCGCTCCGCCCAGGCCAGGTTCTTGGGATTCAGGTCGCGGCCCGACGCGAGGCACACGTCCTCGGCCGAGAATTCGCCCTCCGACCCGGCGTGCAGCAGCCTGTCGGGCGTCGGGGTGTCCCCCCGGGCCCCCCGGGACGTCTTGTCGGTGTCACCGTTCATGCCGCCTCCTCGTGTTCTGCGGGTGGCACTCGCCATTCTCGTGTCCGGCTCCCGGTCCCGCATCCGGGCGACACCGGCGCCCCGCGAGCCCGTGTCGGCGGCACGTCGGCGCCGTGTCGACGGGGGCGGGGAGGCTGGGGCCCGGCCGTCGCGGAAGCAGCTCAGAAAGGGAGCCCTTCATGTCCTTCCAGCCGTCCCGGACATCCCAGACGCCCCAGGCGTCCGAGGCACCCCCGCCAGGCCTCCCGGATGCCCTCCCCCTCCGCCGGGTGCGCGTCACCGCCGTCCGGCCGGTCACGCCACGGATGCTCCGGGTCACGCTCGGCGACCCGTCGCTCACCGGGGCCTCGCTCGCCCGCCCCGACGCGCAGGTGAAGCTGTTCTTCCCGCGCCCCGGGCAGTCCGAGCCCGTGCTGCCCGCGCCGGACCCGGACGGCGACGTCATGCGCTGGTACGCGGCGTACGGCGCGATTCCGGAGGCGCGGCGGCCCTGGATGCGCAGCTACACGATCCGGGCGCACGACGGGGCCGCCGGGACCGTGGACGTCGACTTCCACCTGCACGGCGGCGAGGGCGGCGGCGCGGAGGGGCCGGCGACGCGGTGGGCGCGGGGCGCCCGGCCCGGGGACGTGCTCGGCATGTTCGGGCCCTCGGAGTACTTCGCCGCGCCCGTCGACCCCGGCGCGGGCGACTGGGCCCTGCTGGTCGCGGACGCCTGCGCGCTCCCCGCGCTCGCGACGGTCGTCGAGGCGCTGCCGCCGGGCCACCGGGCCGTCGCCTTCGTTCAGGTGGCCGACGCGGCGGAGGAGCAGGCCCTGCCGAGCCCGGGCGCGCTGACCGTGCACTGGCTGCACACGGCCGACGGACGCTCCCTCGTGGACGCGGTACGGGCGGCCACGGGCCTTCCGGACGGCGAGCCGTACGCCTGGCTGGCCGGTGAGGCCGGAGCCGTACGGGAGCTGCGCCGCCACCTGGTCGAGGAGCGCGGTGTCGACCGCCGGTCGGTCGACTTCGCCGGCTACTGGCGCCACCGCCTCACCCAGGACGACGCCCCGACGCCGGAGGACCTGGCGGAGGCCCGGGAGCGGCTCGCGTCGCGGGAGGCGTAGGCCGGCCGAGGGGCGCGCGGGCCGGGTGGTCCCGTACGAGCGCCGCCGCCTCGTGCAGGGTGAGGGCGCGGCCCTCCTCGTAGGGGGCGGTGAAGGCCTCCGGGGCGAGGACGGCGCGGAGGGCTTCCTCGGCGTGGGCGCGTACGGCCGCTTCGGTGCGGGCGGTGAGCGGACGGATGCCCGCACCGCCCGGGCCGCCGCGGTGGGCGTCGTACGCGCCGAGCAGTCGCGCGCCCTCCTCGGCGGCGCCGGAGCCGGCGCGGGCCCACGCGGCGGTGGCGAACTGGGTGACGACGAGATAGGGCGCGACCAGGAAGGCCAGGGTTTCCATCTCCCTCACCGCGTCGGCCAGTCGGGTGTTGGCTGCCTCGAACGCGCCGTCCAGGCAGTCGAGCCAGCCGCCGAGGCCGTCGAGCATGCCGTGGAAGAGACCCGGGGTCAGTTCACTGAAGTTGGCCCGCATGAGGCGCAGTTGCTCGCGGGCGGGAGCGGTCCTGCCGGTGTTTCCGTAGTGCTGGGCGAGCAGCAGGCGCGCGGTGCTCACGGCCTCGACGCCCGACGCGCCGGACTCCTCGGCGGCCTCGACGAGCATCCGCTCGGTGGCCGCCCGCGCCACCGGGTCCTCCGCCACCTCCGCGGTACGGAGCCGGACCGCAGCCAGCAGGGCCTTGAACACCGGGACCTGGGAGCGGGCCCCGAGGCGGGCGACGGCGTCCATGGCCCGCGCGAAGTCCGCCGCGGCCTCGGCGGTGCGGCCGGCCCTCTCGTAGGTCTCGCCGCGCGCCGCCAGCGACTCGGCGATGCCCCACGAGTCCCGCGTCGCCTCGAAGCGGGCGAGCGCCTCCTCCGCGTCCCGCTCCTGGCCGCCGAGCAGCTTGGCGCGCAGCAGCAGCGCGAAGGCGAGGTCCCAGCCCTCGCCGTGCTCGCGCGCGGCCGCGACCAGCGCGGCCAGCGTCTCGTCCAGGCCGGCGAACCGTCCCGTCATGAGCTGGGCGAAGAACCACATGGTCCCGGGGTGGCGGCAGTTCTGCGGGAGACCCGGACGGTACGCGGAGACGACGGCGTCGAGCCGGGCCCGGGCCGAGGCCTGCTCCAGGGCGGTGGCCCCGCCGCCGCCCTCCGTCGCGAGCACGAGCAGCCGGCCGCCGCGCCGCGCCTCCCACAGCCGCTCCCCTGACCACGGCGGCGGCACGTCGCCGCACCGGCCCTCGAACGGCTCGGCGGCCCGTACGGGCTCCGCGAACGGGTCCGGCCCCAGCGCGCTCGCCTCCCGCGCCCAGGTGAGGGCGTCGTACTGGTGGTTGCGCAGCTGCCAGAACCAGCTCATGGCGTGCACCAGGCACAGCGCGTCCTGCTCCGCCCGCAGCCGTACAGCGGTCCGCAGCGCGCCCCGCACGTTGTCGTGCTCGGTCTCCAGGCGGAGCATGGCGGACTCCTGGCGGGGGCCGCGGAGTTCGGGATCGGTGAGGCGGGCGAGCTCCCGGTAGTGGGTCAGGTGGCGGCGCTCGGTGGCGTCACGGTCGCCGGCCTCGTCGAGCCGCTGGGCGGCGTACTCCGCGACGGTCTCCAGGAGGCGGTAGCGCATCCCGGCGCCGTCCCCGGCCCCGGCCCGGACCTCGGTCCCGGCCCCGGCCTCGGCCCCGCCCCCCGCCCCCGTCGCCGTCCCCGGCCCGGGCCCGCCTCCGGGGGCGGCGACGACGAGCGACTTGTCGACGAGGGAGCCGAGCAGATCGAGCACGTCGGCGGGGGCCGGGCCGGCCGGGCCGGGGCTCTCTGCCGTTCCGGACGGCGCGACCGGGCGGCCTGGCCCTTCGTCCTCATGGTCCGTCGCGCCGCAGACCGCCTCCGCCGCCTCCAGGTCGCAGCCGCCGCGGAAGACCGAAAGGCGGCGGAGCACGGCGCGCTCGCCTTCGTTCAGGAGGTCCCAGGACCAGTCGACGACCGCGCGCAGGGTCTGCTGGCGCGGCAGGACCGTCCGGGCGCCGGAGGTGAGGAGACGGAAGCGGTCGTCGAGGCGGTCGGCGATCTGGCGGGCCGTCAGCACCCGGAGCCGCGCCGCCGCGAGTTCGATCGCCAGCGGCAGGCCGTCGAGGCGGCGCACGATCTCGGTCGCCGCTTCCGGGTCCTCGGCGACGTCGAAGCCGGGACGCGCGGCGGCGCCGCGCTCGCCGAGCAGGCGCACCGCCGCCGCGTCGGCCAGCGGGCCCACCGGGTGCAGCACCTCGCCCGGCACGCCCAGCGGCTCCCGGCTCGTCGCGAGCACGGTCACGCCGGGGCAGCGGGCCAGCAGGGCCGCCGCCAGCCCGGCCGCGGCGGCCACCACGTGCTCGCAGTTGTCGAGCACGAGCAGCATCCGGCGGCGGGCGCAGTGCTCCACGAGGGAGGTGAGCGGGTCGCGTGCACCGGCGTCCGGGAGGGCGGATCCGCTCCAGACGGCGGTCTCGCGTGCTTCGAGGGCGGTGAGGACGGCGGCGGGAACGTCCGACTCCTCGCGTACGGCCGCGAGTTCGGCGATCCGGACCTCCTCGGTACGCGCTGCGGCGGCTTCCAGGGCGAGGCGGGTCTTGCCGACGCCGCCGGGACCGGTCAGGGTGACGAGCCGTGACGCGCCGCTCGTCAACTCCTTCGCCAGGCCGTGCAGTTCGTCGTCACGCCCCAGGAAGGAGGTCGGCGGCGCACCCACCGTGCGCCTGACGGCGGCGTCCGGCTCCGATACTCCACCTCCCGCCAGCAACTCCTCGTAGACGCCCTTGAGTTCGGGTCCGGGTTCGGTGCCCAGCCGGTCGGCCAGCGCGCGGCGTACCGTCTCGTAGGCCTCCAGCGCCTCGGCGGGGCGTCCGGCGGCGCGCAGGGCGCGGAGGCGGAGGGCGTGCAGGGGCTCGTCGAGCGGGTGCTCGGTGGTGAGGGCGGCGAGCGGCGCGAGGGTGTCCTGGGCGCGGCCGAGGGCGACGTCGGCCGCGAGCCTGTCGCGACGGGCGCGGGTGCGGCGCGCCTCGGCGCGTACGGCGAGCGGGTCGGTCCCGTGTCCGGGGAGGTCCGCGAGGGCGGGGCCGTGCCAGAGGCCGAGGGCCTGGTCGAGGAGGGCCGCGGCGGGTGCGGGGCGGCCGGCGTCCAGCTCGCGCGCCGCCTCGTCGGCGAGGCGTTCGAAGCGGAAGAGGTCGACGTCCTCGGGCCCGGCGGCCAGCCGGTAGCCGCCGGGCGCGGAGCCGACCGCGTCGCGGCCGAGGGCGCGGCGCAGCCTGCCCACGAGGGCCTGGAGGGCCGCGAGCCGGTCCTCGTCGCTGTCGTCGCCCCACACCTGGGCGATCAGGGCGTCGGGGCGGACGGCGCGGCCGCCCGCCGCGGCGAGTGCGGTGAGCAGGGCGCGCAGCCGGGCGCCGTTCAGGGCCGCTTCGCCGCCGTCGGTGCGGCGGGCCCGGGCGGGGCCGAGGACGCGGTAGGGCGGGGACGGGGGCTGGGGCGGCGACTGCACCGGCCCATTCTGCCGAATCCACCCGTGTGGCGTCGTCCGCGCCATGGCGTGCGCGGGGTGCCGGTTCGACAATGGGGAGGATGACCGATGACGAGCGGAGCGCGCGCGGCGGCGAGATCGGGCCGACCGAGCGCCTCGCCATGAACCGCACCGGCAGTTTCGACTGGGATCTCGACACGGGCACCATCGATGTCGACGACGCGGGACTGCTGGTCTTCGGTGTTGCCCCGCACGACTTCGACGGGCGCCCCACGACGCTCGTGCGCGGACTGGACCCGTCGGAGCGTACGCGTCTGGAACAGGTCATCCGTGACGCGATCACCGGCGGTAGGTCCTCCTACACGGCGCACGTCCGGCTGGAGCAAGCGGACGGTACACCCCAATGGACGCACGTGCAGGCGCGCATCCTGCGCCGCGGCGGCGGGATGGCGCACCGGATCGTGGGGATCGTGCGGGACGCGACGGCGGAAGTGACGCACTCGGCGTTCGTCCTGGACCTGGAGAAGCGCCGCGAGGTGCAGACCACGATCGTGGAGCGGACCACGCACGCGCTGTCGCGCGCGGTGACCGTGGACGACGTGACGGCCGCGCTGACCGGGCCCGGCGGGCTCGCGCGGCTCGGCGCCGAGGGGCTGGCGCTCGGTCTGGTCGAGCACGGCTCGCTCAACATCATCGCGCTGAGCGGTGAATCGCTGGAGGCCTTCGACGACTTCCGCAGCCGGCGGCTGGACCGCGGGCTGCCGCTGGCGGAGGCGGTGCTGAGCGGGCGGCCGCGGTTCGTGCCCTCGTTCCCGACGCTGGGACAGGACTTCCCCGAGCTCGCCCCGTACGTGGTCCGGATGCCGTTCCGCTCGGCCTGCTACCTGCCGCTGGTGGCGCAGGCCCGCTCGCTGGGCGGGATGGCACTGTTCTACCGGCGCCGCAGCAACTTCAACGCCGACGAGCGCAACCTGCTGCTCGGACTCGCGGCGATCGTGGCCCAGTCGCTGCAGCGGGCGATCCTCTTCGACGAGGAGCGGGAGCTGGCGACCGGGCTCCAGGCGACGATGCTGCCGCGCCGGATCCCGGAGATCACCGGCGGCGAGATCGCCGTGCGCTACCACGCGGCGTGGAGCGGACGGCAGGTCGGCGGCGACTGGTACGACGTGATCCCGCTGCCGCGCGGCAGGGTCGGGGTGGTCGTGGGCGACGTGCAGGGCCACGACACCCACGCCGCCGCGATCATGGGCCAGCTGCGGATCGCGCTGCGGGCGTACGCGGGCGAGGGCCACGCGCCGTCGACGGTGCTCGCGCGGGCCTCCCGGTTTCTCGCGGAGCTGGACACCAATCGCTTCGCGACCTGCACCTACGCCCAGGTGGACCTGGCCGGCGGCACGGTGCGCGGGGTACGGGCGGGGCACCTGGGGCCGCTGATCCGGCACACGGACGGCCGGGTGGGCAGGCCGAAGCTGCGCGGCGGGCTGCCGCTCGGCCTCGCGACGCTGTTCGGGGAGGAGGAGTTCCCCGAGACCCGGCTCGACCTGGTGCCGGGCGAGACGCTCGTGCTGTGCACGGACGGCCTGGTCGAACAGCCCGGCACGGACATCGAGGCGGGTCTCGCGGCGCTCGCCGACGCGGTGAGCAGCGGCCCGCCGCAGGCGGAGGCGCTGGCCGACCACCTCTCGGAGCGACTGTGGGAGCGCTGGGGCTCGGGCGACGACGTGGCGCTGCTCGTGCTGCGGCGCAGCCCGGACCCGGGCACGCCGAAGGCGCCCCGCATCCACCAGTACATCCACCAGGCCGACCCGCAGGGCCTGTCGGACGCGCGGGCCGCGGTGGGGCAGGCGCTCGTGGACTGGGGCATGCCCGAACTCGCCGACGACGCCGAACTGCTGACGGGCGAACTGCTCGTGAACGTGCTGCTGCACACCGAGGGCGGCGCGGTGCTCACCCTGGAGGTGCTGCCCGAGCCGGTGCGGCGGGTCCGGCTCTCGGTGCAGGACCGGTCGAGCGCCTGGCCGCGGCGGCGCACACCGGGCGAGGCGGCGACCTCGGGCCGCGGACTGCTCCTGATGGACGCCATCGCCTCGCGGTGGGGCGTGGAGCCGCGGGGCGAGGGCAAGGCGGTGTGGTGCGAGATCGGGCCGCCGCCGTCGGACACCCCGGCGCCGGCGCCGACGTCGGCCTCGACCTAGCGGAGGGCGGTGCGGCCCATGAACCCCGTGGCGGCGCTGGAACGGATCGCGTTCCTCCTGGAGCGCTCGCAGGCCCCCTCGTACCGCGTCCGCGCCTTCCGTACGGCGTCCGCCGCCGTGACGGCGCTCGGCACGGAGGAGGTGGCGCGGCGCGCCGCCGCCGGCACCCTGGAGGCGGTGAAGGGCATCGGCCCGAAGACGGCGGCCGTGGTGCGCGAGGCGCTCGCGGGACGGGTTCCGGCGTACCTGGAGCACCTCGAACAGGAGGTACGGCTTCCTCGTACGGACGGCGGCGAGGAGTTGCGGGCGGCGCTGCGCGGCGACTGCCACATGCACTCGGACTGGTCCGACGGCGGCAGCACCATCGAGGACATGGGGCGCACGGCGGCGGCGCTCGGGCACGAGTGGACGGTCCTGACGGACCACTCGCCGAGCCTGAAGGTGGCGCGCGGTCTGTCGCCGGAGCGGCTGCGGGAGCAACTGGACGTGGTGGCGCGGCTGAACGAGGAGTGGGCACCGTTCCGGCTGCTCACCGGGATCGAGTGCGACATCCTGGAGGACGGCTCCCTCGACCAGGAGCCGGAACTCCTCGACCGGCTGGACCTGGTGGTCGGCTCGGTGCACTCGAAGCTGCGCATGGAGGCGCGGGCGATGACCCGCCGCATGGAGCGCGCGGTGCGCAATCCGCTGATGGACGTGCTCGGTCACTGCACGGGCCGGCTGGTGAGCGGCGGACGGCTGCGGCCCGAGTCCGAGTTCGACGCGGAGCGGGTCTTCGCGGCCTGCGCGGAGTCGGGCACGGCGGTGGAGATCAACAGCCGCCCGGAGCGGCGGGATCCGCCGCGCAGGCTGCTGCGGGAGGCGGTGGCGGCGGGCGTGTACTTCGCGGTGGACACGGACGCGCACGCGCCGGGCCAGCTGGAGTGGCAGATCTTCGGCTGCGCGCGGGCGGAGGAGTGCGGGGTCACGGCCGACCGGGTGATCAACACCTGGTCGGCGGACGAACTCCTCGCGTGGACGCGGGCGTGAGGGGCCGGTTCCTCATCCTGCGCGGGATCAGGCGCGGGAAGGAGGCACGGGGGCAGGCGCGTCCGCGATCGGCCCGCTCCGCCCGTCTGACCCGGCGTCAGGCCCGCTGCCAGACCGTGGTGACGTTGCAGAACTCGCGGATGCCATGGCCGGAGAGCTCGCGGCCGTAGCCGGAGCGCTTCACCCCGCCGAAGGGCAGGGCCGGGTGGGAGGCGGTCATCCCGTTGACGAAGACGCCCCCCGCCTCCAGGTCCCGTACGAAGAAGGCGACGTCCTCCTCCTTGCGGGTCCAGACGTTCGAACTCAGGCCGAAGGGCGAGTCGTTGGCGACGGCCACTGCCTCCTCGATGTCGCCGACCGGGTACAGGGTCGCGACGGGCCCGAAGGTCTCCTCGCGGTGGACGCGCATCTGCGGCGTGATCCCGGTGAGCACGGTGGGACGGTAGAACCAGCCGCGCGGCAGCTCGGCCGGGCGGCTGCCGCCGCACAGCGCGGTGGCGCCCTTGGCGACGGCGTCGTCGACGAGCTCTTCCAGGTCGGCGCGGCCCTTCTCGGTGGCGAGCGGCCCGACGTCGGTGTCGTCGTCGAGCGGGTCGCCGACGGTGAGGGCGTTCATGGCGGCGGTGAAGCGCTCGGCGAAGTCGTCGTAGACGTCCTGGTGGACGATGAAGCGCTTGGCGGCGATGCAGGACTGGCCGTTGTTCTGTACGCGCGCGGTGACGGCGGTCTTGACGGCCCTGGGCAGGTCGGCGGAGGGCATGACGATGTACGGGTCGCTGCCGCCCAGTTCCAGGACGGTCTTCTTGACCTCGTCGCCGGCGATCGCGGCGACCGAGCGGCCGGCGGGTTCGCTGCCGGTGAGGGTCGCGGCGGCGATCCGGGGGTCGCGCAGGACTCCCTCGACGGCGCCGGAGCCGATGAGGAGGGTCTGGAAGCAGCCGGCGGGGAACCCGGCGCGGCGGAACAGGTCGCCGAGGTAGAGGGCGGTCTGCGGGACGTTGGAGGCGTGCTTGAGGAGTCCGGTGTTGCCGGCCATCAGGGCGGGCGCCGCGAAACGGATCACCTGCCAGAGCGGGAAGTTCCACGGCATGACGGCGAGGACCGGGCCGAGCGGACGGTAGTGGACGCGGGCGAGGTCGGCGCCGGAGTCCTGGACGTCGTGGTCGGTGGGACGCTCGTCGGCGAGCAGGGCCTCGGCGTGCTCGGCGTACCAGCGCATGGTCCTCGCGCACTTGGCGGCCTCGGCGCGGGCGGCGACGATCGGCTTGCCCATCTCGGTGGTCATGGTGCGGGCGATGTCCTCGGCGTCCTCGTCGAGGAGGGCGGCGGCGGCCTTCATGAGCCGGGCGCGCTCGGCAAAGGGTGTGGTGCGGTACTGGCGGAAGGCCTCGTGGGCGGCGTCGATGCGCCGCTCGACCTCGGCGGGGCCGTGGGCCTCGTACGTGCGCAGCGTCTCGCCGGTCGCCGGGTTCACGGTGGCGATGCCCATCTCGTCTCCTCCTGACGTGGAGCCCCCGCGCAACCTTCCCCACGGTCAACCTTCCGCCGCGGGGCGCGGCCCGCAAATCGGGGCGGGGCGGCGGGGTGACGGGGCTCGCCGGGCGTCCGGCGCCAGGGCATGGGTCAGGCGCCGCTCGTCCGCCGCACGTCCGCAGCTCGTCCGCCGCACGTCCGCCGCACGTCCGCCGCACGTCCGCAGCTCAGCCTCCGGTTCAGCGCCCGGTTCAGCTCCCGGTTCAGCCGTTGCTCAGCCGCCGGTCACCCATTGGAGGGCGCCCGCCAGGTGGGCGCGGAAGGCGGGATCCGCGTACGCCTCGACGGCGTGGCCGAGGGCGGTGAACAGCACCCGGCCGCGGTCGGGCGCGGCCTCCCGGCACCACACCAGGGGATGGTCGGCGCCGAGGGTGCCGCCCTCGTAGCTGGTCTCGTCGGCGCTGGCGAGCACGTGGACGCCGGAGGCCCTGGGATGGGTGGTGTACTCGTACCACTCGTCGGTCCAGGACCAGCGCGCGGGCAGCGGTGCGGTGGCCGGGTGGGCGGGGTCGTCGACGCAGACGGTGCCCGGCTGGAGCGGAGGGTGACCGGCGAAGCGGGTGCCGAGGAGTTCGCCGTAGAAGGGCCAGTCCGGCTCGGCGTTGGCGGCGGCGTGGACGACGAGGAGGCCGCCCCCGCCCCGTACGTACGCCTCGAAGGCGGTGCGGCCCTCGTCGGTGAGGACGGTCCCGGTGGTGGAGAGGAGCACGACGGCGGCGCAGCGGTCCAGCCGCTCCGGCGTGAACGCGGCGGGGTCCTCGGTAGTCTCGGGGGTGAGGCCGGCCGCGGCGGCGAGTTCGGCGAGCGCGACGGCGCCGGCGGGGATCGAGTCGTGGCGGTAACCGGTGGTGCGGGTGAAGACGAGGACGTCCCCGCCCCTGCTGCTGTGCACGTGCCGCCACTCCCCTGCCGTCGGTGTCCGGGCTCCGGCGCTTCACCTGCGGCAAGCGCTTTCCATCTCGACCGTAGCCAGCGGAAACGGGCTGCCGCAAGATCCCGGCCCGAGCCGGACCGCGCCGGAGCGCATCGGACCGAGCCGGACCGCGCCGATCCGCGCCGGATGTCCGGTGCGCCGCCTCCGCGAGGCCGCGTCCCGAGCCGGGCGCTACGCCTGGTCCGGATGCTCCGTGGGTCGGGTGACCGACTCCAACAGAGGTGCCAGGAAGTCCCGTTCGAGGGTTCCGGGCGGGAGCTCGGCCGGTTCGACGTAGCTCTGGGCGAGGCCGCCTTCGCGCAGGGCGACGACCAGTCGGGCGAACCGGTCGGCGTCCACGGTGAGTTCGCGTCCGGCCCGGCTCAGGACCAGCTCGAGGCCGCGGGCGATCTCGGCACGGAGCCGGGCGTCGTGCCGGGCGAGTACCCACGCCGCCTGCGGGTCGCGGATCGCGTGCAGCGTGAACTCCGTGCTCACCAGGTACCAGTCGCGCTCGTCCGGGTCGACCCGCGAGGCGAGCCGGGCGAGCCGTTCCAGCGTGTAGTCCTCGGGCCCGAGCGCGTCGATCGCCTCGGCGAGGCGCCGGACGATCCGCTCGCCGTGCTCGTCGAAGAGGGCGAGGAAGAGCTCCTCCTTGCTGGCGAAGTTCGAGTAGTACGCGCCGCGCGTGAAGCCGGCGCGTTCGCAGATCTGCTCGATCGACGCGGCGTGGAACCCGTGCTCGGCGAAGGTCTCCAGGGCCGCCCGCAGGAGGGCCGCGCGGGTGCGGGGACGGCTCTGGGTGACACCTTTCGGCACGGGTGGGCTCCTCCTTCTTCGCGGTCGCGCGCCGGCCGCGCTCCTGCCGGGTCTCGCGCGTGAGTCGTCGCGGTGGCACTTCCGGCCGACCCGCCGGGTCGGGCCGGGCCCAGGTCCGGGCCCTGGCCGGCCGCCCACGATACCGGCGGCGCGCGCGGCTCCGTCCGGGCGGGCTTCCGCTCGCCCGGCAGGCAGCGGCGCGCGACGTTAAGATTCACGCATGGGAGAGCGGCCCGGCGCGCCCGCCGCGCCCGAACTGGTCCTCGAGATCAACGGGGACGCGACCGTGATGAACCCGGGCCGCGTCTATCGCATCGGACGCGACCCCACCAGCGATTTCGTCCTCGCCGACGCCCGGGCGTCCTGGCACCACGCGGTCCTGCGGGCGGTCGGCGGCCGGTGGACCCTCGAGGACGAGGGCAGTACCAACGGCACCTTCGCCGACGACCGCCGGGTGGCCCTCAGCACCGTCGGCCCCGGCACCGTCATCCGCTTCGGACATCCCCTGGACGGCCCCCGGGCCATGCTGCTCCCGGCCGGGCCGTCTCCGGACCCACGAGACGCGCGGCAGGCACAGCAGTCTCCGCCGGCGCCCCCGGTCGCGCCCCCTGAGCCGACCCCCACGCCCGCTCCGGGGCCGGCCCCGGAGCCCTCGCCCGCGTCCGAGCCCTGGCCCGCCCCCGAGCCCGAGCCCGTACGGGCACCCGCTCCCCAGCCCGCGCCGGCGGTGAGCGCTCCACCGCGCCCGTCCTCCGTCTCGTACCCCGGCCTCACCGGCACCTTCCGGCAGCCCACGTCCGTGCGGCCGCTGCCGGCCCGCAGCATCCGCATCGGCCGCGCGCCGGACAACGACCTCGTCGTCGACGACCTGACCGTCTCGCGCCGGCACGCCGAACTGCGGGCGGCGCCGGACGGCACGTACTGGATCCGCGACCTCGGCAGCCACAACGGCACCTTCCTCAACGGCCGTCCGGTCGGCGAAGCCCGGGCGACCGCTGAGGACATCGTCGGCATCGGCCACCGCGCCTACTGCCTGATCGGCGGCAACCTGGTCGAGTTCACCGACACCGGCGAGGTCTCGCTCGACGTGCAGCGGCTCGCCGTGACCGTCGACCACGGCCGCAAGACCCTCCTCGAGGACGTGTCCTTCCCCGTCGGGCAGAAGTGCCTGCTCGCGGTCGTCGGCCCGTCCGGCGCGGGCAAGTCGACCCTGCTCGGCGCGCTCACCGGCCAGCGGCCCGCCGACCGCGGCACCGTCCTCTACGACGGACGCGACCTCTACCGGGACTACGCGGAGCTGCGCCAGCGCATCGGCCTGGTCCCGCAGGACGACATCCTGCACCTCCAGCTCACCGTCCGCAGGGCCCTGGGTTACGCCGCCGAGCTGCGCTTCCCCGAGGACACGGCTCCCGCGGAGCGGCGGGCACGGGTCGACGAGGTGATCGGGGAGCTGGGCCTGGAGGAGCGGGCCGGGCAGCCGATCCACAGCCTCTCCGGCGGCCAGCGCAAACGCGTGAGCGTGGCCCTGGAACTGCTGACGAAACCCTCGTTGCTCTTCCTCGACGAGCCGACCTCCGGCCTCGACCCCGGCATGGACCGCTCGGTGATGCACATGCTGCGCGGCCTCGCCGACGACGGGCGCACGGTCATCGTCGTCACCCACAGCGTGCTGAGCCTCGACGTGTGCGACCGGCTGCTCGTGCTCGCGCCCGGCGGCCGGGTCGCGTACTACGGTCCGCCCGCCGACAGCCTGGACTTCTTCGGCTTCGCGCAGTGGCCGGAGGCGTTCGAGGCCTTCGAGAACGACCGCGGACGCGACTGGGCGGGCCAGTACCGGACCTCGCGCTTCCAGCGGCAGTACATCGACGATCCTTCCGTACGGCCGGGACCGGCACCGGTGGCCGGAGTGCCGCCGGAGCCCGCGCCGCCGCCGAAGGCGCAGAGCTGGGGCGCCCAGCTCCGCACCCTCGTCCGGCGGTACGCGGCGGCGCTGTCCGCCGACCGGACCTTCCTGGCCATCATGGTGGCGCTGCCCTTCGTCATGGGTGCCATGGCCCGGGCCCTGTCGGAGGGCAGCCTCAATCCCGAGTCGACGCTGAACGTGCTCCTGATCCTGTGCGTGGGCGGCGTCCTGACGGGCGCGGCGAACGCGGTGCGCGAGCTGGTGAAGGAGCGCACGATCTACCGCCGTGAGAGAGCCGTCGGCCTGTCCCGTTCCGCGTATCTGATGTCCAAGGTGACGGTCCTCGGTCTGATCACCGTGGTGCAGGCGGTGGTCCTGACGCTGGTGGCGCTGATCGGCGTGCCGCTGAACGTGCCGGGCGACGGCAAGGGCGTGCTGATGCCCCCGCTGGTGGAACTGACCCTCGCCGTCGCGCTGCTCGCCTTCACCGCGATGATGCTCGGCCTGTTCGTCTCCGCCCTGGTGAGCAAGGAGGAGGTGACGATGCCGCTGCTCGTCCTCCTCGCCATCGTGCAGGTGGTGTTCTGCGGCGCGCTGCTGAAGGTGAGCGGCACGCCCGTCCTGGAGCAGCTGGCGTGGCTGGTGCCGTCGCGGTGGGCGTTCGCGGCGATGGGCGCGACGATCGACATCGGCGCGACGGTGCCGGGCGAGAAGACCGCGGACCCGCTGATGGACCACTCCGTGGGCGCCTGGCTCATCGACATGGGCATGCTGGTCGTGCTCTGCGTCGTCCTCGGTCTGGTGGTCGCCCGGCTGCTGCGCCGGCACGAGCCGGTCGTGATGCGGAGGTAGGAACCCGTGGTCTCTACGGATGGCACGCCGGAGTACGCGCCGGGCTACGTCCCCGAGTACGTGCCGGAGTACGTGCCGGACTTCCGGCCCACGCACGTGGTGCCCCGCGACGGGCTGCCCGCCTGGGAGGCGCCCGATCCGGCGCTGCCGACCGCGTCGCTGGACGCGTTCCTGCCGGTGCAGCTGACGGAGCGGGTGGGCGACTGGGGTCAGGTGCTGTGCTCCAACGGCTGGTCCGCGTGGGTCGACGCGCGGCTGCTCGTCTCCGTACCGGCGGATCCGCCGGCCGCGGGCGGCCCGGCGGCCCGTACGGCCGACCCGCGCCCGCTGATCGCACGGGCCGAGGAGGCGCTCGGGCGCTACCGGCGGGCCGCGGAGGAACTGGCGGCGGGCCGGGTGGACGGCGAGACGTTCCGGCAGCGCACCCGCGGTCTGCGGGTGGGGATGGTCGTGGACGGCGAGTCGGTGTGGCTGTACGACGCGGAGCACGAGCGGTGGGTGTACTGCGACGGCATGGGGCTCCGTACGTACGCGGCCTCGTCGGGCCCTTCGGCGGC
>NZ_JBHXFE010000003.1:0-48456 GCF_042722475.1 Streptomyces sp. NPDC127092
ACGACGCCCGGCCCTTCACATGGACCAAGACCGCCGACCAGATCCTCGACCGCATCTGCCGCTACTGCGACAGGATCTCCGAACCAGGTCACTAGGGGGTGTCCTCCGCCGGAGACGCCCGCCGTCGGGCGCCGGCGCGGGGTCGGGGGCGGGTCCTGGTACGGGGTGGGGCGTCGGTACGGGGTGGGGCGCCGGTGCGGGGTCCGGAAGCCCCAACTCCCGGACCCCGGTCTGCAGGGGGCCGCGCCGTCAGCTCGCCGAGCGGGCGGGAGCCGTGGCGTACGGGGCGTCCTGGGCGGTCGCGAGCACAGTCGCCGCGTGGGCCGCGGAGGCCAGCGTGATGTGCCGGTGCCAGCCGCGGAACGAGCGGCCCACGAAGTCCCGCAGGCCCGCGCCCTCGCCGACCGCCCGGAAGTCCCGCTCCACCCGGCGCGACAGCTTGGTGAGCCGCAACAGCGGTCCGACCGCCGAGCCGGTCAGGTCGGTGATCCACAGCCGGGCCGGGGCACGCCGCGGGTCGTCCCACTCGCCGAGCAGGAGCAGCGGCCGCTGCCGCTCGCCCGCCGGTACGGGCAGGGTGACCCGCACCGCCGTCGCGAGGGAGGTGCGCGAGGTGCGCACGCCGGCCGCCGAGTCCACCCAGCTGACCGGGCGGCGCAGCCCCTTGAGGGACTCCAGGATCTGCAGCGCGGTGAGCGGTCCGGCGCCGAAGCCCGGCAGCGAGCGGTCCGCGACGGTCAGCCGGCAGCCCGCGCCGATCCGGGCCACCACCGGGACGCCCGCGAGGGCCAGCCGGTGCAGGGCCGCCCGCCCGGCGCCGCCGCGGATGTCGAGCAGCAGCGGCTTGCGGGCCACGTCGGGCCAGCGGGAGGTGTCCAGCGCCGCGTTGACCGCGCACTCCTCCAGCGTCTCCTCGGCCGCGCCCTCGGGCACCTCGGCGCGGTCGCGCCGCGTCGGGTCCTTGACCCACGGGTCGGGCAGGAAGAGCCGCCAGTTGACGGGGACGCTGGTCTCCTCGGAGGCGAACCACACGCCGAAGGCCTGCTGGCCGCGGAACACCTGGCCGCGCTCGGGGTCGAAGCGCCGGTCGACGCCGACCGAGTGCTGCCCGGCCTTCGGTATCGGCATGGGCCGGACCACCCAGGCCTGCGGGGAGCCGGTCCGCTGGACGAAGCGGGCGAGCTCCGCCCGCATCGGCCGCCAGTCCCACGTGGAGCTGGAGATGAAGTGGTGCAGGCTCTGCTCGGCGGCCGGGCCGCCGATCTGCGCGGCGATGTTGCGGATGGACTTGCGGCCCTGCGCGGTCAGCAGCCCGCTCAGGTACTGCTCGGCCTTCATCCGCTGGTCGCGGCGCGGGAAACCGGAGAAGAGCGCGGCGCAGAGTTCGCCGTACACGTCCTCGCCGGCCGCGTCCCGGTGCGCGGCGACGGTCCTGAACCTGGTTGCGACGGATGTACTCACGACACTCCTGCCATGGGGGGTTGTGCAGCTCCCTCCCGCTGCACCTCCACGGTCCCGTGTCGGCGCCGCCAGGAGGAGGTGTAGCCGGCACCCGTCTGGGCCGCCTGGTGGTGGCCGGACCACACACCCTCCACGGGAAGCCCCCGGCAGGGCCTCTCGCCGGCCGGACACCGTCGCGCCGCCGGTCCGATCGGGGCCGCGATACCCCACGGGGGGATCTGACAGACTCGCCGCACGGCCTTTGACCGGTGTGACTATCCGCCCGGAACATCAACGCGAGGCAGCACGGGCCGGGCTCCGGTTAATGCCCCAGGCCGGGGACCGCGCCTGTGCGCCTCGTTTCTCTTCGGGCCCGCGCCCGCTTCGGGCCCGTTCCGGATCCGCGCCCGGGTCCGCTTCGGGGTCGTTCGGGTCCGCCTCGTGTCCGCGTCGGGTCCGCGCCCGGGTCCGCTTCGGGGTCGTTCGGGTCCGCCTCGTGTCCGTGTCGGGCCCGCGCCCGGGGCCGGGCTCCGCGTCGGTCGCGGCGCCGTATGCGCCTAATCTGGCCTCATGGGATTCCGCGCACAGCTGCCGGTCGTCGGGGCCGTCGCCGTCGGCGGCGCCCTCGGTGCCGCGGCCCGCTACGCGGCGACCCTCGCCTGGCCCACTCCGGCCGGCGCCTTCCCCTGGACGATCCTCACCGTCAACGCGGCCGGCTGCGCGTTCCTCGGCGCGCTGATGGTGTTCGCGACCGAGACCGCCTCACCGCCCCACCCGCTGCTGCGCCCCTTCCTCGGCACCGGCGTCTGCGGCGGTTTCACCACCTTCTCGACCTACACGCTCGACACCCAGCGGCTGCTCGCCGCCGGCGACGCCCCGCGCGCCCTGCTGTACCTGGGCGGGACCGCGGTCACCGCGCTCGCCGCCGTCTGGGCGGGCGTCGTCGCCGCCCGGGCCGCCGCCGCGCGAAGGAGGCCGTCATGACCCGGCTCGCGGGCCCCGCGCTGCGCCTGACCGTCCTCGTCGGCGAGAACGACACCTGGCGCCACCGGCCGCTGTCCACCGAGATCGTGCACCGCGCGCACGCCGCCGGACTCGCCGGGGCCTCCGTGTTCCACGGCGTCGAGGGCTTCGGCTCGTCCGCGCTGGTGCACACCGCCCGGCTGCTCTCGCTGGGCGAGGACCTGCCCGTGGCGATCCTCGTCGTGGACACGGAGGAGCGCGTACGGGCCTTCCTGCCGGAGGTGGAGGAGCTGCTCACGGACGGCGGGCTCGTCCTCCTCGACGCCTGCGAGGTCGTACGGTACGGCCCGGCCGGGGCGTCACCGCGGCCGGACGGGGCGGAGCGGGAGCCGCGCGGGTGAACTGGCTGCTCGTCGTCGCGGGCGCCGCCGTCGGCGCGCCGCTGCGCTACCTCACCGACCGCGCCGTCCAGGCCCGCCACGACTCCGTCTTCCCCTGGGGCACGTTCACGGTGAACGTCGTCGGCTCGCTCGTCCTCGGCCTGCTCACCGGCGCCGCCTCCGCCCGCGTCGGGCTGCTCCTCGGCACCGGTCTGTGCGGCGCCCTCACCACGTACTCGACCTTCTCGTACGAGACGCTGAAGCTGTACGAGACGGGCGCGCGCGGCTACGCGGCGGCCAACGTCCTCGGGAGCATCGCGGCCGGACTCGGCGCGGTGTGGCTGGGCGTCACGCTCGCGGGCACCCGCTAGGGGATGCCCGGCGGCTGGGTGGCGTCCTCCTTGGGGGCCGGTTTCCGCCAGCCCCCGCTGACCTCCTTGACCGCCTTGTGCGGGAAGCGGCGCTCCGCGTACTCCTTCGCGGGGGAGCCGGGCAGGACGTACAGGGTCTCGGCCTTGTCCTGGAGGGGCCGCAGAACGGTGTCCATGAAGTGCCGGCGGTCGTCGAGGTACGGCCCGAGGACGTCCTCGCCCGCGGGGCAGACGGCCAGGCAGTAGGCGGCCTTGTAGTTGGGCTTGAAGGCCAGGCTCTGCCACATGGAGGCGTTCTCGGCGTCGGTGACCCGGGAGCGGAAGTCGGCGGCGTCCGCGCTGTCGGCGACCGTCTGCACGTAGTCGGTGAACCCGGCCATGAACTCGCGGTAGTTGTGCGTCGCGCACCCCAGGAAGTCGAAGTCGCCGTCCTTGGAGATGGCCCCGACGGGGCAGGCGGCCACGCACAACTTGCACTCCACGCACGGGTTGTAGTCGAGCGGCTCGCCGTACGAGGAGACCTCGGCGTCCAGGAGGACGGTCGCGAGCAGGACGAAGCTGCCGAAGCGCGGATGGATGACGTTGCGGTGGAGGCCCATCACGCCGAGCCCGGCCGCCACCGCGACCGTCTTGTGGGCGACGACCCAGATGCGGCCGGGGAA
Source organism: Streptomyces sp. NPDC127092 (assembly GCF_042722475.1). Lineage (NCBI taxonomy): Bacteria > Bacillati > Actinomycetota > Actinomycetes > Kitasatosporales > Streptomycetaceae > Streptomyces > Streptomyces sp. NPDC127092. The sequence continues at coordinate 3,817 of NZ_JBHXFE010000003.1, forward strand.
GTCGTCCATCTCCATGGGGAAGGTCGCGGAGGGGTTCACCGCCCGGTATCCGGCGTCCTGCAGTTCCCGTACGACCGTCCGGGCCGCGTCGTTGACGAGTTCGCCGGCCCGGTGGAACTCGTGGTTGGCGACGCTGCGGGCCGCCGAGCGGACGTCGTCCCGGTTCATCCGCACGACGAGCGAGACGAGCGTCCGCGTCCCGGGCAACGCGCCTTCCGCGTACTCCCGTTCGCCCGCCAGATCGGGATGGTCCAGGCTCACGGCCGCCGCGTCGTCCGCACCGGCCCGCAGGCACAGCTCGCGCAGCCAGTCGGCGTCGACCACCGCGGGAGCGGTGCCGTTGCCGGAGCCGGAGCCGGAGCCGGAGTCGGTACCGGAGTCGGCGGCGCGCGCGGCGAGCACGGCGCGTACGGACGGATGGTCGGCCAGCCGGGCCGGAAGCTTCTTGGCTGCTCCCATGGAACGCCACGCCCCCCTAGGGTGTGTCAGTTTGATTTCTGGACACACTAGGGGGGTGGTGAGTTGGAAAACAAGACCGACTTGCGGGGGAGGGAGCGGTGGCGAGGTCAGGGGCGGCGGCCCGGAAGGAACAGGGCGGGCACGAGCGCCAGGGCGAGCAGCGCCGCCGCGACCGCGTACGTGATCCGGAAGCCGGCCGGGTCGGTGCCCGCCGCGCCGAGGACCACCGAGCACAGCGCGGTACCGACCGACGCGCCGAGCTGCGAGTTGATGCTCAGTGCGGTGCTCGCCGCAGCCATCCGCTCCTTCGGCAGGTTCCGGCTCGCGGTGGTCATCGTCGGCATCAGGACCATGCCCGCGCCCACGCCCATCACCATCGCCGCTCCGACCACCCGCCAGGCCGCCACGTCCGCGACGCCGGTCTGCAGCGCCGAGAGCCCCATGCCGAACGCGGCGAGGACGACGCCCGCCGGGATCAGGCGCCGCGGCGAGGTGGTGTCGATGCGGCGGGCGGCGATCTGCATGGTCACGCCGACGGCGATCCCGATCGGGGCCGCGAGCAGTCCGGCCGCGCTCGCGCTGAACCCGCGGGCCGCCTGCCAGTACACCGGACCGAGCAGCATCGAGCCGAAGTAGCCGCAGGTGAACAGCGCGAGGGTGCCGATCCCGGCCGCGAAGGTGCGGTCGCGGAGCAGCCGCAGGTCGAGCAGCGGCTCACGCGCCGTCAGGGCCCGCCGTACGAAGCCGGCGACGAGGAGCAGACCGGCTGCGGTGGGCAGCAGCACGCCGGGTGAGCTGAACGCGCCTGCCGCCGCCGCGCCCTCGCCGCCGCGCGCGAGCCCGTACAGGAGCAGCGCGAGCCCGGGGGAGAGCATCAGCAGACCGGGGACGTCCAGGCGCGGCGCCGGGTCGCCGGCGCGCGGCGCGTCGGGGCGCAGCAGCCTTCCCGCGAGCGCCAGGGCGAGCGCGCCGAGGGGGAGGTTGACCAGGAAGATCCAGTGCCAGGAGGCGACGTCGACGAGCCAGCCGCCGAGCGTGGGCCCGACCACCGGGCCCACCAGGACGGGCAGTCCGCCCAGCGCCATCGCCCGTCCCATCCGGGCCGGGTCGGCGGCCCGCATCACCATCGTCATGCCGACCGGCATGAGCAGTCCGCCGCCGAGTCCCTGGACGGCGCGGAAGGCGATCAGGCTGGCCGCGTCCCAGGCGAGCGCGGCGAGCAGGGAGCCGAGGGTGAAGAGGACAAGCGCGGTGAGGTACGTGCGCCTGGCGCCGATCCGGCCCATGGCCCAGGACGCGGTCGGGATGACGGCCGCGAGGGCCAGGGTGTAGGCGGTGGCCGTCCACTGGATGGTCTCCAGCGGGGCGAGGAACGCCTCGGAGAGGCTGCGCAGGGCCACGTTGACGATGGTCATGTCCAGGACGGCCATGACGGAGCCCAGGATGGTGACGGCGAGGACCCGGTTGAGCGGCGTCCCGGCGGCGCCGGACGCGGAGGCGGACACGGACGTGGACGTGGACGTGGACGTGGACGCGGACGTGTATGCGCGTCCGGGTCCGGATGGGGCGGCGGGTGTGCTCGGGGCGATCGTCGTGCGGTTCGGGAGGCGGGTGTCGTCGCGGAGTGGGGTCTTGCTCATGGCGGGCAGCCCCCTCAGGCCTGGTACGGCAGTTCGGTACGGGCGGTACGAAGCGCCCGTCCCCACCACGCGAGCTGGCCCAGCATGCCCTTGGCGGCGCCCTCCGCGACCGTCGCGTCGCGCGGCTCGCCGTCCTCGCCGAGCGCCGACCACGGGCCGTGCAGGCTGACCGAGTCGCGCACGGTGGTGGCGTGCAGTTCGGCGAAGACCAGCCGGAGCTGCTCGACGGCCCGCAGGCCGCCGCCGATCCCGCCGTACGAGACGAAGCCGACCGGCTTGGCCTGCCATTCGGCCCGGTGCCAGTCGATGACGTTCTTCAGCGCGGCCGGGAAGCTGTGGTTGTACTCGGGCGTGACGACCACGAACGCGTCGGCGGCCGCGAGCCGCGGCGTGACCTCGGCGAGGGCGGCCGTCGCACGGTCGCCGGGCCGGCCGCCCCAGGCGGGCATGGCGAGCGGCAGGTCGACCTCGGCGAGGTCGATCACGTCGAGCTCCAGGCCGCCGTGCCGCTCCGCGATCCCGGTGAACCATCGGGTGACGGCGGGTCCCGTGCTGCCCTCGCGGACGCTGCCGACCAGGACGACGACGCGCAGCGGTGCGTGGGTTCCGGCAGTGGTTTCGGACATGACTGTTCCCCCTCGGCGAGTGGCCGGGACGCCCGGTGCGTCCGGCTCACCAGGAAGGTACAACGCTCGTTGTAGAAAGTGCAACGTGCGTTGTAGTCGAGGGGTGGTCACGCATAAGGTGCAGGCATGAGCAGCAGCACCAACGACGCCTGGATGGAGCGGGCCCGGCGCGAGGTCCCGCCCCGCAAGCTGGAGAAACAGCTCGCCATCGTCCGCGCGGCCTGCGCGGTCTTCGGCCGCGAGGGCTACGCGCGCGCCTCCGTCGACGCGCTGGCCGCCGCGGCCGGGGTCTCGACGCGCACGCTCTACAACCACTTCCCGGGCGGCAAGGCCCAGCTCTTCCAGACGGTCGTCACCTGGACGTCCCACCAGGTGCGGGACGCCCAGCTCACCCGGCTGCACGCCCTCGTGGACCCCGAGCGGCCGCCCCACCCCGACGCGCTCGAACGCGACCTGGTCGCCCTCGCCCGCGCGTTCACCGACCTCATCGCCGAGTACCCGGACCACTTCGCCCTGGTCCGCCACATCTCCGCCGAGGCCGACCACGTCCCCGCGGAGGTCCGTGAGGCCTGGCAGGAAGCGGGGCCGGCACCGGTCGCCGCCGCGCTCACCGCCGCGTTCGGCGCACTCGCCGACGGCGGCCTCCTCGACCTGCACGGCGACGCGCCACTGGCGAGCGGCCACTTCCTGGCCCTCACCTCGGCCACCGTCCTCCAGCGCTCCCACTACGGCGTCCTGCCGCTCCCGGAGGCCGAGACCGAACGCTTGCTGCGCGGCGGCGTGGCGGCCTTCCTGCGCGCCTACGGCTACCGGCGTACGGGCGGCAGGTAGACGCGCGGGCCGGGCCGCGGACCGGCGGCGGCAGCCGGGGCGACGACCAGCGAGAAGCCGTGGTTCGCGGCCACGGACCGGATGTGCTCGGCCGACAGGGAGCCGGGGCGCTCCAGCGTCAGCGCCGGCAGCCCCGCCCGGCCGCGGCCGGCCGGGCGGTGGAAGGACACGACGCTCACCGACACGGGGCCGTGGTGCGGATACCGCCGCCGCGCCGCGTCGTCGTCGCGATGCGCCAGGACCCGTACGCCGGGCTCGTGTCCGAAGTCGCGGACGGCACCTTCACCGCGCCAATGGGGAAGCTCGCCGGACCGGTTGGCCGAGGTGACGAAGAGGAAGCCGCCGCTGGGACGGGACTTGGGGACGGCTTTGGCGCCGGGCTCGGTGCGGGGCCGGGCGTGGGGCCCGGTGCGGGGCTCGGCATGGGGCATGGTGCCGGGTGCGCGCTCGGGTTCGGGTCCGGAGCGGATCCGGTCGAGGGCCGCGGCCAGGAACTCGTTCGACGGGCAGAGCCGGCCGGGAGCGATGACCCGCACGGTCCTCACCCCGTCCCGTACCGCCGTCAGATGCCCGGGCAGCCGGTCGACGGCCGGTCCCCGGAAGCCGAAGGGACCGAGCTCGTACAGCTCCTCCATCAGTGACCACACCTGCCTGCGGGGCAGTTCGGCAGGCAGCCGGGTCCAGTCGAAGAGGCCGGGGACCAGGGACGGCACGGTGGTGACGCTGCCGGGCTGCCCTTCCGGGCGGCCCTTCAGCCGGTTGACCCGCGCGACGGCCTCCGGTTCGGGACGGGCGGTCAACGCGTAGAAGTTGGCGAAGCCGTGCAGCACCGCGCGCCCGTCGGCGAGTTCGCCGGCCGCGTGGCGCACGGCGGCGGGTTCGTCGAGGAAGGCCGCCGAGGCCGCGTCCGGCACTGCCGTTGCCGTTGCCGTTGCCGTTGCCTCTGCCTCTGAAAGCATGCTCGCCGACGGGGAATCCGTATCCGTGCCGACCTCCGTCATCAACGCCGTCCGCTGTTCTCCCACCGTCGCACCTCCGCTTGATCGTTTACGGCGTGCAACGATTCCGGCCTGATCCGGTCACAATCGTCACTGTCGGTCACGGTCGGTCGTGGTGTCGGTCGCGTCCGTCGCGGTCGGGGTGTCGCTACGGGAACACGGCCTCGCGGAAGGCGTCGCGGACGGCGGTCACCGGGCCCGTCGCGCGCGTGAAGTAGAGCTTGTTGGTGAGGAGTACGGCCCAGCGCCCGCGCGTGGGGCTGACCCACATGCCGGTGCCGGTGAAGCCGTAGTGGACCCAGATGTCGTCGTGCGCCGTGGTGCCGGGCGCGAGGTGCCAGAACAGGCCGCGCGCCGGTACGAGCCGGCCGGTCCGCACGCGGAGCGACTCGGCCACCCACTCGGCGCCGAACGGCGGCCGGACCGGGTCGAGCACCTGCCGCAGGAAGCGCCCCAGGTCGCCGGTGGTGGAGAAGGTGCCGGCGATACCGCAGGCGCCGCCGAGCAGCCGGGTGGAGAAGTCGTGCACGGTGCCGCGGAGATGGGCGCCGGTCTCCTCGTCGTACTCGGTCGGTGCCGCCCGCGCGGCCAGCGGCGCGGGCAGCGGCCCGTACCGCGTGTCCGTCATGCCCAGGGGCTCCCACACCCGGGTCCCGGCCAGCTCCCGCAGGGGCGTCCCGGTCAGGAACTCGGCGAGGTAGCCGAGGACGAGCGCGGCGCGGTCGGTGTACTCGACCGCCTCACCCGGCCGCCGCCGCAGCCGCTCGCGCAGCACTCCGTCCCGTACGTCCTGCGGATCGGTCCCGTAAAGGGCACGGAGGTTGGCGCGCAGCGGCAGCCCGGCGGTGTGGGTGAGCAGCTGGAGCGGAGTGACGTCGCCCAGCGCGTGAGGGGCGGCTTCGGGCCAGAACTCACCGATCCTGACGTCGAGTCGGAGCTTGCCGCTCTCGACGAGCGTGCCGACGACCGGCCAGACGGCGATGACCTTGGTGAGACTCGCGAGGTCGAACAGCGCGTCGCCGGCGCGGACGGGCCGCTCCCCGGGCGCGAGCGCACCGACGCCCCCGCCGGCCAGCCTTCCACCGGCGTCGCCGACGGCCCACGCGGCCCCGGGATACACCTGCCCGCGGACCCCGTCCTCCAGAAGCCGCTCGATACGGGACGCGGCGACGGTCGTGTTCACATCAGCTGTCTACCCGTCCGACGGCCCTGACGACCGTGCCGCCCTCACTCGGGAAGCAGCCGCTCCAGCATGAACTGCGTGTCGGGGTCCGGTTCGAGGAACAGGGACTGCACGCGGTAGCGCCGGGGCGCCAACTCGACGCGGAGCGCGTAGCGGGCGAAGTCGGTCTCGTCGAGCCAGGTGAGCGGGGTGTGCGGCATGCGGCGGATTCTGCCGCACGACGCCGACAGACCCTCGCGGCCCTCGCGGCCCTCGCGGCCCTCGCGGTGATCGTCACCGGAGGCCTGTGGGCCGTCCGTCCCTTTCCGCCAGATCCGCTCGGCCCGTCCCCGACGGCCCCGATGTGCCTACGATTCCCTCATGGCTCCACGCGACGGCACCCCTGACGCCACCGGCGCGCACCAGCGCACACCCGGCGCCCGCGAACTAAACGCGGCCGCACGCGTCTTCGCGCTGCTCGCCGATCCCACCCGCCTCCACCTCGTGTGGCTGCTCTCGCGCGCCGAGTCGGACGTCAGCGCGCTCGCCGAGACGGTGGGCGCCGCCCGGCCGGCCGTGAGCCAGCACCTGGCCAAGCTGCGGCTCGGCGGGCTCGTGGAGTCCCGCAAGGAGGGCCGCCGGGTGGTCTACTCGCTGCCGGACGGCCACATGAAGCGGCTGGTCGTCGAGGCCATCAGCCACGCGGACCACCAGGTGACGGGCGAGCCCTGGCACGACTGACGCCCGGCCGACGCCCGGCCGACGTACGGCTGGCGTACGGCTGGCGGTCGGCCCGGGGCCCGGGCCGGGCGAGGTGGCCCCGCCGGGCCGGGCCGGACAAGGTGGCCCCGGGCCGGGCGAGGTCGGCTCCGGGGCGGGGCGCTCAGCGCAGGGTGAGGGAGGTCTCGGCGGCGACGTGGGTCAGCTTCTCGGGATTGCGCACGAAGTAGATGCCGGCGATGCGGCCGTCCTCCACGCGGGCCGCCATGATCCCGTCCAGCTCGCCGTCGACCCGCACCGCGAGCGCCGGGCTTCCGTTGACCGTCGTGGGCGTGCAGGTCACCGTGACCCCCGCCTTCGCGGAGCCGCCGAGGTAGAAGCGGACGAAACTGTCCGCGCCGACGATCGGCTGCAGCGCGGCGCGCTTCACGCCGCCCCCGTCGCTCACGAGCACCACGTTCGGGGCGAGCACGTCCAGGAAGGCCTGCGGATCCCGGGCTTCGAGCGCTCGCCGGAACGACTCGAGGACCGCCCGCGCCTTGTCGGGGGCGACCCTCGTACGCGGGCGGCGGGCGTCCACGTGCCGGCGGGCGCGGTGGGCGATCTGGCGGACGGCCGCCGGAGTCTTGCCCAGGGCCTCGGCGATCTCCGCGTAGTCGACGTCGAAGACCTCGCGCAGCACGAACACCGCGCGTTCGGTGGGTGCCAGCGTCTCCAGGACGAGCATCATCGCCATCGACATGCTCTCGGCCAGCTCGACGTCCTCGGCCACGTCCGGCGCGGTGAGCAGCGGCTCGGGCAGCCACTGGCCGACGTACGCCTCCCGGCGGCGCTTCAGGGAGCGCAGCCGGTTGAGCGCCTGCCGGGTGGCGATCCGTACGAGATACGCGCGCCGGTCCGTGACCTGGGCCAGGTCGACCTCCGACCAGCGCAGCCAGGTCTCCTGGAGGACGTCCTCGGCGTCGGCGGCCGAGCCGAGCATCTCGTACGCGACGGTGAAGAGGAGGTTGCGGTGGGCGACGAACGCCTCGGTCGCCTCGTCCGTGCCGGTGCGGTCGTCGTCGTCCATGTCCGGGCGTTCTCCTTCGTGTCCTGTGAGGGGCGTCAAGTGGGCTGTAGAGACTACGACTTGACTGCCACCGTCACTCGCCCGCCCCGGTCGGCCCCTGCCGAAGACCCGCGTCCGACTCCCTGTGCCGCCTGGGCCCCCTGGGCCCCCTGGGCTCCCTTGGCCCCCCTGGCGTCCTTGGCTCCCTTGGCCCCCTTGGCTCCCTTGGGCCAGCTGTGCGAACCGGGCTCGCGGGCCTCCTTCGCGAGGTGCTTGACGCTGAACTCGCAGGACATCTCCTTCAGCCTGGCCCCGGCGCGCCCGCCGACGTACAGCGGCAGCGCGGTGTCGTCCTTGCGGGCGAGCTGGAAGACGGCGGTGCCGCGTCCCAGGCTGATGCACATGGCGGAGAAGGAGAGGTCGACGGGCTCGGGCCGCTCGCCCGTCAGGCGGTGGAGCACCGTGTCGGCGGCGTGGGCGCCCAGGCAGCCCGCGGCGTAGGCGCTCATCCGGAACGAGCGGTCGGCAGGGGCCGCGGAGTCCCCGGCGGCGACGATCCGCTCGTCGTCCACGGAGGTCAGGGTCTCGTCCGTGAGCAGGCGGCCGGCCGCGTCGGTGCTCAGTCCGCTGCGCGCGGCGAGATCGGGCACGCCGAAGCCGGCGGTCCAGATGGTGACCGCGCTCGGCAGCGTACGGCCGTCGCCGAGGTGGACGGCGTCACGCGTCACGGCCACCACCCTGGTGCCCTCCGGCCCCTCCGACCCGGAAGCTCCCAGGACGGTCACGCCGAGGTGCGCCAGCCGCCTGGCCGCCGTACGCCGGGCCCGGGGGTGCAGGTACGGGCCGAGCGTGCCGCCGCTGACGAGGGTCACCCGGCGGCCCTGCTGCGCGAGTTCGGCGGCGGTCTCGATGCCGGTCGGGCCGCCGCCGACGACCGTGAGCGGCGCCGAGGCGGGCGTCGCGTCCATGACGGACCGCAGCCGCCGCGCCTCCTCGAGGGTGGCGACCGAGTGCGCGAACTCGGCCACACCGGGCACGCGCGGAGCGGCGCTCGCGCTGCCCACCGCGTAGATCAGGTGGTCGTAGCCGAGGGTGCCGCCCTCCGCCAGGGCGACGGTGCGCGCGGCCGCGTCGATCCGCGTCACGCCGTCGACGACCAGCCGGACGCGCTCGGCGAGGACGTCCCGGTACTCGACGACCGCGTCGTGGCTGCCGCCCACCAGCTGGTGCAGCCGGAGCCGCGGGACGAAGACGGGGCGCGGGTTGACCAGGGTCACGGTCACGTCGTCGCGGCGGGTGAGCCGGTTCGCGGCCATCACGCCAGCGTACCCGCCGCCGATCACGACGACGTGGGCGGCGTTCCGGGTGGCGGCGCTGGTGTTGTCGGTCATGGTGTCCCCTCCGTCTGCCGTGTCCCGTCTTCTTGACGGGTTCGGCATCAAGACACCGGGCTGCCGTCAGCCGTGACGAAAAGTGACCCAGGTCACTACCTTCCCCTCGGGGAGGGGAGGGGAGGGGAGGGGAGCGGGAGGGGAGGGGAGCGGGAGGGGCGCGGCGGGGCCGCCGCTGCTCAGCGGCGGACGAACGTACGGATGCGGTAGCGCAGCCCGGTCGTCGAGGTCGCCCAGTCCGAGCCCCGGTCCGAATCCCGGTCCGAATCCCGGTCCGAGCTCAAGTCCGACCCCAAGTCCGAGCCCAAGTCCGAGTCCTGGTCGGCGACCTTCCACGTCGCCGCGTCCAGGCTGGGGGCGTACGTGTCGCCCTGCACGGTCACGTCGACCTCGGTCACGGAGACCGTCGTGGCGTACGGCAGGGCGGCGCGGTAGATCTCGCCGCCGCCCATCACCCACACGGCAGGCACGGCGGCGTCGGGGGCCCCGGCGGTCGCGGGGCCGGCGGGCTCGGTCGCGAGCGCGAGCGCCTCGGGGACGGATCCGGCGCGCTCGGCGCCGTCGGCGGCCCAGAGGGGGTCGCGCGTCACCACGATGTTGCGCCGGCCGGGCAGCGGGCGGAACCGTACGGGCAGCGAGTCCCAGGTCTTGCGGCCCATGATCACGGGACGGCCGAGCGTGGTGGCCTTGAAGTGGGCCATGTCCTCGGGCAGCCGCCACGGAATCGTGTTCGCGACGCCGATCACGCCGTCGTGGGCCTGTGCCCAGATCAGCCCGACGCCCATCAGATCGCGACCTGGGCCTTGATCGCCGGGTGGTGCTGGTAGTTCAGCACCTCCACGTCGGAGCGCTCGTAGGAGAAGAGCGAGTCCGCGCGGTGGAGCTTCAGCTCGGGGAACGCGTACGGAGTGCGCGAAAGCTGCTCCTCCACCTGCTCGACGTGGTTGTCGTAGATGTGGCAGTCGCCGCCGGTCCAGATGAAGTCGCCCGGCTCGAGACCGGCCTGCTGCGCCACCATGTGGGTCAGCAGGGCGTAGCTGGCGATGTTGAACGGCACGCCGAGGAACAGGTCGGCGCTCCGCTGGTACAGCTGGCAGGAGAGCTTGCCGTCGGCGACGTAGAACTGGAACAGCGCGTGGCAGGGCGCGAGCGCCATGCGGTCGAGCTCGGCGACGTTCCAGGCGGAGACGATCATCCGGCGGGAGTCGGGGTCGCGGCGCAGGGTGTCGAGGATCTCGCTGATCTGGTCGATGTGCCGGCCGTCGGGGGCGGGCCAGGAGCGCCACTGCACGCCGTAGACCGGCCCGAGGTCGCCCTTCTCGTCGGCCCACTCGTCCCAGATGGTGACGCCGTGCTCGTGCAGCCAGCCGACGTTGGAGTCGCCGCGCAGGAACCACAGCAGCTCGACGACGATCGACTTGAGGTGCACCTTCTTGGTGGTGACCAGCGGGAACCCCTTGGAGAGGTCGTAGCGCAGCTGGTGCCCGAACACGCTTCGGGTGCCCGTCCCCGTCCGGTCGGCCTTGGCCGTCCCGGAAGTGAGCACGTGCCTCAACAGATCTTCGTACTGGGTGTCCACCACGTTGCCCGAGTCTAATGCCCGCTTCCGGCCGTTCCCGTCCGCCCCGCGCGGGCGCCGGTCTCGCGGCGTAGGCCCCGCTCAGGCGGCGCGGCGGTTGCCGTCCTCGTCGCAGGGCAGCTCGGAGGCCTGGTGGTGGGCGAGGAAGTCGCGCGTCGCCTGGCGCTCCACCTCGGTGATGGCGGTCGGCCGGACGTCGACGATGCCGCCGAAGGGCCGGTCGACGTCCCGGATGATGACCAGCATCGTCGTCAGGAGCGCGGTGATCACCGTCAGGGTGATCAGCTGGCCGCGGTTGTTCCTGCGGGGCAGGCAGATGCCGAGGGCCGTCACGGTGATGAACAGCGTGGCGAGCATGAACCAGAAGATGGCGCTGGGAATGCTCGCGCTGGCCTGGGTCAGGCGCTCCTCGCGCTCGTCGGAGCGCTTGTTGTCGGCGCCGATCAGCATGCCGAAGGCCGGCTTGCCCTCCAGGGTGCGGAACGTCAGCCGGAAGTCGGTGGACCACACGCTGGGCGCCGGCGATCCGTGTCCGTCGGACATGGCGGGCCACTCCTGTTCACGGACCGCGCGGGCGTAGCAGACGGCGTCGGCCTGGATCCGCCCCCGCTGCGCCGCGGGCGCGTACTCGGCGGTCTCCACGAGCTGGTCCAGGGCCCGTGCCTCACCGCGCGAGGCGACCTCCGCCTTGCCGTACGAGCCGTTGGCGGTGACCAGGACGAAGGAGAGGAGCAGGACGGTCATGGTCAGGAGCGGGCCGACGAGGTCCTTGACGGCCATGCCCGTGCCGTCGTCCTCGCTGAGCAGCCTCGGCCGCAGGAACCGGTTGGCCGCGAGGCCGGCGATCAGGGCGACGGCGGCGACGACGATGACGAGGACCACGGGGGAGCACCTCCGGGAACGGGTGGGCGAAGTCCCGGAGTTGCCGGGCCCGGCGATCGTGACCCGTGGCGACAGGCGCCCGGAACAGCGGAAACGTTCGCTCGCCTTCGTACGGAGGACAGGGCGTCCGCCGTAAGGCCCACGCGCGCTGACTGCCCTCATACGTCTCGCGCATCTCGCGCGTCCGCATCCCACGCGTCTCATGCGTCAATAGGTGCGCAACCATGCACGCATCGACTACGGTGGAAGGACCGCGACCGGTAGCCAAGACCCGAGACCCGCGACCGGTAACCCGAGAGCCCAGAGCCCAGAGCCGAGACCCGTGAGGTACCCGTAGCCGACCGAGGGATGCCGCATGCTGTCCGTCCTGAGGAACCGCACCTATCGCCATCTGTTCACCGCCCAGGTCGTCGCCCTCGTCGGCACCGGCCTCGCGACCGTCGCCCTGAGCCTGCTCGCCTACGACCTCGCCGGGGGAAACGCCTCCGCGGTCCTCGGGACGGCCCTGGCGATCAAGATGGTCGCCTACGTCGGCACGGCCCCGCTCATCAGCGCCTTCGCCGACCGCCTGCCCCGCCGGGCCCTGCTGGTGACCATGGACGCGACCCGCGCCGGCGTCGCGCTGACCCTGCCGTTCGTCACGCAGGTGTGGCAGGTGTACGTGCTGATCTTCCTGCTGCAGGCCGCCTCCGCCACGTTCACCCCCACCTTCCAGGCGACCATCCCCGAAGTCCTTCCCGCGGAGCGCGACTACACCAGGGCGCTGTCCCTCTCCCGCCTCGCCTACGACCTGGAGAGCCTCTTCAGCCCCGCCCTCGCCGCCGCGCTGCTCTCCCTCGTCTCGTACGAGTGGCTCTTCACCGGCACCGCCGCGGGCTTCGCCGCGTCCGGCGTCCTCGTCGTGTCCGTACTGCTGCCCAGGCCCCGGCCTGTCGAGCGCGCCGGCGGCCCGTACGCGAAGGCCGTCTTCGGGACGCGGCTCTTCCTCGCCACCCCGCGCCTGCGGGCTCTGCTCGCCCTCGACCTCGTGGTCGCGGCGGTCGGGGCCATGGTCCTGGTCAACACCGTCGTCCTCGTACGCGACGCGTTCGGCCGCTCCGCCGGTGACGTCTCGCTCGCCCTCGGTGCGTACGGCGCCGGATCCATGGGCGTGGCCCTGGCGCTGCCCCGCGTCCTGGACCGCGTCGGCGACCGCACCCTCATGCTGCCGGCCGCGTTCGTCATGACCGCGGTACTCGGCGCCTTCGCGACGGGGCTGGCGGCGGGGTGGGGTACGGGGGGACCGGGCGCGGCGGGTCCGGGTACGGCGGGTCCGGGGGAGCCGGCAGGTACGGCCGGACCGGGGGCGCCAGGAGGCACGGCGGGTCCGGGGGCGGACGACCCCTGGGCGTGGGCGGCCCTCCTCGTGGCCTGGCTGCTCATCGGTGCGGCGACCTCGGCGATCCTCACCCCGGGCGGACGGCTCGTACGGCGCTCGGCCGGAGCGCCCGACCTGCCCGCCGCCTTCGCGGCCCGGTTCTCCCTCACCCACGCCTGCTGGCTCCTGACCTACCCCCTGGCGGGCTGGCTCGCCGCCCGCGCGGGCCTGGCCGTCGCGGCGGGCGCGCTCACCGTGATCGCGCTCGCCGCGTCCCTCGCCGCCGTACGGCTGTGGCCGAGGACGGACCCCGCGGAACTGGAGCACGCCCATCCCGAACTGCCCCGGGACCACCCGCACCTGGCGGGCGCCGGCCGGAGCCACACGCACGACTTCCACATCGACGGCCTGCACCCGCGCTGGCCGCCGGCCCGGGACGGGGCCGGCGCCAAGGCCGCCTAGGTCCGCCCTCTCTCCCTGTCAGGTTCAGCCGAGGGCCGCCAGCAGTTCGTCGCACGCCTCCGCGCAGGAGCGGCAGGCCTCCGCGCAGACCCGGCAGTGCTCGTGCATGTCCGCGTGCGAGGCGCACTCGTCACCGCACGCCTTGCACGCGACCGCGCAGGCCCTGAGCAGGGCGGCGGTGACGTCGGCGTTGTATCCCGTGTGGCGCGAGAGGACCGCGGCGGTGGCGTTGCAGATGTCGGCGCAGTCCATGTCGGTACGGATGCACTTGGTCAGGTCACCGACCATGCCCTCCGACAGGCAGGCGTCCGCGCACGCGGTACACGCCTGGGCGCAGGCGATGCATGCCTCGATGCAACGCGTCAGCTTGTTCTGATCGATGCTCCCGAGATCGGCCGGGTAGGTGGCGAGCATGTCCTTGACGGTGCCCATGACGATGACCTCCCTCTGTACGGGCGGGCCGGAGCACCAGCGCACCGCCCCGGCCGCGCCTCACACCCCGCACCTTCAGCCTCCGGCCGCACCGCACCACCCGCAAACGCGCGGGAACGGAGGGAACGGAGGGCGCCGCCCGAGGCGCGGAGGAGCGATCCCGTCAGGGGCCGACGTACTCGTACACGCCTCCGTGAGGGTGCCGCAGGACCGCACGGTGGCCGTTGGGGGTGGGCTGCGCCGGCATCACCACGGTGGCACCGGCCGCCACCGCTTCCTCGACGGCCCCGCCCAGGTCCGCGACCGCCAGGGTGGCGCTGACTCCGGCCACCCGCTGCACCGCCTCGTCGGGACCGCAGTACAGGAGGAAGGGGCCGACGCTCGCCAGGCTCACGCCGCCGAAGGCGAAGCGACCGGCCGTCTCGCCGGTCAGCCGCTCGTAGAACGGGATGGCCGCTTCCAGGTCGTCGACGCGCTGTCGTGCGATCACCGAGTCGATCTTCATCGTCATGCCGGGGCACCTCGTCAGGGTCAGGGTGTCGTCGGACACCGTCATGCTGCTCGGAACGACCTCGGGGGCCTGGCGCCGAGGCAGCGCGACCTCGCGCGGCCCTGGCTCGCCCTCCGGCCCCCCGGTCGCGTCACGTACGTGACGATTCCCGAGGCGGGAATGTGACAGAGGGGCGGTGAGGAAGATCGTATCGCCGACTGAAGCCCCTCCGGCCGCCTGTCTGACGGCTCGTCATGTCGGGAGTCTCTGGCGGGACTTGATCGCTGCATCAGCCAGAGCCACTGTCAAGGTCCGGACGGCCGGCCGGGGATGCCGTCAAGGCGAGAGCCCAGGCCGTCCGTCCGCTGTCAGCGGCGGCTGGCACCATGCTCCGCATGGACCTCCCGCACCCGCTCGACGGCTTGGACGCCCACCCCTGGGCCTCCTCCTCCCATGCGTACGGCAGCGCGGAGGACATCCCAGACCTTCTCCGGGCCCTGACGGACACGGATGCGGCCGCGTCGGACGCGGCGCTCTCCGAGCTGTACGGGAGCGTGCTGCACCAGGGGACGGTCTACGCCGCCAGCGCGGAAGCGGTGCCGTTTCTCGCCCGGATCGCGGCCGCCGGACACCGCACGGCTGACGTCCTTGCGCTGCTCGGCGGCATGGCGGCGAGCGAGGACGAGTGCGGCGTGGCGCCGGGCAGGGTGCGGGCGGCCGTGGCCGGGCAACTGGCGGTGCTGCTGCCGCTGTTGTCCGATGACGATCCGGTCGTCCGCCGGGCCGCCGCCTGGGCGGTCTCGCACACCCGCACCCCCGGGACCGTGCTGCCCGCCCTGCGTGCCCGGTGGGCGGAGGAACCCGAATCCGACGTCCGGGCCGAGGTCCTGACCGGAATCTCTCGGCTCGACCCGCGGCGCGGAGCAGCCGAGGCGGCTCCCGTCCTGGAGCCGTCCCAGCCCGCCGTCGTGCGGCTGGCCGCCGTCTTCGCCTGCCTCGACGGGGGCGCCCCGTGGAACGAGTCCCTGCACACGACGATGCTGTCGCTCCTGCCCGCGGGTTCCCTGCGCTCCGAGTTCGACCTCGAGCGCGGCGAACCGCTGGCCGCCGTCGTCGAAGCCCTCCTGGAACGCGACGACGAGCCGGCGCGGGAGGCGGCGTTCGCCCTGGTCCGCGCGGCTCTGCGGGACGGCCGGGCCGAGGTCCGGTCCGAAGGCCTCTGGGCCGCCGACCGTGCCTGCATGCTCTCGCGCAGTGCCGCGCGGCACCTGGTGGAGAGCTTGCGTGCGGCGGCTCTGGACGAGGAGGCGGTGCTCGGCATGGCGTCTCTCCTGGGACGGCTGGCAGGCGCCGCCGCACCGGCTGCGGACGTTCTCGTCCCGCTCGCCGGACGGAACCCGGACCAGGCGGACGATCACGCCGACCGTGCTCTGGCCGCTCTCGTACGCGTTGCGCCGGACCGGGCCGCCCCGCTCCTCGCCGCCGGCCTCGGGCGCCGCCCGCGCGCCCTCGACGCGGCGGCTGGACTGTGGGGCGCGGCGAGCGGACCGGGGGGCGCGGCGAGCGCTTCCTTCCCGTACCACGGCGACCTGCTGGACGCCGTACGCCTGCGCCTCGCGCGGCCCGCGACCCTCGGCGGCAACGAACCCCCGCAGCTGTGCGCCCTGTTGGCGGGCTGGGGCGCCGGGGCGGCGGCCGCGCTGCCGGAGCTGTGCGCGGCGATCCCTCATCTTCCCGGCCCGGCCTCGCGCGCGCTCGCCTCCGTTGCGGCGAATTGCGCTCCGGCGGACCGCGCCGTGGCCGTCGCCGCGCTGCGGGCGGCCGCCCGCAGCGGGGCCCTCGCGGCGGCGCAGGCCCTGTACGACCTCACGGACGATCCCGCGCTGCTGCTGGGATGCCTCGGACAGGAACTCGGGGGCGGTGGCTGGGGCGTGAGCGATGCCGCCGGGATCGCGGCCGGGCTCGGTTCCCGAGGAGCGGCTCTGGCGCCCCTACTCCAGGGAGCGCTCAGTGACCCGGGCACGTGCACCACGCGCGCGCTGGACACGGACGCGGCCCTCGCCGAAGCGCTGTGGCGTGTGACGGGGGACCCGGACCCCGCGGTCGCCGTTCTTGCCTCGGTCTTCGACCGTGCCGCGCAGAGCCAGTGGACGCGTTGGTCCGTGGCGAGGGCCGCCAGGGTGACCGCGCTCCTCGGCCCGGCCGGTCGTTCGCTCACCGCCAGGCTGGAGGCGGCCCTCGACGACCCGGCGCAGGCGCCGGCCGCGGTGCTGGCCCTCGTCGCCGTGTCGGACCCCGCCGCGCTGGACCATGCCGCGCTCGCCTCGGCCGCCCTGGCGTCGGCCGAGTCGGACGCCGACCCGACGGGGGCCTGCGACGCACTGGAAGCCCTCGGGGGCGCCGCCCTGAACGCCGACCACCTGAGCCGGCTCGCGGTCCTGGCCGACGGCGACGCCCGGGTGATCCGCTCGGGCGTCGAGCCCCACATCATCCGCCAGGACGAAGCCTTCCGTGCCCGCGCCCGGACACTCCTCACCAGCTTCAGGCAGACCACGGAGCCCTGAGCGCGCCACCGTGAGCAAGAACGATCGAAGATCCCTCTCGGCACCGACCGACCCGGTCTTCCGGTCGCGGTCGCCGTCTCCGCTGCGAACACCCACGACAGTCTTGCGATCCAGCCGCTCTGGCCGGATCTCACTTCATCGAATATCGTCGATGATCGATGAAGAGGACCGAGTCGATCACCGAAGAGCAGGCCCGCACGTACGCGACCTGGTTCCGTGCCCTGGGGGACCCCACGCGCGTCCGGCTCCTGCACCTTCTGGCCGCGGCCGGTCGTCCGATGACCGTGGGTGAGCTCGTCGCCCAGGTGGACATCGGTCAGTCGACCGTCTCCCACCACCTGAAGATCCTGGCCGAGGTCCGCTTCGTCCTGCCCGAGAAGCAGGGCACCTCGACCCTGTACACCGTGAACCGCAGCTGCCTGTCGGTGTTCCCGCGGGCGGCCCGCGCCATCATGAGGGAGGAGCTGCCCGGTGACTGCTGGGACGGCTGGGACTGCTGAGTTCGCCGTGGTCCCGATGACCGCTGAGCATGCCGACGAGGTCCTGGCGATCTACCAGGCCGGCATCGACGAGGGCGACGCCACCTTCGAGACCGAAGCCCCGACCTGGGAGGCCTTCGACGCGGCCAGGCTGCCCGAGCACCGGTTCGTCGCCTTCGACCGCGAGGACGGCAGGGTGCTCGGCTGGGTCGCCGCCACGGCCGTGTCCGACCGGTGCGTCTACGCCGGCGTCGTCGAGCACTCGGTCTACGTGCACACCGGTGCCCGGGGGCGTGGTGTCGCCTCCGCGCTGCTGAAGGCCCTCGTCGACTCCACGGAGGCGGCGGGGATCTGGACGATCCAGTCCGGCATCTTCCCCGAGAACGCGGCCAGCCTCGCTGTCCACGCCCGCGCGGGTTTCCGGGTCGTCGGCACCCGCGAACGCATCGGCCGCCACCACGGCCGCTGGCGCGACACGGTCCTCGTCGAACGCCGCAGCCCCCGCGTCGGCTGACCGGCCTCAGCCCCGCTTCGTGCCCGGCTTCCGCCGCGAGCCCCCACCGGCGACCGTCCCGGACTGACAGACGGGCGACGGAACGCCCGCAGGGTCAGACGGCGTCGAGGAGGTGTCCGATCGCGCGCGCCGCGTCGCGTGCCGGGCGGCCCAAGCCGATGAGGGTGGCGTAGGCGGGGCCGGTCCAGTCCCCGTAGGGGATCCCAGGTGTGCCGCCAGGCGCCGCCCGGGGTGTCCTACGCGTCGAGAATCAGGAAGTCCAGGCCGAGACGGCGCAGGTGGTACCGGCGGCGAGGCCGGCCTGGCCGCCGCCGATGACCACGACGGCGACCGGGGCGCTCATGAGCGGCCGCGTACGAAGATGACCGCGACCAGGCACAGGCCGATCACCGCGCCCACCAGCTGCATGCCCACGAAGCCGGGGACCGAGGCCGGGGCGATGCCCGCGAAGGTGTCGGTGAAGGCGCGGCCGATCGTCACGGCCGGGTTCGCAAAGGACGTCGACGAGGTGAACCAGTACGCGGCGCCGATGTACGAGGCCACGGCGACGGGCGCGAAGCGGAGGCGGTCCGTGCGGGCCAGGCCGAAGATCAGCAGGATCAGGCCGGCCGTGGCCACGACTTCGCCGAGGAGCAGGCTTCCGGCCGAGCGGTCGTGCGTGGACCACTTCACCAGCGGCTCGCCGAACATGGCGTCGGCGAGCACGGCGCCCGCGATGGCGCCGATGGTCTGGGCGGGGACGTAGACGGCGAGCTCGCGCGCGTTCACGCCGGCGCCGCCGTGGCGGGCGGTCCACCACTCGGCCGTGGTCACGGCAGGGTTGAAGTGCGCGCCGGAGACCGGTCCGAGGAGGGCGATCAGGACGCCGAGGCCGAAGACGGTGGCGGTGGAGTTCGCGAGGAGCTGCAGCGCCACGTCGTCGGTGAGCCGGGTGGCCTGGATGCCGGAGCCGACGACGACCGCCACGAGCGCCGCCGTGCCGACGAGCTCGGCGGCGGCGCGGGCGGCGAGCGGGGTGCGGGGCGGGGTGGCGCCGGGTGCGGGCTGCGGCGACGGGACGGTGGCCATGGCGTCGCTCACGGCGGGCTCGGTGGCGGTCACGGGCGAGTACTCCTCGGCAGGTGGGGCGAGGCCTACGGGCAGGCTCTCTTGGTGTCGGCGTTGGCGCGGGCGGTGGCGGCCAGGTCGGCGAACTGGCCAGCCAGGGCTTCGATGACCTCGGGCCTCAGGCGGTAGTACGTGAAGCGGCCGCACGGCTCCGTCTCCACCACCCCGGCCTCGCGCAGGACCTTCAGGTGGTTGGAGACGTTGGTCTGCCTCGCCCCGGTCTCCTCGACCAGGTGGGTGGTGCACAGGGTCTCGCGGGCGAGCATGGTCACGATCTGGAGGCGCAGGGGATCACCCAGTACCCGGATCAGATCAGTGTCGACTGACGTCATCATGTGCTGATACTCTCACATCAGTGAGGGCTGATACCAGTCCGGGTTGAGCCCTGCCTGCCGCGAAGGAAGTACCGATGTCCGACACCCCGCTCGCGTCCGTCCTGTTCGTCTGCGTCCACAACGCTGGGCGTTCCCAGATGGCCGCCGGGTTCCTCCGTCACCTGGCGGGCGACCGGGTCGAGGTCCGTTCCGCCGGTTCGCTCCCCGGTGACCGGGTCAATCCCGCCGCCGTGGCCGCCATGGCCGAGCTGGGCATCGACATCTCCGACCAGAAGCCGAAGGTCCTCACCCCCGAGGCCGTCCAGGCCTCGGACTACGTCATCACCATGGGCTGCGGCGACGCCTGCCCGTACTTCCCCGGTAAGACCTACCTCGACTGGCAGCTCGACGACCCGGCGGGCCAGGGCGTCGAGGCCGTCCGGCCCATCCGGGACGAGATCAAGGGCCTCATCGAGGGCCTCGTCGCCGACATCGACGCGAAGAAGCGGGAGGGCTGACCTCGCGCTGGCCGCCTCGCGCCGACCTCGCGCTGGCCTCGCCATGACGCCGACCTCGCGCTGGCCTCGGGCTGATCTCGCGCCCACCTCGCGCTGACCTCGCGCTGATCTCGCCATGACGCCGGCCGCCACGACGGGCGCCCGGCCAGGCGAGGGTGGCTCCGCCCGCCCGCCGCGCGGGAACGCTGAAGACGCGCTCGGCCTTCACGCCCACGGCGACGTCCTGCCGGCCGCCCCTGACGGCCGTGCGGGAATCACGCGCTGACGGCCGCCGGACTGAGGAATTGCCGCATCGCTGCGAGCACGCCGGGTTCGACGCGGTAGTAGACCCAGGTCCCGCGCCGCTCGGACGAGAGGAGCCCGGCCTCCTTCAACTTCTTCAGGTGGTGGGAGACGGTCGGCTGCGAGACGCCGACGTCGGAGATGTCGCACACGCACGCCTCGCCGCCCTCGTGCGAGGCGACAGCCGAGAAGAGGCGGAGGCGGACGGGATCGCCGAGCGCCTTGAACATCATCGCGGTCCGCTCCGCTTCCTCCGCCGTCAGCGGCCGCTCGGTGAGCGGGGGGCAGCAGGGGGCGGCCTCGGGCTCCAGCAGCGGCAGGACCTTGGTGTTCGACATGTGTCTATGTTGACACTCATCGAACACATCTCATAGCCCCCGCTGCGTAGCCCCGCCGCATAGCCCCCACTGCAAGCCCCCACTGCGGAGACCCCACTTCATAGACCCCTCTGTATAGATAGACGCCTATGTTGACGTCTGTCGAATCAGATGGGATTCTTGACTCAACGACATCGACAAACGTCGAAACACCAAGGAGTCGCATCGTGAACGCGTCCACCAGCGAGCTGCCCGTCGTGGTCATCGGCGCAGGCCCCGTCGGCCTGGCTGCCGCCGCCCACCTCGTCGAGCGCGACATCGAACCACTGGTGCTGGAGGCCGGCCCCACCGCAGGGGCGGCGGTGCGCGAGTGGGCGCACGTGCGGCTCTTCTCCACCTGGAGCGAGCTCACCGACCCGGCGGCCGAGAAGCTCCTCGCCCCCACCGGCTGGGTGAGGCCCGACGCGACGACGTACCCGACGGGTGGCGACTGGGCGGAGGCGTACCTCCAGCCACTGGCCGACGTCCTCGGCGACAAGGTGCGGGCCGGCGCCCGGGTCACCGGCGTCTCGCGCGCCGGCCGTGACCGGATCGTCGACGCCGACCGCGAGAACCAGCCCTTCACCGTCCACGTCACGTACGCCGACGGGCGGGAGGAGCGCATCCTCGCCCGTGCCGTCGTCGACGCGTCCGGTACGTGGGCCGTCCCGAGTCCGGCGGGCGGCGACGGCCTCCCGGCCCTCGGGGAACGCGCGGCGGCCGACCGTGTCTCGTACCGCGTGCCCGACCTGAACGACCCTGCCGTACGGGCCCGTTACGCGGGCAGGCGCACCGCCGTCATCGGCTCCGGCGCCTCCGCCTTCACGGCCCTGGCCTCCCTCGCCGACCTGGCGAAGTCCGAGGACGGCACCGGCACGCACGCGACCTGGATCCTGCGCCGCGGCATGTCCGGCTCCACCTTCGGCGGCGGTACGGCCGACCAGCTTCCCGCCCGTGGTGCGCTCGGCCTCGCCGCGAAGGCAGCGGTCGACGAGGGCCACGCCGGTGCAGTCACCGGCTTCCGTACACAGGAATTCGAGCGCGACGGGGACCAGCTGGTGCTCGTGGCGGAGGACGGTCGCCGCCTCGAACCGGTCGACGAGGTCATCGTCCTGACCGGCCTCCGTCCTGACCTGTCCTTCCTCGCCGAGCTGCGCCTCGGTCTCGACGAGCGGCTCCAGGCCCCGGTCGCGCTCGCCCCGCTCATCGACCCCAACCAGCACTCGTGCGGCACCGTCTACCCGCACGGCCACCGCGAGCTCGCCCACCCCGAGGAGGGCGTCTACCTCGTCGGCATGAAGTCCTACGGCCGCGCGCCCACGTTCCTGGCCATGACCGGTTACGAGCAGGTTCGTTCCGTAGCCGCCGCCATCGCCGGCGACTTCGACGCCGCCGACCGCGTCGAACTCACCCTTCCTGAGACAGGGGTGTGCGGCGGCTCCGGCCTCTTCGACACCCCCGACGCCGGGTCCGACGACTCCGGCGGCTGCTGCGCCCCCGCCCCGCAGCCCGTCGGGCTCGGCGTCCCGGCCGCCGCTCTGCCCGTCGTCAGCGACCAGCCATCGGGCGGCTGCTGCGGTTCGTGACGGGCCTCGACATGCAGATCCTGGAGGACGGCCACCAGTTGTCCTCCGCTGTGTATCTCGTCGTCCGGCCGGCCTGCCCAGAGAACATGGCCGCACCGTATCCCTCGGCCGAGGGGGAGGTTCGACCAACGCCACACGGTTCGGCGCGCGCGAGCCGGGTGCGTGTCCGGACGTGGCGCCGCCCCGTCCGGGGCACCCCGTCATCTGACATCTGACATCTGACCTCTGACAGCGACGAGAGCTACTCCACGTCGACGCCGTAACCACGTACGAGGGTCTCCAGGCCGTGGTCGTATCCCTGGCCGACGGCGCGGAAGCGCCACCTCGGGCCCCGGCGGTAGATCTCCGCGAGGAGCAGAGTGCGTTCGCTGGTGGCGGCGTCCAGAGTGGCCTGGGCCGTGGCCGGAGCATCGACGCCCGGTGCGAGGGTCATCCGAACCGCCCCGATGTCCCCGAAGGTGGCGGCACCGTCGATGGCGGCGGCGATCGCGATCCGGTGGGCGGAGGGAGGCAGCGCCGCGAGGTCGATGGCGATGGTTTGCTCGGTCGGGCCGTCGCAGAGGAGACGGATGGCTCCGTCGGGGCTTTCCGGCGCACCGTAGAAGACGAAGTCCCCGTCGCAGGAGACCTGCTCGTCCTCGTCGAGGACGAAGGAGACGACGTCGATCTCGCAGTGCGTCTGCTGTGCCCAGGAAGCACCCACGTGCCACTGGCCGGCGGCGGGAAGCGTGGGGAGATCGATGACTCCGCCGCGCGGTAGGACGTCGGTCATCGCACCGTCCAGAGCGGGGACGTCGGCCGGCTCGGAGGTGGGGGCTCCCAGCCATCCGTGCGCATGGACCGGAAGTCCCAACGCGGCGATGCGGGGCATGCGGCGGTCGAGTTCGCCCCCGGGGAAGAGGACGACGTCGGTGACGCTCGCCGAGAGGTTGATCGCGGCGGCGCCGCCAAGCTCGACGACCCTGGCCCGGGCGGCGGACGCCTCCTCGTGGGTGCCGCCCAGGACCAGGACGCGCCGACGGCCGAACGGCCTGGCGGAACGCTTGGACTCGGATTGCCTGGGCGCGGGCACGTCCGCGACAGCTGCGGTCGCGGCGGGGAACGGCGTCGGCGTAGTGGGGAACGGCGTCGGCGCAGCGGGGGACGGCGTCGGCGTAGTGGGCAGTGTGGGCCGTGTGGCCGGGGCCGCCGCTTCCGGGCTCTTCTTCGGAGTGTGATTCTCGTGCGGTGTTCCGGAGCGCACGTCTCCCAGCAGCTTGAGGAACGTGTGCTCGTCGATGACCGTGACGCCTTCGGCGATCGCGCGCCGGGCCTTCGCCGAGCCCGAGGCCGCGTCGTTGGTGACGAGAGCGCTGGTGTGCCTGCTGACCGACGACATGACGTTCAGGCCGGCGGCGACGGACCGGGCCACCAGCTCGGCCCGGGAGGTCGCCGTCTCGCCCGTGATGGCGATCTTCATGCCCTGGACGAGCGGGCCGCCGGGTGTCAGGCGGCCCGGGTTCCGGTAGGCGCACGGGGTCTTCGGTGGATTCGGCGCGAACTGCGGATCCTGCCGGGGAGGGCAGGGCACCAGCGGTAGCGGGACGTCCAGCCGTGCGGCTTCGGAGAGGGAGGACCGGAAGATCCCCGCGAGGACGCGCGTGTCGTCCAGCGCGTCATGTGCGCTGGTCTGCGGCACGCCGTAGTGGGCGGCCAGTGACGCCAGGCTGAGGTCGGCGGTGGGTGGTTCCACACGCCGGTTCAGGGCCAGGGTGCACAGGCGCTGGGTGACGGGGAGGTACAGCCGGGCGCGGGCGAACTCATGGGCCAGGAAGTCGTAGTCGAACTGTGCGTTGTGGGCCACCATGACGCGGTCCTGCAGCAGCGCTCCGATCCGTCCGGCTACTTGCTCAAAGGTCGGGGCGCCGCTCAGCCGTTCCGCGGTCAGGCCGTGAATGTGCACGGGGCCGGGGTCGCAGCCTGGGTTGAGCAGAGTGGAGTACTCGCCGCTCTGGGTCCCGTCTGGCCCGAAGGTCAGGACCGCGATCGAGAGGATCCGGTCACGCCGGGCGATCAGGCCAGATGTCTCGACGTCGACCAGAGCCCAGTCGTACGCGTAGTCCGGCAGGTGGGACACGTCGAGCGCGGCGGCGAGAGACATGACGGCAAGGATGATCCGGGCGTGATCGTCACTTCAACCCGAATGCCGATTTGTCCCCTCGACCCCACCGGGAGAGCGCCCTGAAACTTCGCGCCGTTTACGGGCCGAAAGGCCGCCAGAGGCCGCCTCTGGCCGGTTGCAGCCGGACGGATCGAGCCACCCCGGTCCCTCCTCCCCGGCCTCCGTCCGTTGACCTGAAACCGCCCCTGACCAGCAAAAAGACCCTCCCGAAGGAGGGTCCCGGTCTTGCGCCCCCGGCAGGACTCGAACCTGCGGCCAAGTGCTTAGAAGGGACCTGTGTGATTCAAGGTGATCGGAGCTCTGACCAGGGGAACTGATCAGTGTGCGATGCCGCCCGCCAGGAATTTTCCGCGTATTCACCGGAGGGGCTGGTTCCGGAGGCGACCCCCGGGGGCCATCGGACGGTAGAGGGACTGGAGTTGCCTGAGGCGCCCACGGTGCCGCGCGGCTACCTCTGGGCTCGCCCTGGCGGGCATCCTGCAAGCGATTCGAGAGCATTGAGCCCCGCCGTCATGGCGAGACGCTGCGATGCCAGAGAGGGGATGGTCGCCACATGGACGCTGGTGTAGCTGCGGTATTGGGCGCTGCAGTAGCTACGGTCGGAACAATTGTGACAACCCTGACTTCAAGATCGCTGGCTAAGACTCAGATGCGGGTCGAGAGCCTGCGGGTGCGTAGGGAGCCTAGAAGGTCGTCCTACGAGTCATTCTCGTCGGCCGCGACCGCGCTCCATGACCATGTTGAGCCATGGGTCACCCTCGGCAGGCTCATGCCATCGTCCCAAGTGACGGGGGCCGAAGCAGGTGTGATCATGGTGAAGGAGGATGAGTTCAGAGAGGGCTACATAGCCCGTGCGATTGAGCTGGCCGATGAGGTCAGCCGTTGCGGGCGCCGCGTCATTCTGGACGGACCCTCCGAGCTGGAGGCCTCCGTCAACACTGTCGTCGAATTGTCCAGCGGCCTGGTTTCCCTGTTCAGGTTCCTTCGCAACGCTGGTCACATCGCTGACGCAGGGGCGACCGTGGTTGCGTGGGACACGTCAGGCTTTCCTGATCAACTGAAGAACCTGGAGCGCGGCATACGAGAGTTCTTGGCTTGCGCCAGCGCTGCCTTGGAACGTGATCCCCTGTGTTGATCGGTCCTTGCGGGCCCGTATCAGTCGACGGGCGCTGCCAAGGACTCTTACGCATGCACAGGCCGGGACAACAGAAGCTTCCGAAGCTCCTACCGGCACATGCCCATCTGCGGTGATCACGTGCGACCCTGGCACTAGTCGAAGGCTCTTGGAAGGAGGTGCCGTGCCGGAGGCCAGCCCGCGCGGAACCTATCTGCTCATCGCCGATGCGCTACGGAAGGACGTAGCCGAGGGGCCCGAGGGCGGTTCGCTGCCCTCGGAGGCAGACCTCATGCGCGCGCACAAGGTGTCCCGCAACACCGTCCGGCGCGCGCTCAAGGTCCTGGAGGCCGAGAAACTCATCGCCTCAGTGCCCGGCGCCGGATGGCGGATCTCGGGCAAGCCCATCCCGCCGCTTGTCGACCGCATGACCAACGTGATCACCGAGGACTCCATGTCGGTAGGCGACGCGTACCCATCGGAATCGAAGCTGGTCGAGCGCTTCGGCGCGTCTCGTACGGCGGTCCGGCGCGCCCTCGCGCAGATGGAGGGAACCGGCCTGCTCGCCACCATTCACGGCAAGGGCCGCACTGTGCGCGCCCTCCCGACGAACCCGGAGGATTCGTAACCTTGGCACGCATGGGGCTTACCGAGTGGGCGTACTCGCTCTCCGAATCGATGCTGTCCGACCCGTTGCCGCGCCGCTGGGCACACTCCCTCGGCGTCGCGAAGCGGGCCCGCTCCCTGAGCCCGATCCTCGGCCGAGACGCCGAGCTTCTGGAGGCCGCCGCCGTTCTGCACGACGTCGGTTACTCCCCTTCCATCGCCAACACCGGCTTCCACCCGCTCGACGGCGCCCGGTTCCTCCGCGACCAGGAGGGCGCCGACGAACGGGTCGTGCGACTCGTGGCCCATCACTCCTGTGCGCTCCTGGAAGCCGAGGAGCGAGGGCTCCGGCATGAGTTGGAGACTGAGTTCGAGCTTGAGCGACCGGAGTTGGTGGACGCGCTCATCGTCTCCGACATGACGACGACGCCGGACGGCGGGCACACCACGCCGGCGGCCCGGCTGGACGAGATCGTCCAGCGGTATGGGCCGGACACGATCGTGGGCCGGTTCATCCAGCGAGCGGCGCCGGAGATCTATGCCGCGAACGAGCGCGTGGAGCACCGGATGGCCGCCGCCGCGGCCAGGGCTCAGCCGAGGTAGGGCTCCCGCTGAGTCTCGTCCAGGCCGTGC
This sequence comes from Streptomyces sp. NPDC127092, assembly GCF_042722475.1. Classification (NCBI taxonomy): domain Bacteria; kingdom Bacillati; phylum Actinomycetota; class Actinomycetes; order Kitasatosporales; family Streptomycetaceae; genus Streptomyces; species Streptomyces sp. NPDC127092. The sequence continues at coordinate 30,128 of NZ_JBHXFE010000003.1, forward strand.
GCGATGCGCAGCCGCATGGATGGGTGAATGTCCAAGCCGTCGAGGTCTGCCGGGTCCACCCAGCGGACCTCCTTCGATTCGCTGCTCGTGCGGAGAGAGCCCCCGACCGGGTGGGCCCGGAAACAGATGGAGAACTGCTGCCGCACCTCGCCGTCGTCATATGCGAGGACGTGATCAGGGTCGGTGTAGAGCCCGACGATGTTGTCGACCTCGACGCGGATCCCAGTCTCTTCCTCCACCTCCCGCACGGCCGTATCGCCGATCCGCTCACCGATGTCGTGGCCGCCGCCCGGGAGAGCCCACAGGTCGTTGTCCGTCTTGTGGATCAGGAGGAGGCGCCCGCGGTCGTCGCGGACCACGACCGTCACGGAAGGCACCACTGAGTTGGCCTTTGGCGCTTTCGGGTCGCGGAAGTAATCGATCCGGCTCATGTGTCCGATCCTTGCAGGTCAGTGGGGGAGGAGATAGGTCGTGCGCTCTCCCAGACGCGTTCGACGCTCTCCGCGTAGGCGTCGAACAACTCTCCTCCGGGGACGCGTTGCAGGTGCAGAACCGGTGCCATGTAGGCGCCGACGCCGTACAAGTGCCCATTGGCGAGCATCACGTCATCGGCGCGGTAGATGCTGTTGTAGAGCGTGGTGGAGTGCAGCCGGAACTCCACCCCTGGCAGGCCAAACAGGGGAGCGTAGTTCACCAACGCGTTGCGAATCTTGCTCGCCATGGCACCGCCGATGCCCTCGTCCGCGCCGCGCACGGCGACGGCGGCCGAATCGGGGTCGCCGAGCATGAACCGGATCCGTACGCCAGCGGCCGCTCTCTCCTTCACGACCTGGTGGAATGCCGCATCCTCCGTGAGCCAGAAACCCGAGTAGACCAGCACGTCGAAGTGCCGCGTGGCGCCGGCGTAGAGCTGCGGCCAGAGTCGATTCGGTACGACGGAGCGGTGCGGGTAGAGCTGAACCAGTTCGGCGCTGCCTGCCTCTGTGACCTCCGCCGACGTTCGTTCCTCCGGCCAGAGGTAGGAGACCTCGCGCTGAAGCAGGGATGCCGTCGCGTACTTGTACCGGCGGTACGGCTGACGCTTCGGCTCGTTGACCCAGCGCTCCACGGTCTTCGCCGACACACCTAGGCGTTCAGCGATCTGATCAAGCGTCATGCCGCTTTCGATGATCGCGCCGCGTAACCGTTCGTTCGCCATGCCGTGCTCTCCCCCTGTGGGACGACTTGGGACGACTTCACCGTAGCGAAGACGTCCGGGAGTTGGGCAAGTGCGGGGTTCATCGTCGTGCCTGATCAGGCCACGCTTTAGGTACCTCAGCGGGGCGGGCTCGCGAAGTCGAAGAAACCGAAGGACTTGACGCCGCGAACCATCCACCCCACTATGAGGAACAGGTACTACATGTACCTCACGCCCGGAGGGCTCCGCGTTTGGCGGGTCGGCTCGATGGAAGCGACTGCTGGCTTGAGAACTGAACAGAGGACGCACCGCAGCCTGCACTAGGGAAGAGCGGCCGTCAGCAAGACAATCCAGGCACCTGCGACAAGCCGCGGGCCCTGCCGCACGAGCAGCAAGCACTTTGCTCCGGGTCGCCCTTTGGGGACGGCCGAAGGAGTCCGTCCACTTGCGGTGAGACAAGGGCAGAGATCGCAGGCCCCACGGGGGCCACCTTGCACTTCCTCCTCCTTCGCAGCCCCGGCTGCGGGTGGTTGCCTCCCTCGCCCGTCTCGTACGGGCGGGGTCGAGGGGAGCCGGGGCCGCTATCGGCCGGGACCCATTCCATGTGACGTGCGACGAAGGGAGGCCCTTATGGGCCGCAGGTTCCGTGACATGCAGACGCCGGAAGAGCAGTACTTCGCGCAGTGTGTCGCGAGCGGTACGGCGCGGTCTGGTCCGGTGACACCGGCGAGCCACGAGGTGTGGCGGCAGATGAACGCATACGAGCAGGCCGCGCACCTCGCTCGCCTCGACGGCGGCGAAGCGGAGGCCCAGGAATGGGAGCGCATGGCCGCCGAGCGCTCTGCCACGAGCGATCGCAAGAGCGGGGGCTGGCTGAGGTGCGCGGTGCGTGCGGCCCTCGGCTGAGTCGCCGCAGTCCCGATGGTCGAAGGCCGGGTTCGACTCCCGGCCGGGGCGCTGGCCCGCGCTGACAGGCGAGAACCCCCGGTGCTGCAACACCGGGGGTTCGTTCGGGCCGTTCCTGACTGGAAGGAGCAGACCCAATGAAGTCCATCGCTGCACTTCAGGCCCTTGTTACGGCCTCCGGGCTCGACGGTGAGCCGTCGGGCGCGGAGCTGGACGCGATCGAGCTGGAGATGCCGCTGATTCTGGCGGAGGTCGACCTGCTCGACGTGGAGATCGACCTGCTCGACCGTCCGGCCACGGTGCTGGACGAGCGGCGCATCCGCCGGGCCCGGAACCGGGTCCTGGCCGAGCGCCGTGACCTGACGAACCGCGTGGGCACGCTGGGCGGCGCCGCATGAACGCGAAGATCCTCGGCGACCTCGGCGCGCCGCTGGTGGCCTTGCGGACCCTGAGCGTGGACCAGCCGCACCTGCCGGCGCCGTGCGTTTCGCTCTCGACTGTGTTCCCCGAGCGGCTCGACTTGTCGTTCCACAACGACCTGGGCGCCTTCGAGGCGTGGCGGGAGGCCCTGGGGCTCGACCCGCTGAACGTGGCCCACCACGTTCAGGGTGACGGCCGCACCTGCGTCCTGACCGTTCACGCCGACTACGCCGGCGCCGCGCTGCACCTGACCGGCTTCGGCACCCTCCCGGCCGTCGAGGAGGCCCGTTCACGGGCGGAGGTGCCCGCGTGAACGACGTTCAGATCCGTTCAGCGGAACGGGCCCTGTCGGTCGGCACGTGGCTGATCGTAGGCGGCGCGATGCTCTACTCGGTCCTCACCGTGACGCCGCTCATGGCGGCGCACACGGCGGACGAGTGGGACTGGACCGCCCCGATCCTGCCCCTCGTGGTCGATGCCGCGGTCGTGATCGTGGTCCGCCTGGACTCGGTCCTGGCCCGGCTCGGCGGGCACGGTGGCCGGTGGCCCATCGCGCTGCGGTGGATGACCGGCGGCATGACCCTCGCCCTGAACGTGGCGGACTCCGCCCTGGCGAAAGACCTGGTCGGCGTCGCTGTGCACGCCGTGGCGCCGCTCCTGCTCATCGTCACCGCCGAGACCGGCCTGGCCTACCGCCGGGCCATCACGAACGCGCTCACGGCCGTGCAGGAGCGTGAACGGGCCGAGCGTCAGGAGCGGGAGCGGGCCGCCGTCGAGCGGGTCGAAGCCGCCGAACGGCGTGTCCGGGAGCAGCGGGAGTTCGAGGCCCGGATGGCCCGTGAACAGCGTGAGCACGAAGCCGCCCTGGCACGTGAACAGGCTGAACGCGAGGAGCGGGCGCGGCGCGAGGAGCGCGAGCGGGAAGCCGCCGCCGAGCGTGAGCGGCAGGCCGAGCGTGAACGAGTCGAGCGGGAGCGTGAACAGCAGCGAGCGGCCGAGCTGGAGCGTGAACGGCAGCGACAGGCCCGTGAACGGCAGGCCGCGCAGCAGCGCGAACAGGAGCGCCGGGCACGTGAGGAAGCCGCCCGCCGTGAACAGCAGCAGGCAGCCGAGCGCGCCGAGCGTGAACGTGCCGCTCTCCTCGCCGCCGGCCCCGCCGCTGAGAAGCAGCCGGAAGACCTGGCCCGCCAGACCGTGACCGCCGCCTTCGGCGCAGGTCTGTCGGTGCGGCAGGCCGCCGAGCTGTGCGGCTGGTCCGTGGGCTGGGTCTCCACCCGCTACCAGGAACTCCGCGACATCACATCCGGCCGGACGCTCGAAGGTGCCACGTCATGAGCGGCCTGCCGATCTACCGGTGGCGGCTCGCCCCCGACGGCTACGCCACCTACCGCCAGCTCCGCGCGATGGGGCTCCGCCCCGGCGGGCAGGACGTGGCAGCCCAGCTCGAACGCCCCCGGCGCCGCCGCGGGCCGCTGGTCGCCTACCTCTACCGCATCGACCGGGCCAAGCCCGTCCGTCCCATGACCCCCGCCAAGCGGGCGGCCCTGGCGCGGGCGAACGCTTCCCAGTGCATCTGCCCGAACTGCCGCCGTGACGCCGGGTATCGCATCCCGCGCTCCCTCGGCATGTGCGTCCCGTGCGCGGACGACTCGACCCAACTCGCTTCCTGATCCGGAGGTTTCATCGTGCAGATCGACGACCAGCCCCAGGGCACTCACATGTACGTGCTGACGCTGCAGAGCGAGCGCGGGAGCGTGTGCACCCTGTCCGGCACCCACACCCCGCGTGAGGGGTGGACCCGCTACGACCTCCTCGTCCAGCTCCGAGCCGACGCCTCCCGCCGCTCCCCGTCGATGGAGAACGGCACCGTGCTGTTCTTCTCGCTGGAGCCGAACACCCTCTGACCTGCACATAAGGCAGGGCCCAGCCGTGAACCTTCCACAGCCCGGCTGGGCCCCTAGATCTCCCTAAGGGAGGTAGCAAGGATGACGGACATCAGCACCGAGCCGGTAGTAGGCACCCTCGCCCCGCCGCCGGCCCCGACGACTCCTCCGCCTTCGCCGCCGACCACCGAGCAGCGGGTGAAGGAAAGCCCGAAGGTTGAGCACACCCCGGGCGGCTGGCCCGTGGTGCCGCTCGCGACGACGGGCGTGAACAGCACCGTGGGCGGTATCGCTGCCGCTGCGGTTACGGCGGGTCCGCCCGGCGCCGCCCTCGCTGCCGTCGGTGCGGCGGTCGTCGGCGGTGTGGTCCTGGCCCGCAGGGCGGCCCGCAACCGCACCGTCAAGACCACTGCACGGGCTCGGACCTCGAAGATTCCGCCCTCACGGTTGTCCCGCCAGAGCCCTACCAGCACCGGCGCTGGCAGCCGCCGGGGCGCCGGGTCCAAGGGCGGCTCGGGTTCCTCGCGGTCGGCCAAGGGCCGCACGGGGAACGTCGGCACTTCCTCCCCGTCGGTGTCGCGCACGCAGCCCAAGGGCCGTGTGGGGCAGGTCAAGGCCCTGCGGCAGGAAGCCCGTTCGGCCACCGCTCCGACGCGCGCGGAGCGCCGCGCACAGTCTGTGAACAACCGGCGGGCCGTCGCCGACACCCGCCGCAACACCCCCTCGCCCCGCCACTCCACCACCAGCCGCGCAGGCGGCGGGGGCGGGAAGGGCCGTGCCACGGGCGGCCGTTCGTTGCTGGATGGCAGGGTCCGTGCCGGTCGCGACGCGGCCGTGCAGCGGGCCCGTACGGCCCGGGACCGGTCGGCCGCCCGGGCGGTCGACGGGGCGCGCGGGAAGGTCCGCGCGGGGCTGACGGCGAAGCAGGCCCGGGTGGCGAAGCGGGCCGTCCGCAGGGAAGCCCGACGGGCGTTGTGGAAGTCCGCCGCCCGTAAGCAGGGCCGGCGCCTCCTCGCCGCCCTCCTCGCCTCCCCCGTCGGCGCGCTCGGCACGCTCACCACGCCGCTGGGCCGCAAGCTCGGCATCAAGTCCCTTCAGCACCCCGGCCGGCGCCTGTACCGGCGGCTGCTGCGCACGGCCGAGGAACAGCAGGCCGCCCGTGACACAGCGATCCGCGAGCAGCTGGCCGCCGCCGAGGCCGCGATCGACGCCGACCTCGACGCCGAGCAGCAGATCGGCGACAAGGCCGAGCGTCCCACCTTCCTCACCGCCGCTGCTCCTTCATCTCCTGTGGAGGTCGTGAACGTGTCCGGTTTCAAGTTCGAGGAAGCCGCCGCCGAGATGGCGAACGCGGCCCGCACCTACGAGCCCGAGACGGCCATGGAGATCCTGTCCATGGTCGACAACCTGCCCGAGGCCCTGTCCCACGTGGCCGAGACGTTCAAGATCCTGGCCGAGCGGTCCGACAACGAGTTCCCGCTGGAGAAGGACATCGCCGGCGCGTTCGACGAGATCTACGGCGCGCTGATGCGCGCGGTCGATTCCTCCGAGCAGGTCGGACCGCTGTTCCGGCAGGTCCACGCGCAGGACATCGCCCGCCACGAAGACCCCCGCAACGGCATCGAGGCCGAGAAGGGCTGGAACGTCTGATCATGGCCACCACCGACAACCCCACCACCACGGGGCCGGTGTGGGACTGGAGCGCCGGTCACGGACCCGTGACCGGCGCCCTGTCCGCCACCACCGGCGCCTTTGCCCTCGCCACCACCGGCGCCGCCACCGGCATGCCCCCGAGCTGGGCCCTGGCGGTCGGCACGGCCGGCGCCATCGGCCACACCGTCTCGACCCTCCGCGAGCGGCTGTCCGCCCGCACCATCGCCCTGCGCGCGTCATCCTGGCTGCTGGGCGCCGGGTGGACCACGTGGGCCATGGCCAGCGGTCCGCTGACCTGGACCGCCATCGGATCCCTGGCCGTCCTCGGTGTCGGCATCGGCACCGCAGCCCGCTCGGTCGGCTTCTACGAGGACGCCCGCGAACTCGAGCTCATCGCGCTCGCGGAACGGCAAGTCGCCGCCGAGCTCTCCGCCGAGCGCCGCACCCTCGCCGCCGAGTGGGTCGACCGCATCCAGCGCGTCTGCGGCATCACGCTCACCGTGCTGGCGATCGAGAAGTGGCCCACCGGCACCGGCTTCACCATCGACGCCGAACTGCCCGGCGGCACCACCTACAACCAGATCGCCAAGGACTCCGCCCGCCTGTCGGCCGACGCCCGCCTGCCGCACGGCTGCACGGTCGCCGCCACCCCCGGCATCCACCAGGGCCGCGTCCTGATCGACGTCTCCACCGTCAACGTCCTCGCCGGAGAGATCCCCTACCCCACCAACTACGGGCCGCTGTCCATCCACACCGGCCTGCCCTGGGGCGTCCGCTCCGACGGACGGGAAATCCCGGTCTACCTGCGCGAACAGTGCGCCCTCATCGTCGGGCCGACCGGTTCGGGCAAGACCAACATGGTCCACGACGTTCTCGCCGGATTCTCCCGCTCCACGGACATCCTGAGCTGGGTCATCGACCTCAACGCCGGATCCGCCGGCCTGCCCTGGGTCCGCCCCGCCCTCGACGGCGTCGGCAACCCGCAGGGCGAGACCCAGCCCGGCATCGACTGGCTCGCCTCCACCCAGGAGGAAGCCGAGCTGATGCTCGACACCGCCCTGCGCGTGGGCAAGCACCGCAAGGTCGCCTACCAGGACCTCATGGCCCAGGCCAACACTGACCTGCTGCCCGTCTCCGCGCAGATCCCGCAGATCATGATCCTGATCGACGAGGGCGCGGAGATCCTGGCCAGCAACGACCCGAAGATGCGCAGGCTCGCCACGAAGATCCTGGAAGTCATCCGGCTGCTGCGGGCCATGGGCATCCGGACCGTCCTGACCGCGCTCGGTGCCACCGGCTCGGTGCTGGGCAACCTGATGATCCGCCGCGAGGCCAAGGCGCGCGTCGTCCTGACCGGCGGCGAGGTCGAAGGCATGGACCTCTCCCGGATCTTCCAAAGCACCCAAGGGCTCAAGCCGGAGCAGGCCCCGTACAAGGGCGCCGGGTTCATCGGAACCCCCGAGAGCGCGCCGGGCCTGTTCAAGTCCTGGCGGATCACCCCGAACCAGATCGCCGACATCGTCCGCGCCACCTCCACGCTCCACCCGCGGCTGGACGCGGAGTCCGCGAAGGCGGCCGGCCCCGCCTACGCCCGCCGCTGGGACACCACCCGCACCGCGTGGATGCGCACCAGCACCGTGGCCGACGAGCGGCCCGCCCCGCCGGCCGAGGACCGCCCCGCCCGACCGGGTGGGCTGAACCTCTCCGCGCTGCGCGATACCCCCGCACCGGCCACTGCGGCGACCGATGAGGATGCGCTCGCGGCCCGGTTCATGGCGCAGATCGACGCCGAGTTCGGCACCACCGCCGAGCCGGACACGGACACCCGCGCCGAGCGTCCCGGGCTGAACCTGAGCGCGTTCCGCAACGAGCAGCAGGACAGCGAGGCCCGACAGGCCGCGCTCGCCGTGCTGCTCGCCGCCGGACCGGACGGCACCGGCGCTTCGGCGATCGCCCGCGCGCTCGCCGAGCAGCACGGCACCAGCCGTCAGACCGTCGTCGGCTGGCTCAAGGAATGGGCCGACGACGGCACCGCGGTAAGGGTCGGGAACGGCACCAAGACCCGCTACGTCCACCACCGCCACGCCTCCAGCAGCCCCGACGAGGGCTGACCCGCCTCAGCTTGTCGTCCCGCCCGCAGAAAGGGCCCTCAGCGGGCCTCAGCGGCCCGGAAACGGCTTCTGACCTGGGAGGCGACAAGCGACAAGACAAGACAAGCGACAAGCCGCACGACAAGCCAGACGACAAGCGACACGACAAGCAAGGCCACCGGGCAGCACCCACCTTCGGGGTGCTGCCCGGCCGCCGTGAAAGGGGCACCTTGTGTACGAGCCGACCGCGTACGAGATCACCACCCCGCACCCCTGGACCCAACCCCCTGCGACTGCCGCGCGGCCCGTGATCCTCCCGGCGGAGATCCCGCCGGGGGTCGACTGGGTCACCCTCCCCAACGGGGTCCGCACCCTCGCCTACACCCAGCCCGCGCCCCCGCCGCCGATTCCGGTTGCGGCCGCGCAGCCGATCCCGGCATGGGCCAAGACCACAGCCCTGCTCGCCCCCACCGTCGGCGTCGGCATCGGCGCCGCCGGCATCGGACTCTCCTACGCCGCCCCGGGACTCATCGCCATGAGCCACGCCCTGTGGTCCGCCGCCGCTCTCGTCGTCGCCGCCGTCATCGCCGTCCCCGTCCTCATCCGCACCGCCCGCCGCGCCGTCGGGGGCAGTGGGGCGGGCTCGGGCGGGTCGACGACGCACATCACGCAGAACATCACCGCGACCGGCTTGTTCGGCCGCGCCAACGGCACCATCAACCACCGCTGAGGAGCACCCGCATGGCCGCAATCCTGATCACCTCCTACGGCACCGGACACGACGACAACCCCACCGCCCCCGACCCCGTGATCGTCGACACCACCGCCCTGCACAACCCGCCCGACGACCCCGCCGTCCGCGCCACGCTGAACCAGCTCACCGGGCAGCACCCCGACGTCGCCGCCTACGTCCTGGCCACGCCCGGCGCCCACCAGCTCATCGCCGACGCGCTCGCCGACATCGAGCAGCGGGCACACGCAGGGCGAGCCCTGGGTCCATGTGCACGTCCACTGCTACGGCGGCCGGCACCGCTCCGTCGCCATCGCCGAACAGCTCGCCGCCGAACTGCGCCCGCTCGACCACTACCCCTACGTCCACCACCGGCACATCGACTGGCCGCTCCTGCCCTCCCGCACCGCGTGATCCGACCCGACCACCACTGAGGAGCACCACATGGCCATAACCATCTCGCTGGTCGCGCTCTTCGGCTTCATCCTCGTGATCCTCCTGCGGACCCGCCACCTCGGATACGGAAGCGCGTTCGTGGCCGCCATGTTCGGCTTCACCCTCGCCTCCACCGGCGCCGCCACCCTCGTCAACCACCTCATCAGCGCCGCCCTCAACGCCATCCAGAACCTGTGAGGAACCGCATGCGACTCCGCATCCAGCGGACCACCTGGCCCCGCCCGGCCCTGGTGCTGACCGACACCCCTCGGCCGGACTGCCCCGACTGCCGGGGCGAGGGCGGCCACAACCGGGACTACGGCGACTACGAGACCGGCGAATACGCCGGGACCGAGTGGGACCCGTGCCCCTGCTGGGACGAGAACCGCTCCTGGGTCCTCCTCCCGCTCCCCAGGCTCCCGCGCCGCCGTCAGCCGCACGTCGACCCGTGGGGCAACGGCTACAGCGATGAGCCGCCGTTCTAGCAACGCCAAGGGCGGCCCGCGTCTCGCCAAAGCCTCGGGCCGCCCTCACCTGCCAGTACTTCTCACAGAACTGGAGACACCCAGCATGACCCAACCCGACCCCGTTCGGCGAGACCCGGACGGGTTTCCGAGCATCGACCTGCCCGGTCTCGACCTGCTCGCCCACGCGATCGCGGCGGCTGAGCGCGGGTGGCACGTCTTCCCGCTCCGGCCCCGCGACAAGCGGCCCGCGGGCCACTCGACGGCCCGCTGCCCCGGCACCGGCCGCTGCGCGAACGGGCACCGCACCCCGGAGCAGCGCGCCACGACCGACCACGATCTGCTCGCCGCCGCGTGGACGCATGCCCCGTACAACGTCGGGATCGCCACGGGCCCGTCCGGGCTGCTCGTGGTCGACCTCGACACGCTCAAGCCGACAGACGAAGAAGGAACGCCTGACGGCGTGACTACCTTCGAGGCGCTCTGCGAGCGCGCCGGGCAGGCCGTCCCGACCACCTACCGGGTGCGGACCGCGCGCGGCGGAATGCACCTGTACTTCACCCAACCGCCCGGTGCCCGGCTCGGCTCGACCGCCGGACGGCTCGGGACCCACGTCGACACCCGAGGGTGGGGCGGGTACGTCGTCGCCCCCGGCAGCCACACCCCTGACGGCGCCTACACGGTCCTGGACAGCATCGCCCCTGCGCCGCTTCCTGTGTGGCTCGCCGACACGCTCACCGAGCGGCAGCCCAAGCCCATCGGCGCCGCCGCCCCGGCGCCCGCACTCACCAGCGGCGGCCGCGTCGCCACGGTGGCGCTGGAGCGCGAGACGGCCGCCGTGCAGAACGCCCACGAGGGCGGCAGGAACGCCCAGTTGCTGACATCCGTACGGGCCGTGGGGCGGTTCGTCGCGTGGGGAGACATCCCTCGGCACGTGGCCGAGGAGGCTTTTCAGGCGGCGGGGGAGTCGGCGGGACTGCCGCCGGCCGAGTGCCGCGCCACGATCCGCAGCGCGCTCGACTGGTCCCTGCGCACCGCCCGGCCGAGGCAGGCCGTCGCATGAGCCGCGCCGAATCCCCGCTCCTGAAAAGCCCTACCGCGACCACGCCGCGGGCCGAGGACGCCGAACAGCCTCCCATTGGGCCGGTGGTGGGCGACCCGAAGGGCGTCGCCGAAGGCGTCCTTTCAATCTCTGACCCGCACCCGACCGACCACACAGGCCACTCGGCCGCTGCCGCCTGGAGGGAAAACCGCATGCCCGAGACCGTCGACGGCGCCGCCCTGCTCGACGACGTCGAGCAGTTCCACCGCCGGTTCAACGTCTTCCCCCGCGAAGCCGCCTACGTCGCCGTCGCCCTCTGGGACGCCCACGCCCACCTGCTCGACGCCTTCGACTCCACCCCGCGGCTCGCGTTCCTCTCCCCGGAGCCCGGCTCCGGGAAGTCCCGCGCGCTGGAGGTGGTGGAGACACTGGTGCCCCGCCCGATGCTCGCGGTGAACGCCCGGGCCGCCGCCCTGTTCCGATCCGTCTCCGACCCCGCCGGACGGCCCACGATCCTCTTCGACGAGATCGACACCGTCTTCGGCCCCAAGGCCGGCGACAACGAGGAACTCCGCGGCTTCCTCAACGCCGGCCACCGCCGCTCCGGCGTCACCTACCGGTGCATCGGCGACGGCGGCAACCAGACCGTGGTGGAGTTCCCCTCCTACACCGCCGTCGCGGTCGCCGGACTCGGCTATCTCCCCGACACCATCACCACCCGATCCGTCATCATCCGCATGCGCCGCCGCGCCAGGAACGAGCACGTCGAACCCTTCCGCGCCCGGCTCCACGAGGCGGAGGGCAACAAGCTGCGTGACCGGCTCGCGCAGTGGGCTGACCAGGTCCGTGAGGACATCGCCGGACGCTGGCCGGACATGCCCGAAGGCGTCACCGACCGACCGGCAGACGTGTGGGAGCCCCTGCTGTCCGTCGCGGACGCGGCCGGCGGCGACTGGCCCGAGCGTGCCCGCGCGGCGTGCGTCGAGCTGGTCAACGCCGCCCGCGCCGACGACAAAGGGTCCCTCGGCATCCGGCTCCTGACTGATCTGCGCGACCACGTCATGGTCGGCATCGACCGGCTTCCGACCGTCGCCATCCTCGACCGGCTGTGCGCGCTGGAAGAGGCGCCGTGGGCCGACATGGCCGGACGGCCGCTCGACTCCCGAGGCCTGGCCAAGATGCTCGGCGAGTACATGACCAGCGACAACACCCCCGTCAAGGCCCGGAACATCAAGACCGCCGGGTCCGTGTTGAAGGGCTACTACGCGGCCGATCTGTACGACGCGTGGGACCGCTACTGCCCCCCTGCCCTCCAGGGGGCCGCTACTTCCGCTACCACCGCTACCCCGCAGGTCAGCGCCCTGGAATCGGTAGCGGAAGAGCTCTTCCCGTCCGCTACCTGACCCGCTACCCCGCTACCGGCCTCGCGCCCGAAAGGCGGGGCCGGTAGCGCACGCATCCGCTACCGCTACCCCGTCCGCTACCTCCGATCATGCCCCTGACCAGGGCGGTAGCGGAGGTAGCGGAGGTAGCGGACCTCAGCAGAAGGGGCCAAGAGCCCCGCCCTACAGCGATGAGGAGTTCAATCATGGCTGCCGCGCCCAAGAGCCGCGCGATGCTCACGCTCCCCGAGGTCTGCGAGGAGCTTCAGATCACCCGCTCCACCTTCTACGACTGGCGCCAGAAGCAGCGGGCGCCCCGCTGTATCAAGCTCCCGAACGGCGACATCCGAGTGCGCCGCGCCGACCTTGAACTCTGGCTGTGCGACCACGAGGACGCTGCTTGATGGACACGACGTACGACGTGAAGTTCTGGAAGACCTCCGTGTACCTGGGGAAGACGAAGACCACGTACACGGTCCGCTGGGAGCTGGAAGGGAAGGAGTGGCGGAAGCCGTTCGCCAAGGCCGCCCTCGCGGAGTCCTTCCGTTCGGGACTGGTGTCCGCGGCCAGCAAGGGGGAGGCATTCAGCCTCACCACCGGCTTGCCGGTCTCGTACCAGTCCCGCGCGGCATCCGTGAAGTGGTACGACTTTGCGATCCAGTTCGTTGACCAGCTCTGGGAGCGGACATCCGCGAACAACCGGAAGAACGTGGCCAAGGCGCTCACGCCCGTCACGATCGCCCTGCTCCGCTCGCAGCCGACGGCGTTCCATGGGGTCGACGTACGTAGGGCCCTCCGCGAGTACGCCTTCAACACCAAGCGCCGAGACCAGGCCCCGCCGGAAATCGCCGTGATCCTGCGCTGGGTGCAGCGGAACTCGCTCGACCTGGCCGCATGGGAGGACGAAGGCACCGTTGACACGGTCCTGCGTGCGGCCGGGACGAAGCTGGATGGCACGCCCGTGGCAGCCAGCTCGGCCCTGCGGACCAAGCGCATCTTGAACGTGCTGTTCGAATACGCGATCAAGAAGAAGGTGCTCAAGACGAACCCGCTCCCCAAGGGCAGGGGCACCACGTCGGCCAGGACTTCTTCGGCCGTCGACAAGCGGGCGCTCCTCAACAGAGAGCAGGCGGCCGCCCTGCTCGCATGGGTCTACGCGAGGCCGAGGGGTGGTCGACGCCTCCACGCCTTCTTCGCCACGATGTACTACACCGGTGCCCGTCCCGAGGAGACCGTGGCGATCGACGTCGGAGACGTGCACCTGCCCGGACCTGATGCCGAAGATCAGTGGGGTGAGCTGCTGCTCCACACCGCTCGCCCCGAGGTCGGAGGACAGTGGACAGACACGGGTGAGCTGCGCGAGGAGCGAGGACTGAAGGGCCGAGCGCGCGAAGACATGCGCACGGTGCCATGCCAGCCGGCGCTGACGCGGATTCTCCGGGCCCACATCGAAGAGGAGGGGCTGAAGCCCGGCGATCGCTTGTTGCAGGGGGAGAAGGGTGGGGAGCTCGCAGCATCCGTGATCAGGCGCGCCTGGAGGCGAGCCCGGAAGGAAGTGCTCACTCCGCACCAGTTCGACTCGCCGCTTGGCCGCCGTGTCTACGACCTCAGGGACACGGCCCTGACGAACTGGCTCAACGCCGGCGTACCGGCCGCGACCGTCGCGGAGTGGGCGGGTAACAGCGTCCCCGTGCTCCTGGCGACGTATGCCCGCTGCATCGACGGGCAGCTCGATGACCTGAAGCAGCGCATCGAGCAGGCAGGTGAGCTAGGGGATCCGGCCAGCTCAGGGATCGTCTGACGGCTTCACCGCGTATTCTCCGCAGCCACCCGCAGAAACCCGGTGACAGCCGGACAGCGCCGGACACGCCCCGCGTCGCCGAGGCGGGTCCGGCCCTTGCGGGGCGATCACAGAAACACCCTCTGACCAGCAAAAAGACCCTCCCGAAGGAGGGTCCCGGTCTTGCGCCCCCGGCAGGACTCGAACCTGCGGCCAAGTGCTTAGAAGGCACCTGCTCTATCCGCTGAGCTACGGGGGCCGGCGGTGGTCGGGTCAAGGATAGGGGTCCCATCGGCCCGGCCCGGTTGCTTCACCTGCGTGGCACGATGTGGAGGTTCGGTGAAGCGGTCCGATAATCGCAGGCAGGTGCGATTCGTGCAGCGCTTTTCGCGCCACTCGGGCCGGGTGTTGTGCAGTCGTTATGCCCGGGGTCCCCGGCTACATCCGTTCGGTCGGCGCGCAGAGCCCCAATACGCTTCAAAAAGGCTCCAAAATTGGGCATTCTTCGCATGTGGTGACCTTGGACGAACGGCCTCAGCTGATCGACGCACTCTCCGCCCTGCGCGACCGTGTCGCCGCCGTGCGTCTCCCTCTCCCGCTCCCCGGCGCCATCCGTGCCCGGCAGACCCGGTCCGAGCTGCTCGCCCAGCTCGACGACTACCTCGTGCCCCGCCTGAAGGATCCCGACGCGCCGCTGCTCGCGGTCGTCGGCGGGTCCACCGGGGCCGGGAAGTCCACGCTGGTCAACTCGCTGGTCGGGCGGCGCGTCAGCGAGGCCGGAGTGCTCAGACCCACCACCCGCACGCCCGTCCTGGTCTGCCACCCCGAGGACCACCACTGGTTCGCCGGCATGCGCGTGCTGCCGCAGCTCACCCGGGTCTGGCTGCCCCAACAGGACGACGACCACCCCGAGGAGCCCCCCGAGGACAACGCCCTGCGCCTCGAGACCGCCGCCACCCTCCCCCGCGGGCTCGCCCTCCTCGACGCGCCAGACATCGACTCCCTCGTCGTCGAGAACCGGCTGCTCGCCGCCGAGTTGATCTGCGCCGCAGACATCTGGGTCATGGTCACCACCGCGTCCCGCTACGCCGACGCCATCCCCTGGCACCTCCTCCGTACCGCCAAGGAGTACGACGCCACCCTCGTCACCGTCCTCGACCGCGTGCCCCACCAGGTCATCACCGAGGTCTCCCGGCAGTACGAGGCACTGCTCGACAAGGCCGGCCTCGGCGACACGCCCCGGTTCACCATCCCCGAACTGCCCGAGTCCACCGGCGGCGGCAGCGGACTCCTGCCCGACAACGCCGTCGCCCCCCTGCGCGGCTGGCTCACCCACTGCGTCCAGGACCCCGCCGCCCGCCAGCAGGCCGTCGGCCGGACCGCCGCCGGGGTGATCGACTCACTCGACACCCGCATGCCCGAGCTCGCCGGGGCGGTCGCGGCCCAGTACGCCGCCGCCGTACGACTCGGCGGCGCCGTCGAGGCCGCGTACGAGGAGCAGGGGCGCCGGGTCCGCGAACAGGTCCGCCGCGGCGCCGTACTCGCCGGTGACGCCCGCACCCGCTGGCGCGGCTATCCCCGCGACAGCTCCGCCGACGAACTCCTCGACTCCCTCGTCGAGTCCCTCGCCGCGCTCGTCCACTGCGCCGTCGCCGCCGCCGACGAGCGGGTACGGGACGCCTGGCGCCGCGAGCCCGCCGCGGGCGCGCTCGCCCCCGGCGCAGCAGCCGTGGGCCCCGGCATGGACGACGCCAAGGACGCCGGCGAGCGGATCGCCATGACCGTACGGCACTGGCGGCGCGTCCTGGAGGAGATGGTCGAGGAGGAGGTACGGGAGATGGAACGCCCGGCCGCCGCACGGGGCGGCAAGCGCGCGGCCGCCGCCGCGGCACCCGACACCGGGACCGTCACCGCGCTCCTCGCCGCCGTGCTCCTCGGCGGCCGCCGCACCCGCGCCGCGGGCGACCGGCTCGCCGAACTCCTCGGCGCCCAGGGCGCCCTGCGACTGCGCGACAAGGGCGGTGAACTGATCGCCACGTGCCTCGACCGCGCCCTGCACACCGAACGCGACCGGCGTCTCGCGCCCCTCGACGCCCTCGACGTGACCCCCGAGCCGCAGGCCGAGCTGATCGCCGCGCTCTCCGTACTGCAGAAGGAGAAGTGACGCCCGTGGAGCCAGTGGATGTAACCGACGCTGCCGGTGGTGCCGGGGGGCTCGGGGAGCCTGGGGGGTCCGGGGGGCCTGGCGGATTGCGTGGGTCTGGTGGGGGCGATGGGGCTGGGATGCCTGGTGGGTCCGGTGGAGCTGATGGGTTCGCTGGTGCTGGTGGTGCCGGTGGTGCCAGCGGTGGCGCCCGTGGTGCCGGTGGTACCGGTGGACCCGGTGGCGCCGGTGGACCCAGTGCCGGTGGATCTGGCGGACTCGGCGGGCCTGCCGCGTCTGGCGGGCCTGGCGGGCCTGTGGGACCTCAGCAGTCCGAGGGGCCCGACGGGCCTGAGGGACTTGACCGACCGGCCGCGCTTGATGCTGCCCGGGGTGCAGCAGGCGCCGCCGACGAGGTACGGGAGTCTCCCGGCGCGAAGGAGCGCGACGGGGGGCGCGAGGGCATGCACGACGCGGGCCACTATGGGGGCAGCGACCGCGACGGCGAACGCGTCGGCGACAGCGACCGCGACCGCGACCGCAACGGCGACCGCGGTGCCGACCGCCGCCGAGGCTCCGACCGCGACCCGGCAGAGGGCCGCAGCCCAGCCACGGCCAGCGCACCCGCCCCCGCCTCAGCCACGGCCAGCGCCCCAGCCCCGGCCCCCGCCCCCGCCCCCCACTTCGCCCCCGCCCCCGCCTCAGCCGGCGCTACCACCCCCGCCCCCTGGGACGACGGTCTCATCGCCCGTCGTGCCGCCGAGCGTGCCCATCCCACCCACGAGCCGCCGGCCGGCGCCTCATCCGGCGGGGCCGCCGACGGTCACGACGCCGATGACGTCGACGGCGGCGTCTTCCCGCCCGTGGGCGGCGCCTACGGCGGTGCCCTGCGCACCCGCCTGGACGCCCTTCACGAACTGGTCGGGCTGTCCCGTACCCGGGTCGAGAACGAGGCCCTCGCCGAGGCCGGGCGGGTGCTCGACGAGGCCGCCGCGCGACAGCGGCTCTCGGCCCGGCACACCGTCGTCGCCATCGCCGGGGCCACCGGCAGCGGCAAGTCGGCCCTCTTCAACGCCCTCGCCGGCGTCCCCGTGTCCGAGACCGGCCTGCGGCGTCCCACCACCGCCGCGCCGATCGCGCTCAGCTGGTCCGAGGGCTCCGCGGGCCTGCTGGACCGGCTCGGCATCCCCGGGCGGCTGCGCCGCAGGCCGCTCGCGGGCGGCGCGGGCGACGCCGACCTGCAGGGTCTCGTCCTCATCGACCTGCCCGACCACGACTCGGCCGTCACCACCCACCGCGAGCAGGTGGAGCGGCTGCTGGGCCTGGTCGACGCGGTGATCTGGGTGACGGACCCGGAGAAGTACGCCGACGCCGCGCTCCACGAGCGCTATCTGCGACCGCTCGCCGGGCATGCCGAGGTCACCTTCGTCGTCCTCAACCAGATCGACCGGCTCGGCACCGAGGCCGCCGACCTGGTCCTCGACGACCTGCGCCGGCTGCTCGACGAGGACGGCATGGCCCTCGGCGAGCACGGCGAACCGGGCGCGACCGTGCTCGCCCTGTCCGCGACGACCGGGGAGGGCGTGGCGGAACTGCGCGAACTGCTCGGCCGCTTCGTCCAGGAGCGCACGGCGCCCGAACGGCGTCTCGCCGCCGACGTGGACGCCGCCACGGCCCGGCTGCGGCCGGTGTTCGTCGCGGACGGGCGGCCCGGGCTGGGGGAGCGGGCCCGGGAGGAGTTCGCCGACCGGCTCGCGGTCGCGATCGGCGCGCAGGCGGCCGGCGAGGCCGCCGAACGCGTCTGGCGGCGCAACGCGATCCGCGCCTGCGGAACGCCGTGGCTGCGGCTCTACCGCTGGTACGAGCGGATCCGCACGCACGGCAGCAGCACCGATCCCCGCCTGCGGAACCCGGCCGAGGACGAGCTGACCGCGCGTCAGCGGGTCGAACAGGCGGTGCGGATCGTCTCCGACGAGGCCTCGCGCGGCCTGCCCGGGCCGTGGGCCCAGGCGGTGCGGGAGGCAGCGCTGCGCGGTGCGGACGGGCTGCCGGAGGCGCTGGACGAACTGACGGTGGCCATGGGCGACCCGGCGGCCCGGCCGCCGAGCCCCCCCCCGCTTCCCGCCCCCCCCCCCCCCCCCCCCGCTACCACCCCCCCCCCCCCATTCCTCCCACTCCTTACCGTCGGACCACCCTCCCCATTCTTTCCGCCCCCGCCCCTTCC
>NZ_JBHXFE010000003.1:48466-85018 GCF_042722475.1 Streptomyces sp. NPDC127092
TGGTCCTTTTGGGGGGGGGGGCGGGGGGGGGGGGGGGGGGGGGCTTTGGGGGGGGGGGGGGGGTGGGGGGGGGCGGGAAAAAACTGGGGGGGGGCCGGGGCCCCCCTGGCCCCCCCCCCCCCGCGCCCGGCCTGGTGGCCGGCCGCGGTCCTCGCCCAGGTGGTGATGACCTTCCTGCAGATCTTCGGCGCGCTGTGGCTGGTGGGCCAGATCGTGGGCGTCGTCGAGCCGCTGCTGTGGCCGCCGGTCCTGATCATGGTCGCGGGCATCGTCGGCGGTCCGCTCGTGGAGTGGGCGTGCGCGGCGGCGGTACGGGGGCCGGCCAGGCGTTACGGGCAGGAGGCCGAGCGCAGGCTGCGCGAGGCGGCCGCTGCCTGTGGCAGGTCCCGGGTGCTCGACCCGATCGCGGCCGAGCTGATGCGCTACCGGGAGGTGCGCGAGCAGTACGTCACGGCCTCGGGCGCGACGCGGGTGGCGAGCCGGGTCACGCGGTTCGGCGGCACGCGCTTCGGGCCGGCGCGGGCGGGTGCCGGCCGGGGGAGGTGAGGCGGAACGCCTCCTTCGGGTGGCCGAGTTGTCCACAACCGTCCTGTTGTCCACAGGCTTCGGCGGGTTTCCCCGGTTCGGTCCAGCATGGATTCCGTGAAGGACGAACGGGCCGACGGCCGGCGAGCCGGCGGGCGGATGAACGGGAGATGTGGGCGATGAACGAGACGACGGTGACCCTGGTGGGCAACGTGGCGACGAACGTGGAGTACCGGGAGACGGTAGGAGGCGGGGTGGCGCGCTTCCGCTTCGCGGTGACTGCGCGCCGCTGGAACCGCGAACGGGCGGTGTGGACGGACGGTTCCACGAGCTTCTACACGGTGTCCGCCTGGCGCTCGCTGGGAGCGAATCTGGCGGCCTCGGTCTCGGTGGGCGAACCGCTCGTGGTGCACGGCAGGTTGAAGGTGCGCGAGGAGGAGGTGGACGGGCGCCGGAAGACCTTCGTGGACATCGACGCGGTCGCGGTCGGCCACGACCTGACGAGGGGTACGGCGGCGTTCCGCCGCTCGGTGCGGCAGACTCCGGAAACTCCCGTGCCGGAGCGAAGGATTCCGGATCTACCGGCGACCGGCCCCGGCCCTGGCCCCGACAGCTCCGTCCCCGGCGGCTCCGGCCTCGCGTCCGGCCGGGAGGCGGGAGTCGCGACCGCTTCCCCCTCGGATTCCGACCCCTGGGCGACACCTCCGCCGACATCGCCGAAAACCGTCGACTACCCTCTGGTAACCGCTTCTTGACTCATCGTTGCGGGGATTTGTCGATACCGTGACCAGCGGTTTCGTAGTCAACTTCCTCCCTTGATAACGATTTCGAGTCGGAATGGTTATCAGGTCGTACGACTGGACACCGGGGTCTTCCCCGTCCCTAGGATTCCCGAGTACTCATGAGGCACTTGCTTCCAGTGGGTCAGCGAGTCTTGGGTCAAGTGAGTCTGCTGAGCGGGTGCTCCCCCCACGCGTATCGATCGATGACGCGGAGCAGCCCGCACGGAGGGGAAATCCATGTTTTCTGTAAAGAGGCGCGGCGCTGCCCGCCTTGCCGCTGCGGCGCTGGCCTCCGGGCTCGTTGTGGCGGGTTCCATAGCCATCGCGGGACCGGCGATGGCCGAGGGCAACAACGGCGGCGGTGTCGCCGCGACGCTGGGCCGACTCGCAGAGTCGGGCGAGATCAACATCACCGTCAAGAACGACAAGGGTGAGTCCGAGACCGACACCTACAAGGGCGGCCTCTTCTACCTCGACGTCAACGGCGGCGGTTCGCTCAAGGCCTACTGCATCGACCTGTTCACGCCGACCCAGTCGGGTACGAAGTACAAGGAGGTCGGCTGGGACGAGTCGACCCTCCACAACAACGCGGACGCCGGCAAGATCCGCTGGATCCTGCAGAACTCCTACCCCGAGGTCGACGACCTGACCGCGCTGGCGACCAAGGCCAACGTCAAGGGCGGCCTGACCGAGGACGAGGCCGCCGCGGCCACCCAGGCGGCGATCTGGCACTTCTCGGACAAGGTCGAGGCTGCTCCGACGGACGCCGAGGCCAAGCAGCTGACCGACTACCTCGTCGCGAAGGCGCAGAAGGCCGAGGACCTGGACGAGCCGGCGGCCACGCTGGGCGTCTCCAAGACCTCGCTGGCCGGCAAGGCCGGCACCCGCCTCGGCCCGACCAAGGTGAGCACCAACGCCTCCTCGGGCGCGGCCACGGTCTCCCTCGCCGCCGACGCCCCGAAGGGCGTGCAGGTCGTCGACAAGGCGGGCAAGCCCGTCACCACCGCCAAGGACGGCGACGAGCTCTACGTCGACGTGCCCGCCGGCACCCCCGACGGCTCCGCCAAGGTGAGCCTGCAGGCCAGCACGAAGGTCAACATCGGCCGCGCCTTCGCGAGCGTCACGGAGAAGCGCAAGCAGACCCTGATCCTCGCCGGCAGCAGCGAGACCTCGGCCAAGGCCGAGTTCGACGCGACCTGGGCCAAGCAGGGTGCTGTCCCGGCCGTCGACTTCAAGGAGAACTGCGCCAAGGGCGGCGTGGACATCACCGTCTCCAACAAGGGTGACGAGCCCTGGGAGCTCGACCTGAAGGGCGTGAAGTACTCGATCGCCGCCGGCGAGTCCAAGACGGTCACCGTCCCGGTCGCCGAGGACGCGGAGTACAACTACACGATCAAGGGTCCGAACGGGTTCGAGAAGACCATCAAGGGTGTCCTGGACTGCAAGACGGCCACGCCCGGCCCGAAGCCGTCCGAGACCCCGACCGGCAACCCGTCGCCGTCGCAGACCCCGGCGACCGGTGGCACCACCTCCGGCTCCACCACCGGTGGTGGCGACCTCGCCGAGACCGGTAGCTCCAACGCCACCCCGATGATCGCCGGCATCGCCGTCGCGCTCCTCGCGGTCGGTGGCTGCGCGGTCTTCTTCCTCCGTAAGAAGAAGGCGGCCGGCCAGTAAGGCCACCGGGCGGCCCTGAGGGCGGCCCGAACACGCAACGGCCCCGTCGCGCACCGCGCGGCGGGGCCGTCGCGCTGACGTGCGCCCGGGCTCGCGTCACCTCGCAGGGGCGCCTGCGCGCTTCGGGGAACGGCCGCCCGCCGCGGGGCGGGCTCTCCCGCGGACCCGGCGGACCCGGCGGACCCCGCGGACCCCTCGCGCCACCCACCGTGACCGCCTCGCCACAGCTCTGCCCGGCGAGCCCCAGGTCAGGCGCTCGCCGCAGTACTGGTTTCCGCCTTGGGGGGCCGGTCAGGCAAGATGGGGTCTATCTGCCCACTCACTCTTTGCCGGACGGTTTCTCTTGGCTGAGTACATCTACACCATGCGCAAGGCGCGCAAGGCGCACGGCGACAAGGTCATCCTCGATGACGTGACGCTGAGCTTCCTGCCCGGTGCGAAGATCGGTGTGGTCGGCCCGAACGGTGCCGGTAAGTCCACCGTGCTGAAGATCATGGCCGGTCTGGAGCAGCCCTCCAACGGTGACGCGTTCCTCACCCCCGGTTTCTCCGTCGGCATCCTCATGCAGGAGCCGAAGCTGGACGAGTCCAAGACCGTCCTGGAGAACGTCGAGGACGGCGTCGCCGAGATCAAGGGCAAGCTCGACCGGTTCAACGCCATCGCCGAGGAGATGGCGACGAACTACACCGACGCGCTCATGGAGGAGATGGGCAAGCTCCAGGACGACCTGGACCACGCCAACGCGTGGGACCTGGACGCCCAGCTGGAGCAGGCCATGGACGCCCTGGGCTGCCCGCCCGGCGACTGGCCGGTCAACAACCTCTCCGGTGGTGAGAAGCGCCGCGTCGCGCTCTGCAAGCTGCTGCTCGAGGCGCCCGACCTGCTGCTCCTCGACGAGCCCACCAACCACCTCGACGCCGAGTCGGTGAACTGGCTGGAGCAGCACCTCGCCCAGTACAAGGGCACCGTCGTCGCCATCACCCACGACCGGTACTTCCTCGACAACGTGGCCGAGTGGATCCTCGAGCTCGACCGCGGCCGCGCCCACCCGTACGAGGGCAACTACTCGACCTACCTCCAGAAGAAGGCCGAGCGCCTCAAGGTCGAGGGCAAGAAGGACGAGAAGCGCCAGAAGCGCCTCAAGGAAGAGCTCGAGTGGGTGCGGTCGAACGCCAAGGGGCGTCAGGCCAAGTCCAAGGCCCGCCTCGCCCGCTACGAGGAGATGGCCGCCGAGGCCGAGAAGATGCGGAAGCTGGACTTCGAGGAGATCCAGATCCCGCCGGGCCCGCGCCTGGGCTCCGTCGTCGTCGAGGTCAACAACCTCAACAAGGCCTTCGGCGACAAGGTCCTCATCGACGACCTCAGCTTCACGCTGCCGCGCAACGGCATCGTCGGCATCATCGGCCCGAACGGCGCCGGCAAGACCACGCTCTTCAAGATGATCCAGGGCCTCGAGACCCCGGACTCCGGCGAGATCAAGATCGGCGAGACGGTCAAGATCTCGTACGTCGACCAGGGCCGCGCCAACATCGACCCGAAGAAGACCCTCTGGGCGGTCGTCTCGGACGAGCTGGACTACATCAACGTCGGCCAGGTCGAGATGCCGTCCCGTGCCTACGTGTCCGCGTTCGGCTTCAAGGGCCCGGACCAGCAGAAGCCGGCCGGCGTGCTCTCCGGCGGTGAGCGCAACCGCCTCAACCTGGCGCTCACCCTCAAGCAGGGCGGCAACCTGCTGCTCCTCGACGAGCCGACCAACGACCTCGACGTCGAGACCCTGTCCTCGCTCGAGAACGCGCTCCTCGACTTCCCCGGCTGCGCCGTGGTCGTCTCCCACGACCGCTGGTTCCTCGACCGCGTCGCCACGCACATCCTGGCGTACGAGGGCGACTCCAAGTGGTTCTGGTTCGAGGGCAACTTCGAGTCGTACGAGAAGAACAAGATCGAGCGGCTCGGCCCGGACGCCACCCGTCCGCACCGCGCCACCTACAAGAAGCTGACCCGAGGCTGATCACTTCATGGCTCGGCACCTCTACTCCTGCCCCCTGCGCTGGTCGGACATGGACGCCTTCGGCCACGTCAACAACGTGGTCTTCCTCCGCTACCTGGAGGAGGCGCGGATCGACTTCATGTTCCGGCTGGCGCCGGGCGACGGGAGCCCGTCGTTCTCCGGCGGGTCCGTCGTGGCCCGCCACGAGATCGACTACCTGCGGCCGCTGGTCCACCGGCACGAGCCGGTGACCATCGAGTCGTGGGTCACGAAGATAGGCGCGGCCTCGCTGACGATCGCGTACGAGATCAAGGACCCCGACGTCACGTACGTACGGGCGTCGACGGTCGTCGTGCCGTTCAACCTGGAGGAGCAGCGCCCGCGGCGGATCTCCGACGAGGAGCGGTCGTTCCTCAAGGAGTACATGGACGACGGGATGACGTCCGCAGCATGACCGCCATCGCGCCGCTGCACTTCGACGACGCCCGGGAGGCGGCGGGACTCGCCGCCTTCCTGCGCCGTCTGCTGCACTACGACCGCGCGGCCGCCGTCCGCCTTCAGGCCGGCGGCGGCGCGGTCGCCGTGTTCGGCAGGGCTCCGTCCTTCGAGGTGCTCGCGATCCGCACGGCCCGGCTGGTCGACGCGGTCGATCTCGACGTGACCGTCTCCGCCGGTGAACTCCTCGAAGGCATCGAGGAGTCCGTGGGCAAGGCGGTCGTGCCGGACGCCGTCACCGGCCCGCCGTGGGCCGGGGTCCTGCCGCCCCGCGGCGGCTGGGAGCCGGTCGCCGGGCTGCCGCCCGTCGCCGAGATGCGGGGCGCGGTCGCCGCCGCGGTGGCCGAGTTCCGCTGCCGCGACGAGGCCCTGCCCGAGGAACGGCGCACCCGCGCCGAGCGCGACCGCATCGGCCGCGAGATCTGGTCCCGGACGCTGGCGGGCACCGGGCTGCCGCTGCGCGCCGTGCACGCGGCCCAGTCCCTCGGCTTCCTGCCCCCGCTCCCCGACGAGGAGCTTCCGGTGGTGCTCTTCGCCTCCGGCCCGTGGCTCCGGCTCCGCACCCCGTACGGCTCGATCGCCCTGCGGACCGTTCCGATGGCACTGAACGTGTCACCGGGCGCCGCCCGGTGACCCAGGAGCCGGCCACTTCGGCACCGGCCACCCCGACACCCGACACCACATCACCGGCGCCCCCGGCACCCGCGGCCCCGGCGCCCCCGGGACCCGCCGGCGTCCGCCTCCTCGTCGACGCCGAGCTCACCGGGGCCGAGCTGAACGGGCTCTTCCATGCCTCCTGGCCCGGGCACCGGGACGCCGACTTCGGGCCGGTCCTCGCCCGTCGGCTGCTGCACGTCACCGCGCGCAGGGACGGGCGGCTCGTCGGCTACGTGAACGTGGTCGGTGACGGCGGCGTGCACGCCTTCCTGCTCGACACGACCGTCCACCCCGACGAGCGCCGCAAGGGGCTCGGCGTGGCGCTCGTACGGGCCGCCGCCGAGGCCGCGCGCGAGCGCGGGGCGCACTGGCTGCACGTCGACTTCGAGCCGCACCTCACCGGCTTCCACGAGCGGTGCGGGTTCCGGCCCACCGCCGCCGGGCTCATGGCTCTCGGCGGCTGAACCGGTCCTGGCGGTGCTCCGCCGCGATCGCGAGCATTGAGACCGCCGCGCAGAGCCCGAGCAGCACCGACGGCAGGACCAGGGAGCCGTGGGCGGTGTTCCGGCTCGCCAGGACCGGGTCCATGCGGCGGGCCGGGTCGTAGGCGATCCGTACCGGCTTGCCCAGGTCGCCGATCTTCTCCTCAGCCGAGAACCGCGACGGGTAGCCGCCTTCGCAGTCCAGCGGGTGGTGGAACAGCCGCTTCGGCCTCGGCGCGCCCTCGCCGAAGGTCGGGTGCCGGGTCACCGTGACCTGGCCGGCCACGACGCAGTCGGTGACCGCGCCCCGGACCCGCGAGTCGCGTGCCTCCACCCACACCGCTCCCAGGCCCGCCACGAGCAGGCACACCGCGAGGACGCTCGCGCCGCGGCCCTCGCGGAACAGGGCGTTGAGAGCGAACAGGGCCGCCGCGGTCAGGGCGAGGCCCGCGAGGACGGCCGCGAACGTGGGGATCCGTACGGGACTGCGCATGCTCCAGCTCGCCCACAGGTGCAGCAGGACGCCGGCGGCGGCGGGCACGAGCAGGGCGCCGGCGTACGGCAGGGCCTTCCTCATCGGATTCCCCCCAGCCTCATCGTTCACTCACCCAGGGGGACGGCCCCCTGGGTGAGGGACGGCCCCGTCGCGTACCCGGTTCCTCCGGACGCCCGACGTATGCCTCGGCTCCCCGCGTGCGCGGCCAGCCCCCCGGCGTGCGCGGCCTCAGCCCTCCGCGCGTGCGCCCTCGGCTCTCCGCGCGTGTGCCCTCGGCTCTCCGCGTGTGCGCCCTCAGCTCGCCGCGTGTACGCCCTCGGCTCCCCGCGTGCGCTTCCTCAGCCCTCCGCGTCGTCCGGCCACACCCCGATGTGGTCCTGCTCCAGCTCCAGGGCCACTCGGTGGCGCATGCCGAGCGCCTCGGTGTAGTCGGCGGGCAGCTGGAGCCGGCCGGCCCGGTCGAGCATCGCGTACTCCCGGGCCACCAGTGACTCCTGGCCCGCCTCGTCGACCTCGGTGCGGCGCAGTACCTCGGAGGAGGTGCGGCCGTCGCGGATGGCGACCGTACGGCGGACCTCGGAGGCCACCGCCTGGTCGTGGGTGACGATCACGATCGTGGTGCCCAGCTCCTCGTTGGCCCGCCGGAACGCGGCGAAGACCTGTTCGCCGGTCGCCGAGTCCAGCTCGCCGGTCGGCTCGTCCGCGAGCAGCACCGACGGGTTGTTGGCGAGCGCCACGGCGATGGCTACGCGCTGCTGCTGGCCGCCGGAGAGCTGGTGCGGGCGGCGGTCGGCGAAGTCGGCGATGCCGAGCATCGCGAGCAGCTCCTCGGCCCGCCGCGCCTTCTGCTTCGCGCCCTTCCGCCCGTCCTTCAACTGCATGGGCAGGGCGACATTCTGAGCGGCGGTCAGATACGGCAGGAGGTTGCGCGCGGTCTGCTGCCACACGAAGCCGACGACCTCGCGGCGGTAGCGCAGACGCGCCTTGCCGTCCATGGTGAGCAGGTCGCAGCCCGCGACCTTGGCCGCGCCCGCGGTCGGCACGTCGAGCCCGGCCAGGATGTTCATCAGGGTCGACTTGCCCGAGCCGGACGCGCCGACCAGGGCCATCAACTCGCCCTCGGTGACGAGGAGATCGAGGCCCTGCAGGGCCTGGACCTCCACCCCGTCCGTGGTGAAGATCCGCACCAGGCGGTCGCAGGCGATCAGCGCGTCATGGCCGTACGAGGGCCGGTCCCGGCGCTCCGCCGCCCGCCGCTCCAGCTCCTCCAGCGTCGTCGTGCCGGGGGTCTGCGAGGTCGTCGTCATCGTGCGTCTCCTGCCCTGAGTTCCTTGACCGGGCCCCTGCGGGCCACCCACCAGGCCTGCACACCGGCCACCGCGCCGGTGAGGACCACCACGCCGGCCGCCGGAACGCCCAGCGACCAGACGTCCGCGCGCAGCGCGGTGCCCAGCGCCATGGCCTCGTCCGGCGCGGCGGCCAGCGCCAGCCGGATCAGGTCGACGCCGGGCGAGAGCAGGGCGATCGTCGCCCAGCCGACGAGCGCGCCGCCGCCCGCCGCGAGCAGCGCCTGCGGCAGGGCCTCCAGGGCGAGCAGCCGCCGGCCCTGCCGGCGGGTGACGCCCATGGTGCGCAGCCGGGCGAGCAGCGTGGTGCGCTCGGGCGCGCTCTGCAGCAGGGACAGCAGCACGGCGAGGACGGCGAAGCCCGCGCCGGCGCCGATGGCCGCCCGGTAGATGCGTTCGGCTCCGGTCTGCATCGGCGAGTCGACGTAGCCGGCGCGCGTCTCCTCGCGCAGCACGACCCGCACGGCGCGGGCCTTCGCGGTGACCGCGGCCCGCAGGGCGCGGCCGTCGAGCGCGCCGTCCGGCCCGCCCGTGACGAGGAGCGAGGTGGCGGCCCGGTTGGTGAGGTCGTCGCCGTTGACGACGAGGAAGTCCTTGTCGGGCAGGGCCGGGGTCGCGGCGCGGACGGCGACCACCTTGACGTGGAACCGGCCGGCGGCCGCGTTGATCTCCATGGGCCGGTCGCCGAGGCGTTCGGCGACCCGCGGCGAGGCGATCGCGGGGATCACCCGGGAAGTGTTCCCGACGTGGCCGGGCCCGCCCGTGCCGGTCGACTTCAGAAGGCCGGCGGGGAAGGCGCCGAAGCCGGTCCTGGCGGCCAGCCGGGCGTACGAGGCGGGTTCGACGCCGATCAGCGGGGCGCCCATGCCCTGGTCGGCGGTGCCCCGGTGGGAGGGCAGTTCGAGCCCGAACTCGACCTGCACGGGGGACACCTCGCGGACGCCGGCGACACCGCGTACCGTCTCGGCGACCCCGGCCGGGAGCGCCGTCGACGCCAGGTCGCCGACCACCCGGGCGTCCGCGCCGGTCTCCCGGTAGGCCGCCCGGTCGCGGACGTCGGAGACCCCGGTGAGCACCGAGCCGCCGAAGGAGGCCGTGGTCAGCGCGAGCAGCAGGGCGAGCAGCGGCAGGGTGCCGGACGCCGCGGAGCGGCCGGCCCGGGCCAGCGACAGGAAGCCGACGGCGCCGCGCAGCCGGCGGGCGGGCCGCGCCGCCCAGCGCAGCGGCAGCGGATAGAGCCGTACGAGCACGAAAGCGGCGATCAGTCCGACGAGCACCGGCGCGGCGCTGACCAGGTGGTCGCCGGAGTCGCCGGTGCCGCGGCGGCGCAGCGCCGTGACGGCGCCCACCGCGAGGACGAGGAAGGTGAGTTCGGCGATCGTGCGGCGCGCGGAGGGCTTGGCGGTGACCAGGTCCTCGCGGGCGCCGTGCAGCCGGGGCCGCCGGTGCAGGAACACGGCGCGCAGCGGCAGCACCAGGGAGGCGACGACGGCGACGGCCGCCGCGCCCAGGCAGGCGGGCAGGAGCCGGGCTCCGGCGCCGTCGGTGAGGGGCAGGGCGAGCAGCAGGCCGAGGGCGGCGGCGGGGACGGCGACCGCGGCGGCCTCGCCGAGCAGCCGGAGCCCGATGCCGGTCAGGGACGCGCCGCGGGAGCGCAGCAGCGCGAGTTCGGGATGCCGCCGGGTGGTGAAGAGGCCGCCGGTCATGGCGAGCACGACGGCCGCGACCGCGCCGATGCCGAACGTGGCGACGGCGACGACCGAGGCGATGGCGGTCCGGGTGCCGGTGTATCCGGCGAGGATCCCGTCGAGGTCGGTGGTGAAGGCCCCGCCGTCGCCGAGGATGTCGCGCAGCTCCACCAGGGCGGGTCCGTCGCCGGCGGAGCCGAGGGCGGCGGCGAGCCGGTCGGTGTCCTGGGCGGTGAGGTGGCGGACGTCGGGCGCGAACCGCCAGTACTTCTCGGGTTCGCCGAGGGTGGCGACCGTGCCGGGCGCGCTCTCGGGCGCGAGGAGCAGCGTGCCCACCCAGTAGTGGCGGGGCTCTGCCTCCGGCGTGGCCGCGAGGAACGGCGTGTGCAGGGCCGGGTCGGTGGACCAGTAGCGGCCGTCGGCCTCGCGCGGCTCGACGACGCCGGTGACGGTGATCGGCTTCGGCTCGCCGTCGACTCCGGGCACGTGGACGACGGAGCCGGGCTTCAGCCGGAGGGCCGCGGCGGTCTTCGCGGTGACGGCCGCCTCCATGCCGCCGCCCGCGGCGGCGCGGGGCGCGCGGCCGGCGGTGAGCCTGGAGTGCTCGGCCAGGTCGGAGGGCGAGTCGAGGAGGAGCTCGGGCGGGACGCCGTCCGGCCGCGCCAGCCACGGCTCGGGCGCCGGCATCCGCTTGGTGGTGCGCACCCCGTACGCCGAGTCGGCGAGGTCGGCGCGCAGCGGCGCGGGCAGCGCCGGGAGCAGTCTGTCGCGGGTGGCGCGGAGCTTCTCCGGCGCGAACTCGGCCTGCCGCGCCTCCGGTGCGAGGCTGCTGGGCACGGTGGTGGTCAGCGTCAGCGCGCTGTGGCGGGGTTCCGCCGTGTCGACGGCGTGCCACAGGCCCGCGGTCTCGTACGTGTCGACGGCGCGCGGCAGGGCCGCCGCGAGGAAGGCCGTCACCAGCACGAGCAGACCGTGGGCGAGGGCCGCGCCCGGGGCGGTCCGCAGCCGGGTGCGGACCCAGGGGGCCACGGTGCGGGCGGGCTTGCGGGGCATGGCGTTCGCCTTTCCGCGAGCGGGGGTGGACGGCGGCTTCGGGGCGGCCGGGGCGGGCGGGGTCACTGGTCCCCCTGGGTGCGCAGGGTGACGGCCGGGTCGGTGCGGCGCAGCGCGATCACGGCGACGATCGCCAGCGGCAGCGCGGCCACTCCGGCGAGCAGCAGTCCCACGTGGGCGAGCGGCAGTTCGACCAGGACGGCGGGCACCGGGCGCTCGGCCTGGCCGGTGAGCACGACCAGCGGGACGACCGCCCGGGTGAGGACGGTGCCGAGCGCCACGCCGACCAGCAGCCCGATGCCGACGAGCAGGCCCTGTTCCGCGGCGAGCAGCCGGGCGAGCCGGCGGCGCGACGCGCCGAGCGCCCGCAGCACCCCGAACTCCCGGGACCGTTCCCGCAGCGAACCGGCCGAGGAGACCGCGAAGCCGACCGCGGCGAGCGCCGCGGCTGCCGCCGCGACGGCCATCAGCGCCGAGTTGGGGCCCGCGCCGAGCGGGTCGCCGAGCAGCTCGGCCGCGGCCTCGTCCCGTACGAGCACCAGCGACGGGTCGGCGTCGGTGCCGGACCGGAGGGTCCTCGCGACCTCGGCGGCCCGGCCCGGCCCGGTGGTGAGCCACCACTCGGTGGGCGCCAGGACCGAAACGGGCGTTCCCGACAGGGCCCGGTTGGCCGTGTGCAGGTCGACCAGGAGCGCCCCGCCGTCCTCGGGTACGGCGTCGGGCGCGCCCGCGCTGACGGCGCGGGCGCCGAGGCCGGTGGTCGGCAGCTCGCGGACGACGTCGGCGATCGTCACCTTCAGGTGGTGGCCGCCGAAGCCGACGCCGACGGTGTCGCCCTTCTTCGCCCGGGCCGCGGCGAGGAACGCCTCGGTGGCGAGCGCCGGCACCGTCTGCGGCCGGACGCCGCGCGGGGCGGACAGCGTCAGCGTGTAGCCGTCCGTGCCCGGGCCGGCCTCGTCCGCGCCGACGGCGAAAGGCATGGTGAGCAGGGCGCCGGCGGCCGGCCCGCCGCGCACGGCGACGGCGGTGGCCTCGCCGTTGTCGCGTTCCGCGGTGTAGTCGCCGGTCCAGGCGGCGAGCGAGCCGTGGGCGTCGACCGGACGGCGGGCGCCGCCGGCGCCGGTCGCGCCGATGCCCTCGACGGCGAGCGCGTGGGCGCCGCCGTCCGCCGCCTGGCCGACGGCCTCGAGACCGGTCAGCACGAAGCCGGTGCCACCGGCCGGTTCGGGCAGGGCGGCCTGGAGCCGGTGGGTGCGGCCGTCGGCCGGGAGGCTGCCGAGCAGCCGGCGGTACGGCACGCCGTAGCCGTCCTCCAGGACGACGGTGACCTGGGCGGGCGGGGTCCCGCGCGGTGCGGTGGTGCGCAGGTCGAGCGACAGGCCCCGGGTGTCCTCGGGCAGGGCGACGCCCGGGCGCGGTGCCGGCTTCGGCCGTACGGCGGCGAGGCGCTCGGCGGGCGAGCCGTCCGCGAGGTCGGGGCGGAAGAGCATGCCGTCGGCGGCCCGCCGGGTGTCCATCGCGAGCACGGTGGCGGCGCGGCCGCCGAAGTCGGCGCTGCCGCGGTGCACGGGCGCCACGGCGCTGACGCCCGCCACGGCCGCGAGCCGTTCGGTCCGGCCGGGTTCGCCGGGACCCGCGCCCAGCACCCGCACGCTCGCCCCGGTGCGGAAGTCGGCCTGGTCGCGCTGCGAGCGGTCCCAGGAGTCGCGCTGGCCGATCGCCAGCATGCCCATGGCGACGGACAGCACGAGGAGCAGCACCGGGCCCGCGCCGCGCAGCGGCCGGCGGCTGAACTGCCAGCCCGCGAGGGCGGCCGGCAGTCCCCGGCCGCCGGCCGCGCGCCGCTCGGCGAGCCGCGCCGCGGGCGGCAGCAGACGCAGCGTCAGGACCGTGCCGGCGAGCAGGGCGAGCGCCGGGGCGGCCACCAGGAGCGGGTCGACGCCGAGGCCGCCGGAGCGGTCCCCGGCGAGCGCGCCGCCGCCGTCGCCGGTCTGCCGGTCGAGCTGCCAGTAGGCGACGCCCGCGACGAGCAGCAGACCGATGTCGGCGCCGGCCCGGACGGGCGCGGGCAGCGCGGTCCCGCGCCCCTTGCGCAGCGACACGGCGGCGCCGTCGCCGGCCGCGAGCGCCGGGGCGACGACCGCGGCGGCGCAGCACAGCGCGACCGCGCCGGCCACCACCCAGACCAGCGGCGGGGGAGTGAGGTCGAGGCCGCCGCCGAGGGCGTCGAGCGTGGACCGGTCGGCGATCAGCCGGGTCAGCGGGCCCGCGAGCAGTGGCGCGGCGACGGCGGCGGGCAGCGCGAGCAGCAGCGCCTCGGCGGTGGCGAGCCCGGCGATCCGGCGGCGCGAGGCGCCGCGGGCGCGCAGCAGGTCGGTCTCGCCGGAGCGTTCGGTGCTGAGCAGCCGGGCGACGAGCAGCAGCGCGTACGCGGCGAGCAGCACGAGCTGCACGGCCACGATGGACAGCGTGGAGCGGGAGACCAGCAGGGCCCGGTCGGTGCGGTCCAGGACGGTCGGCAGCGAGGTGGCGGCGTTGACGGTGGTGCCGAAGCCCGCGGTGTCGGCGAGCAGCGCCTCGGGGCCGTCGGTCGCCGCGGTGCGCAGGGCGGCCATCCGGTCGGTGGTGAGGCCGGTGTAGTCGGCGACGCCGAGCCAGGAGGTGTCGCCGGTGGTGAGCCGGCCGGAGCCGAGGACGGCGGGGTCGGTGAGCAGCGGTCCGTACGTGGTGAAGACGAGGGTCTTCACGCCGCGGCCGCCCGCCGGGTCGAGCTGCCAGTAGAGGTCGGCGATGTCGACGGGCCGGTAGACGCCGGTGATCCGGGTCGTCACGGTCGTGCCGGTGAGCCGGTCGGTGAGTTCGAGGACGGTGCCGGGGGCCACCTTCAGACGGCGGGCGGCCTCCTCCGGCACGGCGCTCTCGACGGCGTCGCGCGGTCCGCCGGACTTCGGCCAGGTGCCGCGGACCAGCGTGATCCGGGAGCGGTCGAGCGCGGCGAACTGGGTGAGGTCGGGCTCGCCCGCGCGGGCCGCGGGCGGCTGGAGCGAGCGGGGCAGCGCGTACGGGCCGGAGGTCTCCAGCTTGCGCACGGTCACCGGCAGTCCGGCGAAGGTCCGGTCGGCGCCCGCGCGGGCGGCGGCGTCGGCGCTCGCCCGCCGGTCGGCGGGTATCCGGCCGGAGACGACGAGCGTGGCGGCGGGCGCGGAGCGGCCCTTGAGGGTGCTCTGGAGGGCGGCGTCGCCGACGGAGCCGGAGAAGCCGGCCAGCGTGGCGAGGACGGAGGTGGTGAGGAGGACGGCGAGGAGGGCCGCGGAGAGGAGGAGACGGTGCGCCCTGACCCGTAGGAGTACGAAACCCGTCACCCGATTCCCCCCTGGAAGCACCGCGATGAACCACGATCGTTCACTATCGAACGTTCATCGGATGCTTTCAGAGGGCATCGGATCCGGTAACCGCTTTCGGTCGCACCTTGATGCGATCGTGACCGTTATGCGGGGTCCGGTCACCGGAATGTGTTCGTCCGCGAGCGGGCGGTCAGTCCGCGGTGTTGACCATGGAGGCGGCGGCGTACGTCAGGTAGTGCCACAGCTGCTGCTCCAGCTCCGGCGCGAGCCCCAGCTCGTCCACCGCGTCCCGCATGTGCCGCAGCCACGCGTCGTGCGCCGCCCGGTCCACCGTGAACGGAGCGTGCCGCATCCGCAGCCGCGGATGGCCGCGGTGGTCGCTGTACGTACGCGGGCCGCCCCAGTACTGCATGAGGAACAGCGCGAGCCGCTCCTCGGCCGGACCCAGGTCCTCCTCCGGGTACATCGGCCGCAGCAGCGGGTCCTCGGCGACTCCCTCGTAGAAGCGCCGGACCAGGCGGCGGAAGGTCTCCTCGCCACCCACCTGCTCGTAGAAGGTCTGCTCCTGAACCGTGCCGCGCGGAATATCGTTCACCGTTCCATCGTCTCAGATGCCCCGGCGGAGGACCGGAGGTCTAGGACTGTCCGGCGGACCATGGCCGGACAGGCACCAGGACTCTCTCCCGGGCCTCCGGCCGGACGCGACCGGTGGCCGGAACCGCACGTCGCGCAGGACAGTGGAGCCATGCGCGACGTGTTCGCCGAGGAGGGCGCGCGGGCCCGGCGGGCGATGGTGCGCGAGATCCAGGCCTACGGCGCCCTGCGCGACCCCGCCTGGCGGGAGGCCTTCGCCCGGGTCCCGCGCCACCTCTTCGTGCCCTCCTACTACGTCCCCGGGCCGGGCGGCTACGAACGCCTCTGGTCCGGCGACCCCGACCCCGCGCGCCGCACCCGCTGGCTGCGCGGGGCCTACCGGGACGGCACCCTGGCCACCCGGGTCAGGGACGGCGAGCTGCTCTCCTCCGCCAGCCAGCCCTCCCTCATGGCGCGGATGCTGGAAGCCCTCGACGTCCGCGACGGCCACGACGTCCTGGAGATCGGCGCGGGCACCGGCTACCACGCGGCCCTGCTCTGCCACCGCCTCGGCGACGACCACGTCACCACCGTCGACCTGGACGAGGAGATCACCGAGTCCGCCCGGACCCATCTCGCCGCCGCCGGCTACCGGCCGGCCGTCATCACCCGCGACGGCGCCCGCGGCTGCCCCGAGCACGCTCCGTACGACCGGATCGTGGCGACCTGCGCGATGCCCTCCGTCCCGTACGCCTGGCTCGCGCAGAGCAGGGCCGGCGCCAGGATCCTCACGCCGCTCTCCACCGGTCTCCTCCTGATGGCCGTCCACGGCCCGGACCACGCCGAGGGCCGGTTCCTCGCCACCCCCGCGTACTTCGTCGCCCTGCGCGGCGGCGGCGCCCGGCCCTCGCGGCGGCGCACCGGCGGGCTGCCACGGCGGGTGTACGACGACGAGCGCTTCGAGTTCCTGGCCGGTCTCGCCGGGGACGCCCTCGGAACGCGCGAAGCGCTCTCGCTCTGGCAGCGCGAACGGCGGCCGGAGCGGGAGCGCTTCGGTGTGACGGTGAGCGGCGGACGGCAGTGGGCCTGGCTGGACGACCCGGCAGGGCCCTACGCCTGGCCCCTGCCGGACCTCTGAACGCTCAGCCGCGGCGGACGGTGATCGTCGTCCAGGCGCCGACGTGCACCCGGTCGCCGTCCTGGAGCTGCACCGGCACGTACGGCTGGATCGGGTCGGGGGAGCCGTTGATCGTGGTGCCGTTGGTGGAGTTCTGGTCCACCACCGCCCACGAGCCGTCCGGCTGCGCCACGAGCACCGCGTGCTGGTGCGAGACGCCCGGGTCCTCCGGCGGCACCGACAGGTCGATGTCGGGCGACTCGCCGGTGGAGTGCCGGCGGCGGCCGATGCTGACCTGGTTGCCCTGGAGCGGGACGTGCTGCTCCGGGGAGTACGCGGGCAGGTTGAGCCCCGAGGCCTCCGGACCGCTGCGGTGCATCATCGCCATGAAGTACTCGCGGTCGGGGCCGATCACCGCGGTCCAGCCGGCCTGCGGGTGCGGCGGCTGCGCGAACTGCGGCGGCGGACCCTGGGGAGCCGGAGCCGGAGCCTGGGCGGGCGCGGGGGCCGGCGGCGGGACCGGGGCCGGGCCCTGGCCCGGGTACTGACCGGTGCCCGGCACCGGCGGCGGACCCTGCGGCGCGGGCGCGGGCGGCGCCGGCGGACCCTGCGGCGCGGGGTGCTGCGGCTGCGAGGGCGGCGGCAGCATCCAGTCGTCGTCCGCGCGCGGCTGCGGCGGGGCCGGCTGCGGCGGCGCCGCCGGGAAGGCCTGCGGGGCCTGAGGGGCCGGCGGGGCCTGCGGCGGCTGCCCGGCCTGCGGCGGCTGCGGTGCCTGGTGGTGGGTCGGGTCGGCGCCCAGCGGCTCGGCGGGACGGTTCACCTGGGACGGACGCGAGCCCTGGTAGTCGAACGCGTCCGGGTGCTGCGGCTGCGCGGGCCGCGGCGGCGACTGGAAACCGGGCGGCAGGTTGAGACCCGGCGGCGGGCCCTGCGGCGCGGCCGGCGGGCGTGCCGCGTGCGACGGGGCGATCGGGGTGTACGAGGTCGCCGTGTTCGTGAGGAAGTTCCAGCGGCACTCCTCGCAGAACGGCGCCATGTGCTCGCGCGGGGTGCGGCACTGCGGGCACAGCTCGGCGTGGGCGGTGGCGTTCGGGTCGCCGCCCGGTCCGAAGCCGCCGGGCGCGGCCGGGGGCGGCACCGGGGCACCCGGCGCACCAGGACCGGCCGGTCCGCCCGGGCCCCCGGGGCCGGGGTATCCGTACGCGGGCGGCGGCGGGGGAGGCGGCGGTACGGCACCCGTCGGCGCGCCCGCCCCGGCCGCCATGCGGTGGCCGCAGACCTCGCACCAGTCGTCGGAGACCGACTGGTGTCCGTTCGGGCAGGTCGGCATGTCGGTGCTTCCCCCTCTCGTCGTCCTCGCCCTGACGGGCCTACTTCTTCACGCGAACGGTCTTGGTGGAGCGCGTCTCGAGAGTCATCTCGTCCGCTTCCGCGACCTTCGCCTTCAAACGCACAGTACCCGTCGCGGCATCGACCACGTCCACCACCTTCGAAAGGAGTTTCGCGGTATCGGCGTTGCCGGAGGCCGCCGCGAGCTGCACGGCTCGCCCGAGCTTGGCCGTCGCGCCGTCGTAATCACCCGATTTGCGTGCGTCGAGCCCCTCCTGGATGGCGTCCGCGAGCTCGGCCTGTCCCGTGTAGTGCGCGACCTGCGGATTGATCGAGGTGGACATCACCATGTCGTCGGTCCACACCGCCCGTACCAGTCCCTGGGACAGCGTGGTCGGGGCGCCGCCGGCCGGGTCCGGGACGATCAGCGAGACCCGGGCGGCCAGCATCTCCTGGCCGACCGCCGCCTGCGGGACCCGTACGGACACGTGGTAGTCGCGGGACTCGTCGCCCCACGAGCCGGTCGGGTAGTCGCCGGCGCGCGGGCCCGCCTCGGTGCGCCGGCCCGTCAGGTCCTCGACCGTCGGCGCGACCTGCTTCACGAAGCCGATCTCCACGCCGACCGGGGTCCACAGGCGCAGTGCGACGTCCGCGACCTCCTTGCCCATGGCGTGCTCCATCATCGCCGTGAAGTCGGCGGCGAGCCCGGCGGGGTCGGCGACGATGTCGGCCGTGCCGAGCAGCGCCCGCGCGATGCCCCTGACCTCCTCGACCTCCCAGTCGGTGCCGACGCCGCGGGCGTCACAGGTGAACCGGCCCGCGCAGGCGTCCAGGGCGGCCCGCAGTTCGGCGGGCGACTCGTGCTCGTTGCGGCCGTCGGTGAGCAGGATGCCGTGCCGGATGGCCGCGTCGGCGGAGGAGAGCAGCCGCTCGGCCAGCCGCAGCCAGGTGCCGATGGCGGTGCCGCCGCCCGCGCTCAGCCCGCGCAGCGCGTCCTTCGCCTCGGCGCGGGTGCGGGCGTCGGCGACGGCGAGCCGGCCGTTCCCCGGATAGACCTCCTTCGCCACGTGCGTACCGGCGACGACGGCGAAGGAGGTGCCGTCGCGCAGGGTGTCGATCGCGGCGGCGGTCGCCTCGCGGGCGCCGCGCATCTTGGTCGCCGGGTAGTCCATCGAGCCCGAGCAGTCGAGCATCAGGACGACGGCGGCGGAGCCGGCGGCCGACCGGAACGGGCCGGCGGTGCCGCCGCCGGTGGCGGTGACGGTGACGATCGCGTTGACGTCCCGCCCGCCCTCCGGCAGGAACTCGTTCTGGTACACGTCCACCGAGAACTGCGGCCCGGTCGGCTTGGAGAAGTTCGCCATGGGTGATTCGGCTCCTCGGCTCACGCGAAGAAAGAGGAAGAGAGAAGGAGGAAGAGAGAAGAAGGAGAGGGGAACGGACGGTCAGGCCGGTCAGGCCGGTCCCGCTCCCGCGGGCGGAAGGGTGAACGGCAGCAGCGCGACCGTGATGTTGTCGTGGCCTCCGCCGTCGAGGGCGTGGCCGACCAGCACCTGCGCGGCGTGCAGCGGGCGTTCGGCCGCGTCCGGCGGAAGGACCCGGGCCATGTCGTCCGCGGCCTCCGCGTAGTTCCACAGGCCGTCCGTGCAGACCACGACCACGCCCGGCCGGTCCGGCTTGAACGCGGCGGTGTGCGGCTCCAGTTCGTAGCTGTCCGCGCCGAGCCAGCCGGTGATCGCGTGGGCGCGCTCGTCCGCGTAGGCCTGCGCCTCGCTCATCAGGCCCGCCGCGACCATCTGCGCGGCCCAGGAGTCGTCCTCGGTGAGCCGGGCGGGCGGTGTGGCGCGGTCGTCCGGCACCCAGTACGCCCGGCTGTCGCCGACCCAGCCGACGACGAGCAGCCCGTCGGCGACGATGGAGCCGACGATGGTGCAGGCCGGCGCGTTCTGGTGCTCCCGCTCGCCCTCCGGGCGCTCGGCCAGTGCGGTGACCGCCTCGGCGGCGGCCACGATGGCCTCCTGCATGGCCTGCTGCGGGTGGGTGCCACGGGGCAGTGCCGTGACGAGCGCGGAGCGCGCCGCGGACGCGGCGGCGGCGGACGCCTCGTCGGGGCGGGTCGCGGAGGAGACGCCGTCGCAGACGACGGCGAGCGCGGCGGGCGAGCCGTCGGGCAGTACGGCGGACGCGACGGCGAAGGAGTCCTCGTTGCGGTGGTGGCGCAGGCCGCGGTCGCTGACGGCCGCGACCGCCGGCAGCTCCTCCTCCATGTGGTCGCGGTCCCGGGGCTGGGCGTGCCCGCAGTGCTCGCAGTAGCCGTCGTCGTCGACCCGTCCGGTCCGGCAGGCCACGCACACCTTCCGTCCGTCGCCGGCCGCCGGCGCGGGCGCCGGGGCCACGGCCTCGGCGCGCAGCGCCGCCCGGGGATCGGGCGCGGGCAGGGTGAAGTCCCCGTCGTCGGAAGGCGATACGGCCTCGGCGCCGTGCCCGGCACCGTGCCCGGCACCGGACTCGGGCGAGGCCCCGGGGACCTCGCGCCCCGCCGTGGCACCGTGCTCCGCTGCGGCGGACATCTGGCCGGCCTCCGCGGCCGGGGCCTCGGCCGTCGGGGCCTCCGCGGTCGGGGCCTCCGCGGTCGGGGTCGTCGGTACCTCGTCCGTGCGGACCGGGATCGTCGGCAGGTCGTGGCCGCCCGAGTCGGTGCCCGGCAGGTCGCCGGGGTGCTGGGTGGCCGTCGTCAGCGACTGCGGGTCGCGGGGCGGCGGCTCCGGCCACTCCACGGGCAGCGCGATCGGCACCGTCGGCCGGTCCGGCAC
Source organism: Streptomyces sp. NPDC127092 (assembly GCF_042722475.1). Lineage (NCBI taxonomy): Bacteria > Bacillati > Actinomycetota > Actinomycetes > Kitasatosporales > Streptomycetaceae > Streptomyces > Streptomyces sp. NPDC127092. The sequence goes on from NZ_JBHXFE010000003.1 coordinate 68,831, forward strand.
CTCGGCGGCCGACAGGTCGAAGCCGCACGCGCCGCAGAACCGGTCACCCGACTCGAGCGGCTCCGCGCAGCCGGGGCAGTTCCCGAGCGGGTGCGGCGGCTTGGGCTTCAACGACATACTCACACCCACGTCCTGGGGCGGAAGCGGTTGGCCCGCTCCACCAGTTCGATCCTCTCCTCGCCCCGCTGGGCGAGCCGGGCGAGCACCCGGTACGAGCGTTCGAGGCCGAAGCGCAGTCCGCGCTCGTCCAGTTCGCTGCCCAGCAGCGCCGTGCCGGCCGGGCCCGCGCCGGGGCTCCCGGACAGCACCCAGTCGAGTGCCGTGCCGAGCACCTCCGTCGACAGCTGTTCACGGCGCACCGCGTCGAGGCCGAAGCCTTGCAGCGCGGAGACCTGGGCCGCGGCGGCGGTCAGGTCGGCGCCCAGCGGTTCGTTGGCCGGCCGGCGGCGCAGCCGGGCCCGTACGGCGGCGACCCGGGCCGCCGTGTAGTGGATGGACGACTCGGGCACCGACTCCAGGGTGCGCACCGCACTCGCCCGGTCGCCGGCCGCGAGCTGCACCCGGGCCAGGCCGAACGCGGCGCTGACGTAGCTGGGGTCGGTCGCCCACACCAGCCGGTAGTACTCCGCCGCGTTGTCCAGCTGGCCGAGCAGCTCGGCGCAGACGCCGAGCGCCAGCTTGGGCGCGGGCTCGCCCGGGAAGGCGTCGTAGATCGCGTCGAAGGAGACCGCCGCGCTCTCCCGGTCGCCGCCGACCAGGGAGGTCACGCCGCGGTACCAGACCACCCGCCAGTCGTCCGCGTAGCCGTGCTCCAGGTCGTCGAGCGAACGCCCGGCGGCGACCAGGTCGCCCATCTCCAGGCGCGCCCGCAGCTCGCGGAGCCGCAGTTCGAGCGAGGTGACCGGCGCCGCGTGCAGCGCGGTGATCAGCTCGGCGGGCGCGGCGGCGAGCAGACCGGCGAGGAAACCGGCGTTGGGATCGGCCGCGTCCACCCTCGGCACCGGCAGCGCGAGCGCCGTCGCGGTCACGTCGAAGGGCCGCAGGAAGCTCCCGGCCCGGCCGTTGACCGAGGTCGGCAGCGTCTTCCTGCCGCGCCGCAGCTCCCGCGCGCCGAGCACCGACACGTCCTCGGTGAGCTCCTCGAACAGCTCGGTGTCCGTGACCCGCACCTCGGCGCCGAACAGCGTCGACAGGGCGGGCCGCGGCCGGCCCGACTGGAGCGCGACGACCTCCCGCAGCACGCCGGTCAGCTGCTCGGCCATCTCCTGCGCGGAGCCGAACCGGCGGGCCGGGTCGGGGTCGGTGGCCCGCACCAGGAAGCGGTAGAAGGACTCGTACGTACGGAAGACCTCGATGCCGTCCGGCTCGGGCAGCGAGTCCACGAAGACGTTCGTGTAGCCCTGGAAGTCGAAGGTGAGCACGGCCAGGGTGCGCGCCACCGTGTACAGGTCGCTCGCCACCGAGGGGCCGACCTCGGCGACCTCCGGCGCCTGGTAGCCGACGGTGCCGTAGATCGCGGACTCGTCGTCGTCCATCCGCCGGACCGCGCCCATGTCGATGAGCTTCAGCTGGTCCTCGGTCTGGATCGCGTTGTCGACCTTGAAGTCGCAGTACAGCAGGTTGCGGCTGTGCAGGTGACCGAGCGCCTCCAGGGCCTCGATGCCGTACGCGCAGGCCTGCTCGACCGGCAGCGGGTCGCGCCGGCCGTCCGGGGTGCGCCGCCCGTTGGCGATCTCCTTGAGGGACTTGCCGCCCACGTACTCCATGACGATGTAGCCGTCCAGGGAGCCCGTGCGCTGGTCCAGGTGCTCGACGAAGTTGTAGATGCGGACGATGTTGGAGTGCTCGATCTCCGCGAGGAAGCGCCGCTCGGAGATGGCCGCCGCCATGGCGTCCTGGTCGCCGGTGTCGAGCAGGCCCTTGAGGACCACCCAGCGGTCCGAGACCGCCTTGTCGACGGCGAGGTAGATCCAGCCGAGACCGCCGTGGGCGAGACAGCCCGCCACCTCGTACTGCCCGTGGACCACGTCCCCGGCGCGCAGCTTCGGCACGAAGGAGTACGGGTGGCCGCACTTGGTGCAGAAGCCCTCGGTACGGCCCGGCCGGTCGCCGCGCGAACGGCCCACCGGCGCGCCGCAGTCCGAACGCGAGCAGAAACGCTTCCTCTCGGGGACCTCCGGGTTGTCCATCACGGCGCCCCGCGGGTCGGGCCGCGGCACCTCCGGCACCGCGACCAGACCGGCGCCGAGCCGGCCCCGCCCCGACTGGCCGCCGGTCGAACCCGAGCTGCGCACCGACACCGAACGCGAGGCACCGCTCGCCCCCGACAGCGCACGCGAGAGCCGCCCGGACACCGAACGCCGGGACGCCGAGGACCGCGCCGAGCGCGAGGACACGCGCGACGACGCGGACGAGGCCGAACGGCCCGAATCGCCCCCGCGACCGGTCCCGGCCACCGCCATCCCCGTACGCGTCGCCTGCAGCATGCCTCCGGGCGCGACGACCGGGGCGAGACCGCAGGTGTCGCAGTACAGCTCGCCGCCGCCCATGTCCTCGTAGGAGCCCTCGCACGACGGACGCTGACAGCTGCCCACTCCGGACCCTTCGCTCACCACTGGTTCCCCCCGCCGTCTCTCGGTGCCGACAGCGTCTCCGCCGCCGCCTGCTGGTAGCGCAGCACCGCCTGTTCGGCGGCCCGCAGGTCGCACGGTGCGCTCCACAGCATCCGGCGTGCCGTGTCGTACCGCTCGATGAGCAGCGGATCCTCCGCCGCCCCGAGCCTGGCCACCTTCGCCTTGTACGCGTCGAGCCGGCCGCGCAGCTCGGCGCGGACCGCGAGCGGCGCGGTCACCGCCGTCAGCGACTCGCGGGCCCGCAGCAGTTCCTCCTCCGCCTCCTGCTCCAGGGCGTCCAGGAGCGGCGAGAGCCGGTGCCACTGGGCGTGCCTGCGGTACTCGGCGGCCGTGGCCAGCCGCTCCTGGAGCGCCGTCGGCGGGCCGCTGACGGCCGGCACCTCGGAGGCGGCGATCTTCGCGAGGACCTCGCCGCGGGCCGCCCGCGCCTCGGCGAGCGTCCGGTCCGCCCGCGACAGCACGTCCCGCAGCCGCAGCAGCCGCTCCTCGGAGTCCTGCCGGACCTGCAGCACCGCCTCGATCTCGCGCCGCACGTCCTCCAGCGCGCGGGCCGCCGTGTCGTACCGCCCGGTGTCCGGGCGGCCGCCGCCCGGCGCCGAACTGCCCTGCGCAGGACGCCAGAAGGCCAGCGGATCGGACACCACCTGGGTGCGCAGCGCGGACAGCTCGGCCGTGATCGACTCCAGCTCGTCCCCGGCCGGGTGCTCCCCGGGCCGCACGCCCACCGAGTGCGCCAGCGAACGCGTCCGGCCCAGCTCGGCGGCGAGCAGGTCTATCCGCGCGGGCAGCGCGGACCACACGGCGTCGGCGGTGACCACCACGTCGAGCGAGGAGGCGTACAGCTCGTTCATCCGCCGGACCAGTCCGTCCAGGGTGAACCGCTCGGCGAGCGCGGCCTGTCCGATCGCGCCGCCCGGGACGTGCACGCTCTCGCCCCGCAGCCGGTCGGTGAGTTCGGCCAGCTCCTCCCGGCCGGGCCAGCGGCGCCGGGCCCGGAGCTCGCGGGCGTCGTGCAGGGCGGCCGTGTACGCGTCGAAGTACGCCCACAGCAGGGTGATCGTCCGCTCGGCGGTCTGCCAGCGCTCCCGGGTCGTGCCGGTGAGCTCGGCGCCTTCGAGCAGCCGGCGGCCGGCGTGGTCCTGGAGGGCGAGGAGCGAGTCCTCGACCGCCTTGTGCTCAGCGCCGAGCCGCGCCAGCGCACGGTCCACCTCGTCCCGGTCCATCACCGGCCCGGGGGGTCCCGCGACGCCCATCGATCACCTCTCGTCTCGTGCTACTTGTACGTGGGGGCGGGCGGTCCGGATATCCCGGGCAGGTCCGCCGCGAGCCACTTCTGGTACGCCTTCTGCCACGGGCCCTGCCGGTACTCCACGAGCACCTGGTTGACCCGGCGCACCAGGTCGTCGTCGCCCAGCTTCGCCGCCACCCCGTAGTACTCGGTGGTGAACGGCCGGCCCTTGAGCTCGACGGCCGGGTCCTGGGCGGCCTGTCCGGCGGCCAGCGCGTTGTCGGTGACGACCGCGTCCACCTCGCCCATCTGCAGCCGGGCCAGGCAGTCCAGCTGGTTGGGCACCGTCAGCAGGTCCGGGTCGTCCTTGGTGCCGTCGCCCACGTCCTTGAAGACCGCGCCGAACGACTTCGCCTCCAGCGCCTCGTAGGCCGTGGAGCCCTCGGCGGTGCACACCCGCTTGCCGCTCAGCGAGGAGTCGTAGCCGGTCACCGTGGAGGCCTTGGGCGCGAGGACCTGCTGGCCGGCCTGGAAGTAGGCGGTGGAGAAGGCGACCTGCTGGATGCGCTTGCAGTTGATGGTCATCGTGCGCACCACCAGGTCGACCTTGCCGCTCTCCAGGGCGGTGATCCGCTGGTTGGTCGGGATGGTGCGGAAGATGACGGCGTCCTCGGAGCCCAGGATCGACTTGGCGATGGCCTTCGCCAGGTCGATGTCGAAGCCGCGCAGCTCGCCGGGGACCTCCTTCACCGAACCGTCGGGCTGCCGGGTGACCGTCGGCGGCGTGCGGAACCCCCAGTTGTAGCTGGACTGGTCGACGCCCACGATCAGCTTGCCGCGGTTCTTGATCCGGGTCACCGCGGGGCCGTCGGCCGACGACGGCGTCAGCGAGGCCTCCGGGTTCTCACAGGTGTCCGCGTTCTCCGCCTTGACCTGCACGCCCCGGCCCACGCCCGGACCCGCCCCGGACCGGGCGGACGGGGCGGCCTCCCCGGCGCGCGGAAGCGCGAACAGCGCGAGGGAAGCGGTCAGGGCGCAGGCCACGGCCATCGCGGCCACCCCGCCCCAGCCGCGCAGGCGCGCGACGCCCCGCGGTGCCGCGGCGGACGGCGTGCCGGCGCCGCCCGGCACCCCGGCCGTCCCGTTCGTCGTCTCGACGCCGTCCGGCATCCCGCCCCCTCTCACCGGTACTCCGACAGTCTGCGGTTGACGCCCGTGACGGCGCATCCCGCGGCGAACACACCCAGGACCGCCGCGCCCAGCGGCAGCCCGGTCAGCGCGTCCCGGCCGCCTTCGGCGGCGCGGGTGAACTCGTCCTGCTCGTGGGCGAGGGCCCGGCCGAGCGCCGCGTCGACCTGGTCGAAGGACTGACCGGTCGACTCCGTGCTGCCGATGATCTTCTCCATGGCGCGGGTGAAGTCGCCCGCGTCGTCGAGCTCGCGGGCCTTCGCGTGCCGCTCGCGCCACTCACCGGCGCGCGCGGCGGCCTCGGTGAGCGGGCCGCGTCCCTCCGCGTCGTCGGCGAGTCGCTCCGCCGCGTCCAGCGCGGCGCCCAGCGCGCCCACGCCGGCGGAGTAGTCGGCCTCGTACTTGTCGGTCTTGCCGTCCTCGGTGAGCACGGCGCCACGCGCCACCACGGCCAGGTTCTCGTTGGCACGGGCCTTCAGGGAGCTGATCCGGGCCTCGTTGAGCACCTGGAGGGACTCCTGGCCGTGCGCCCGGGCGTCGTCGAGACCGGCGCGGGCGAGCCCGTGCCCCGCGAGCAGCCACAGCAGGGCCACCAGACAGGAGGCGCTCGCGGCGAGCAGTCCGCGGTTGAACACCCGGTTGGTCCGCAGGTAGTTGCGGCGCTGGACCCAGACCAGCACGGCCAGGGTGAGCAGCCCGAGCGCGAGCGACAGGACCGGCCAGGCGCGGGCCTCGTCGTCGTCCTGGTGCAGCCGCTCGGTCTCCGCCGCGTACAGCCGCTCGGCGGCGGGCAGCAGCTGCCGGCTCATGGTCAGGTTCGCGTACCGCAGATAGGCCCCGCCGAGCGGCAGGCCCTGCCGGTTGGCGGCGCGGGCCCGCTCTATCAGGCCCGTGTAGCGCGGAAGGTACTCGCTCAGGGTGGCGATCTCACGGGCCGAGTCGCCGCCCGCGTCGGTGCTCGCGGCTGCCCTGACGAGCAGCCGGGAGGCGGTGGTGATGTCGTCCGCGTACCGCTTGCGGACCTGCTCGGACTCCTGCGGGCCGGCCAGGAAGCCGCTCGCGGCCGTGGCGTCCGCGTCGGCGAGGGAGCGGTAGATGTCGGCGGCGTCGGCGCTCAGCGGCTGGCTGCGGCCCACCACGTCGTCCGCGTACGAGGCGCGGTCGGCGACCTCGTAGGCCGTGACGGCGCCGAAGGCGACGACCAGCAGCGCGAGGACCGCGCCGAGGATCCGCAGCCGGCCCGGTTCGGTCGTGGCGGCGCGGCGCAGCACCTCGCGGGCCTCGGCCCAGGCACCGGGCGAGACCGGCGGCGGAGCGGCGGCCGGCGCGTGCCCGGCCTGCGCCGGCACGGCGGGACCCGGCCGCGCGGGCGCGGCGGTGGTGCCCTGCGCCGCCGAGGCGGCGGGCGCGTTCGGCGGGTATGTCACGTGACCTCCCCCTCGGTCTCAGACGTCGACCCGTCCTGCCGGCGGAGCGGCGGACGACTACCCGGCCAGCAGTATGGCCGCAGCGCCCGTCCCGCACACCGGGATTGACCTGATCTTGTTCCTATCGTGCCCCATGCTCCCCTGGCCGTCGCAGGCGAACCATTCCTCAGGAACACGACCCCTGGCCGGAATCGGTTCCACCAATCCTAGAGACTGAGCGGGAGTGAGTCCTGTTGCCAGGACCACTGCTCAGCCGCGTGCCCCGAATGGTGTTGGGCACGCTGGTCGCCCGCTTTCGCTCCGCGTCCGGCGCCTGCGGATCGTGTCCGTGGTCCGGGGATGCGGGGGCGGGTTTCCTCACGTCCCCAGGTGCCGCGTCCGGCCTGGGCGGTCCGATGCCTGCGACGATCGCTCTGGTCGTCGTGGGGCGGTGTCGCCCGTCGCCGGATGCGGTGCCCGAGGGCGCGCCTTCCGATCGCCACGGCAGCGCTGTCGTGGCGAGTGGTCTTCCTGGTCTTGCTGGTCAGGGGCTTCTGCCAGTGCTCGGCGCCCCACTTGCTGCTGTACGCCGGGTCGACGGCGACGATGGTGATGCCGAGTTCGGCAGCCATGGCCACGAGCCGGGCCCGCAGCCTCGCCACGGGCATGCCGGAGATTAGTTTCCGAAACCGCTTACGACGGCCGTACTTCTCCCGGGTCTTCCGCTTGAAAATCTAGGTCTTCGACCGCGATCGTGAGATCGTGCCGCTTGGCCCAGTGCAGGAGGCGGGTGAGGGCGTGGCGGACCTGGGCGTCTCGGTGGGAGGCCGGTCCGGACAGGTCGTAGGAGAAGCGTCGGGGTTCTCCGCAGGGGTTGCCGTGCTGGTCGATACGCCAGGCGGCCAGGTGGTCGGCGTTCGTGTCAACACCGATCACACCACCGTGCCGTGCCGTTTCCAACGGGACGGTCCTGACCGGCGGGATGGTCCATGAGGCGGTGAGGTACCAGCGTCCGCGCTCGGTGTCGTGGTGGATGCGGTACGCGACCGCACGGTTCGCGGACACGCGGTCGGCCCACTGATCGCCCCGGTGCCGGAACACCACCATGCCGGTGAGGACGTACCTGCCGCGTGAAGCATTGGCCAGGTGTGCCAGAGGGGTGGGGAGCTTGAGGGAGACCTCTCCGCCTGGGGTGATGCGGATGGTCTCGTTGCCGAACGACTTGCCCGATTCGCCGTCTGCTGTAAGGAACCAGCGCGCGGCTTTCCACCGTTCCCGCCACTCGGCCTCGGTGAGCTGGGCGGCGTCGAGATGATGCCGGGTGTTGAGTAGGCGCCGGCCGCCCCGTACGACCCGGACACGCCCGGCCTCTCGGTCGGCCCGCTCCCGGGCGAGCCGGTCCTTCAGGACACCCAGCCGCCGGGACTTGACGAACCACTCCCACGGACTGCGATAGCCGCCCGGAGCCCGCTTCGAACCCTTCTCGCCCATCGGCAGCGAGAGGCGGCGTTCGATCGTCTTGATGCCCGCTTCCAGCCCCTGGATGTGCGCGAGCTGGCAGCGCCGGGAGAGTGCCCACTGGTCGTGCGTGGCCTTCGTGATGCTCCCGGCCCAACGGGAAGACGACTCCCCCGTCAGATCACGCTTCCGCGCTGCCCACGTCTCCGCCGAGTGCTCCAGCCCCTGCGCACACCGCTGTCTGAGGTCCTTCGAGGCCAGCGACCCCAGGTACGCACCGACCAGGCGCAGCACCTCCTCGTCTCCGGCTGTCAGGTGCTTCAGGCGGGTGCGGATCGACACCCCCGACGGTCCCAGGGCGACGAACGGCGCCGACAACTCACGCAATACGCTCACCCCAGCCCACCCCCACCCGGAAGTATCCGAACGAACCCCTCAGCTACCCACAACGGCCATGTCTCCGAAAGGTCACGCATTCGAACCTGGATATCTCGTTCGCCCGCGCACCGCGCCGGAACACGCTCCCGCACATTCACGCGGCAGTAGTCCTTGCTGAGCTTCCTCAAGCGAGTGAACACGCGTGCGGGGGGCGCCCGGGAAGGGCGCCCCCCGCACACGTACAGCGCGTGGCGGCTAGGCGTAATGCGCCCGCAGCCGTGCCGCCGCCTCCGGCGGCGCGCCCGCCGCGTCCAGGGCCAGCAGGCCCGCGCCGAGCACCGGCGGGGCGGTCACCACGCGGACCGCCGCCTTCGGCGCCTTCACGGCGAGGAGCGCGGCGATCCGCGCGTCGAGACGCGGATGGCGCGCGGCGAGCACGCTGCCGCCGAGCACCACCGGCGCCTCCTCGTCGAGCAGTCCGAGCCGGCCGAGCGCGACGGACGCGAGCGCCACGACCTCCTCCGCCAGCCGGTCCACCAGCGACCGGGCCACCGGGTCGCCCGCCGCACTCGTACGGAACAGCACCGGCGTCAGCTCGTGCCTGCGCTCCGGCGGCACGCGCCCCAGGTGCAGCGCCTCGATCAGGGCGTACATCGACGGCAGCCCGAAGTGCTCCGGCAGGTCCCTGGCGAGCGCGGTCGGTGCGCCACGCCCGTCCTCCGCGCGCGCGGCGAACCACAGCGCCTCCTCGGCCAGGCCGCCGCCACCGCCCCAGTCCCCGGAGATCTTCCCGATCGCGGGGAAGCGGGCGGTGCGCCCGTCCGGCGTCATGCCCACGCAGTTGATCCCGGCCCCGCACACCACGGCGACACCGCGCGGTTCGTCGACCCCGGCCCGCAGGATCGCGAAGGTGTCGTTGTGCACCCGGACCGAGCGGCTCCAGCCGCGCGCGTCCAGCGCCGCCTTCAACTCCGCCTCCTCGACCGGCAGATCGGCGTTGGCGAGACAGGCGGCGACGTGCTCGAAGACCGGCGGTGCGCCACCGCCGCCGGCCGCCGCCCACGCCGCGTCGACGATCTCCGCGAGCGCGTCGACCGCCGCCGCCACGCCCACCACCGGCGGCCGGAACCCGCCGCCGCGCGCCGCGCCCAGGACCGTGCCGTCCGGGGCGAGGACCGCGACGTCGGTCTTGCTGTTCCCCGCGTCCACGGCGAGGAGTACCCCGGTCAGGCCCACGCCAGGTGCTCCCGGTTGTGCGCGATGAGCCGGTCGGTCAGCCCGTCCGCGTACGCGAACTGGCCCACCAGCGGGTGCGCGAGCAGCGCCTTGAACACCCGGTCGCGCCCGCCGCGCAGCGCCGCCTCCAGGGCCAGGTCCTCGTAGGCGGAGACGTTCGCGACCAGGCCCGCGTACAGCGGGTCGAGCGGCGCCACCGGCAGCGGCACCGGGCCCTCCGGACCCACCGCCGCCTGCACCTCGATCACGGCGTCGTCCGGCAGGAACGGCAGCGTGCCCTTGTTGTACGCGTTCACCACCTGGTGCGGCGAGCCCCCCGCGCCCAGCAGCGCCGCCGCGAGGTCCACGGCCGCCTCCGAGTAGAAGGCGCCGCCGCGCCTGGCGAGCAGCTCGGGCTTCTCGTCGAGCGCCGGGTCCCCGTACATCTCCAGGAGCTGCTTCTCCATCGCGGCGACCTCGGCGGCCCGCGACGGCTTGGTGCGCAGCTCCTCGACGACGGCGTCGTGCGCGTAGAAGTAGCGCAGGTAGTACGAGGGGACGACGCCGAGCCGGTCCACCACGGACCGCGGCAGCCGAAGGTCGTCGGCGACGGCGTCGCCGTGCTCGGCGAGCAGCCGGGGCAGCACGTCCTCGCCGTCGGGGCCCCCGAGCCGTACCCCGGTCTCCCAGGTCAGATGGTTGAGGCCGACGTGGTCGAGGTGCACCTCGGCGGGGGAGACGCCGAGCAGCGCGGCGAACTTCCGCTGGAAGCCGATCGCCACGTTGCACAGGCCGACGGCCTTGTGGCCGGCCTGGAGCAGCGCACGGGTGACGATGCCGACCGGGTTGGTGAAGTCGATGATCCAGGCGTCCGGGTTGGTGCGGCGGACCCGCTCGGCGATGTCCAGGACGACCGGGACCGTGCGCAGCGCCTTGGCGAGGCCGCCGGCGCCGGTGGTCTCCTGGCCGACGCAGCCGCACTCCAGCGGCCAGGTCTCGTCGCGCTCGCGGGCGGCCTGTCCGCCGACCCGCAGCTGGAGCAGGACCGCGTCGGCGCCGTCGACCGCGGCGTCGAGGTCCGAGGTGGTGGTGACGACCCCGTCGTGGCCCTGCCTGGCGAAGATCCGCCGGGCCAGGCCGCCGACGAGCTCCAGGCGCTCGGCGGCCGGGTCGACCAGGACCAGTTCGGTGACGGGCAGGGTGTCGCGCAGGCGCGCGAACCCGTCGATCAGTTCGGGGGTGTAGGTGGAGCCGCCCCCGACGACGGCGATCTTCTTCGGCCGGGGGGCCGGGGGCCGGCCCCCGGATGTCTGCAGCATGGGATCAGTCAGCCCTTCACTCCGGTCAGTGTGACGCCCTCGACGAATGCCTTCTGGGCGAAGAAGAAGACGAGGATCACGGGGGCCATGACCAGGACGGTCGCGGCCATGGTCAGATTCCAGTCGGTGTGGTGCGCGCCCTTGAACGACTCGAGGCCGTAGCTCAGGGTCCAGGCGGCCGGGTTCTCCGAGGCGTAGATCTGCGGTCCGAAGTAGTCGTTCCACGCGGCGAAGAACTGGAACAGCGCGACGGCCGCGATGCCGGGCTTCGCCATCGGCAGCACGACCCGGACGAGCGTGCGCAGTTCGCCGCAGCCGTCGACGCGCGCGGCGTCGAGGTACTCGTTCGGGATGGTCAGCAGGAACTGGCGCAGCAGGAAGATGGAGAAGGCGTCGCCGAAGGCCATCGGGACGATCAGCGGCCACAGGCTGCCGGACAGGTCCAGCTGCTTCGCCCAGAACAGGTACATCGGGATGACGACGACCTGCGGCGGCAGCATCATCATCGAGATCACGAGCATCAGGGCGAGCCGGCTGCCGCGGAAGCGGAACTTGGCGAGCGCGTACGCCACCGGGACCGATGACACCACCGTCAGGACGGTGCCGAGGCCCGCGTACAGCAGGGTGTTGCGCCACCAGGTGAGGAAGCCCGGGGCCTCGAAGACCCGGACGTAGTTGCCCCATTCCCAGGTGTCCGGGGTGAGGTCGCGGGTGAGCGCCTGCTGGTCGCTCATCAGCGAGGTGAGCAGCACGAAGACGAACGGCAGCACGAAGAACAGCGCGGCGGCGATGCCCAGCGCGTGCACGGCGATCCAGTGCAGCAGCGCCCGGCGGCGGGCGGTGCGGGAGGCCGGGGTGGGCTCGGCGGCGGCCGGCCGCACGGCCTCGCGGCTCCGGAGCAGTTGGCTCATGGTTCAGTCACCTGCCTGGACGAGGCCGCCGCGGCGGCGCATGAGCAGCCCGGTGAAGACCATGGCCAGGGCGAAGAGGACGAGGGCGGTGGCGCAGGCCGCTCCGTAGTCGAAGCGCTGGAAGCCGAGGTTGTAGACGAGCTGCGGCAGGGTCAGCGTGGACTTGTCCGGGTAGCCCGGCTCGAACTGCTGGCCCGAGCCGCCGATGACGCCGGAGGCGACCTTCCCGGCCACCAGGGGCTGGGTGTAGTACTGCATCGCCTGGATGATCCCGGTGACGACGGCGAACATCACGATCGGCGAGATGTTCGGCAGCGTCACGAAGCGGAAGCGCTGGAGGGCGGAGGCCCCGTCCAGCTCGGCGGCCTCGTACTGCTCCTTCGGCACGTCGAGCAGCGCTGCCATGAAGATGACCATGAGGTCGCCGACGCCCCACACCGCGAGCATGGTGAGCGCGGGCTTGGACCAGGCCGCGTCGTTGAACCAGGCGGGCGCGGGGACGCCGAGCCCCTCCAGGACCGAGTTGACCGGCCCGGTGCCCGGGTTGAGCAGGAAGACGAAGGCGAGCGTCGCCGCGACCGGCGGGGCCAGGTACGGCAGGTAGAACAGGGTGCGGAACACCCCGGCGCCGGTCTTGATCTTCGTGATGAGCAGACCGACGCCCAGGCCGAAGACCACCCGGCACGCCGTCATCACCACGACCAGCCACAGCGTGTTGCGCAGGGCCGGCCAGAACATCGGGTAGTCCTGGAAGACGTACGTCCAGTTGGCCAGGCCGTTGAAGGACGGCGGCTGGAAGCCGTCGTAGGCCGTGAAGGAGAAGTACACGGTCGAGACCATCGGGTACGCGAAGAAGGCGCCGAACCCGACGAGCCACGGTGACAGGAACGCGGCCGTGCGAAGCGCCGAGCGCCGGCGCTTCGAACGGAGGGTGGGGGCACTCATCCGGGACTACTTCGCCTTGGCGATGTCGGTGTCGATCTGCCGGGCGGTCTTCTCCAGACCGGCCTTGAGGTCGGACACCTCGCCCTTCTCGTACTGCAGGGCGAAGTCCTGGAGCGTGTTGAGGTGGGCGGCGCCGTTGACCGCGCCCGCCGGGGTGTTGGACTTCGGGTGCCGGGCGATGTCGAGGAAGGTGGTGAACCGCGGGTCGAGCTTCAGGTTCGGCGACTTCAGGGCGTCGAAGGTGGACGGCACGTTGCGGATGCCGTTGGCGAAGGCGACGACGGCCTCCGTGTCCGTGGTCATGAACCTGACCAGCTCCCAGGCGGCGTTCTGCTTCTTGCTCTGCGGCGCGATCCCCATGATCGTGCCGGACAGGAAGCCCTTGCCGTACTCCGCCGCGCGGTCGTCCGGGACGGGCATCGGGGCCACGCCGATGTCGAACGGCACCTTGGCGTCGGTGGCCATGCCGAGCCGCCACTCGCCGTCGAGCTGCATGGCGACCTGTCCGGTGTGGAAGGGGTGCTTGGCGCCCCACTCGTCGCCGAAGGTGGTGCGGTACTTCTCCAGCTTCGCGTAGCCGCCGAGCTCGTCGACCATCTTCTTCTGCGTGGTCATCATCTCGGCGACCGCGGGGTCGGAGGCGATGGTGGACCTGCCGGTGGACGGGTCGAAGTACGAGGGGCCCCAACTGCCCAGGTAGTGCTCGGTGGTGGTCTCGTAGCCGTGGTAGTTCGGCATGAAGCCGAGCCGCTCGTAGCCGTCGCCCTTGGCCTTGGTGAGCTTCTTGGCGTAGGCGAGCAGCTCGGAGTACGTCTTCGGGGGCTTCGCGGGGTCGAGGCCGGCCGCCCTGAAGGCGTCCTTGTTGTAGTAGAGGCCGTAGGCGTCGGTGAGCAGCGGCATGGCGCACCGCCTGCCCTCGAACTGGGTGTAGTCGAGGAGCGTCTTCGGGATGATCTTCCCGAGGTCGAGCTTCGACTTCTCGATGAAGGGCTTCAGATCGGCGAAGGCGCCGGAGGAGCAGAACTTGCCGACGTTGGACGTGGTGAAGGACGAGACCACGTCGGGCCCCTTCGAACCTCCGGTGCGCAGCGCCTGGTTGAGCTTGTCGTCGTTGATGTTGCCGACGACGTTCACCCTGATGTTGGGGTGGGCCTGCTCGAAGCGCTTGATGTTGTCGTTGATGGCCTTCACCTCGGACTCGGCGGACCAGCCGTGCCAGAAGGTGATGGTGGTCTTGGCGTTCGGGTCGTCGGTGGCGCCGTTGCCCGCCTGGCCGGTACAGGCCGAGGCGAAGAGCGCTATGGAGGCGGTGGCGGCGAGCGCGGCGACGGCGCGCCGACGGGGGCGAGCGGGCATGACGGAGTCTCCCTGGAACGGAACGGAGGGCCGGGACAGGGCCTGGGGCGGAGGGCGGGGCCGGGGACGGGGACGGGGACGGGGGCGGTCGAGCGGAGAACTTCGGCGAGGCGGTCGGGCGGAGAAATGGGGGGCGGCTTGGGGTGCGGCCTAGCGCGAGGTGTCGAAGACCTCGTCGCGCGTGGTGGCGAGGGCCGATTCGAGGGCGCCGCGCAGCACCGGGTGCCGGTCGACCTCGGCGAGGACGAGCCGCGGCCGGGCGGCGGCGAGATCGGCGAGCTGGGTCTGGACGCGGGCGCGCAGCGGCTCGCCGCCCGGGCTGACGGCCGCGCCCGACATGACGATCAGCTCGGGATCGAGCACGGCGACCAGGGCGGCGAGCCCCGTCGCGAGCCGCTCGGCGTAGACGTCGAGGAGCCGGCCGTAGCGCTCGTCCTCGCCGTGGAGTTCGGCGGCGCGGGCGAGCAGCCCGGCGGCGGTCTCCACGTACGGCTGCTCGCGGGTCTCGATGCCGACGGCCTTGGCGATGCGGGGTACGGACTGGACGCCCGCGAGTTCCTGGAAGCCGCCGGAGTTGGCCTTGGCGACCTGCCGGACGAGCGGCGTCCCGGGCACCGGCAGGAAGCCGACCTCGCCGGCGCCGCCGGTGAAGCCGCGGTGCAGCCGGCCGCCGAGGACGAGGGCGGCGCCGATGCCCTCCTCGTTCCACAGCAGCACGAAGTCCTCGTGGCCGCGGGCGGCGCCGAGCCGCTGCTCGGCGATGGCGACGAGGTTGACGTCGTTCTCGTACTCGAACGGCATGGGCAGGGCGACGGCCAGCTCCTCCAGAAGGGTGGGGGAGTGCCAGCCGGGCAGGTGGGAGGCGTAGCGGAGCCGCCCGGTGGCCGGGTCGAAGGCGCCGGGGGTGCCGATGACGAGACGGTGTACGTCCCCGAGGGCGAGCCCGGCGTCCTTGGCGGCCCCGTCGAGGGCGTCGACGACCTGCCGCACCACGTCGTCGGCGCCGCGCCCGGGCGTCGGCACCTGGAATTCGCCGACGACCTCGCCGGTGACGTCGGCGACGGCCGCGTGCACCCGCTCGGGGCTGACGTCGAGCCCGGCGGCGTACGCGGCCCGCGGATTCACCCCGTACAGCTGCGCGTTGGGCCCCGGCCGCCCCTCGGTGGTCCCGGTGACCACCACGAGCCCGGCGGCCTCGAGCCGCGCGAGCAGCTGCGAGGCGGTCGGCTTGGACAGCCCGGTCAGCTTCCCGATCCGGGTCCGCGACAAGGGCCCGTGCGCGAGCAGCAGATCGAGCGCGGCCCGGTCGTTCATGGCGCGCAGCACGCGCGGGGTGCCGGGCGTACCCGGATTCGTACCGGCCAAGACGCTCCACCTGCCTGGGGTGCACTGTTAGGAAAGTTTCCTATTGGGTTGGGAGGAAGGTAAGGCGGAGATCAGTGGGCCGTCAATACCCCGAACACGGCGGCTACTTCGCGTGCACGCCCCAAGCGGCGTCCAGATCCGCGCAGTGGACCGTGACGGTGGCGTCGGTCAGCGCGATCTCGTGCACGCATCCGACCGGGTCCGGCAGCACCTCGTCGAACAGCACGGTGTCGTGGTCCATCCAGTCGATGGAGTGTCCGTACGCGACGGAGAAACGCGTGACACCCGTGTACCGGATGCGCAGCCCCTCGTCGTGCTTCCACGGATTCGGGGCGAAGTCGAGAACGAGCACCCCGCTCTTGTCCGTCGCCGGCCGGACCCCCGTCAGCTCCAGATCCTTGACGCACCGGTCGGCCCCGACGCGGTAGTGCCCCGGTTCCATGACGAACGCCCGTGCCCCGGGCGGCAGCTCCGGCGCGAGCCGCGGCAACTCGGCGAGATAGCGGCTCGCGTCCACGCGGAAACCGCGCCATTCGGCATCCCAGTCAGCCTCGACGAACCGCACGTGCCCCCCCCTGTCGTCACCGATTCCGACATTCTCGCCGACGCGCCGGGCACGCCGGGAGCGGCGGCGACGGCGCGGTGGGCTGCCTCCCCACGACGAAGGGCCTCACGACGGAGGGGGGGGGCAGCGGAGGGTGTGGGGGGGGGCCCCCCCTTTTTGTTTTTTTCGTCCTCTTTTTTCGTCCCGTCTTCTTGGGAGGGGTTGCCTTAGCCAACGAGGGG
>NZ_JBHXFE010000003.1:85028-108244 GCF_042722475.1 Streptomyces sp. NPDC127092
AGGTGTGGGGAGCGGTGGGGGGGGTGGGGGGGTGGCTTGGTGGTTGTCCCCAACAAGAAGGGTGCCCGGGGGGGGGAGGGGCCCCGCTGGGGGGTTGGGCGGGGCGCCCCTCTCGTGTGCGTATCGCGCGCTACTTGGTCAGGTCCGGCTTCGGGAGCGGGGTCGCCGCGGCCGACTGGGGGGAGGCGGGGGAGGCGAAGGCCGACGGGGCCGACATGGAGGCCGTCGGGTCGGTGGGCGCGGACTCGTCCGACTGCGGCGGGATGCCGCCGACGATGCGGATGCCTGCCTCGTCCAGGGCGCGCTTGATGCGCCAGCGCAGCTCGCGCTCCACGCCCAGCTTCTTGCCCGGCATCGTCTTCGCCGAGACGCGGATCGTCATCGAGTCGAGCAGCACCTCGGTCAGGCCGAGGACCTCGACCGGGCCCCAGAGGCGCTCGTTCCAGGGCTCTTCCTTGGACATCGTCTCGGCCGCCTCGGTGATCACCTCGCGCACCCGGTCCAGGTCCTCCGTCGGGCGGACCGTCACGTCGACCGCCGCCGTCGCCCAGCCCTGGCTGAGGTTGCCGATGCGCTTGATCTCGCCGTTGCGGACGTACCAGATCTCGCCGTCCACGCCGCGCAGCTTCGTCACCCGCAGGCCCACCTCGATGACCTCGCCGGACGCGACGCCCGCGTCGACCGAGTCACCGACGCCGTACTGGTCCTCCAGGATCATGAAGACGCCCGAGAGGAAGTCCGTGACGAGGTTGCGGGCGCCGAAACCGATCGCCACACCGGCCACACCCGCCGAGGCGAGCAGCGGCGCCAGGTCGATCTTGAAGGCGCCCAGGACCATCAGCCCGGCCGTGCCCAGGATGAGGAAGGACGCCACCGAGCGCAGCACCGAGCCGATCGCCTCCGAGCGCTGGCGGCGCCGCTCGGCGTTGACCAGCAGGCCTCCGAGGGCGGTGCCCTCCACCGCCTGCGCCGAGCGGTTCATCCGCTCTATCAGCTTCGTCAGCGCCTTGCGGACCAGCATCCGCAGGGTCAGCGCCACGACCAGGATCAGCAGGATCTTCAGACCGGTGTTCAGCCAGGTGGACCAGTTCTGCTCCACCCAGCCCGCGGCGTTCGTCGCCTTCTCCGCCGCCTCGTCCAGCGTCACCGGGACGCTTCGGGGATCGTCGGTCGGCGGGGCGGACCAGAGCACGGGGGGACCTCCAGGCAGGCGTTCGCAATCCATCCACACTAACGGGGGCCGGGGCGTGCCCCCGCAGTCGTGCGCACACGTGTGCACAGGGAAAGACGGTCCGCGGCCGGGGAAGACTCCCGTACGCCCGCCGATGTGGTCGAGAACACCCCAGGGCCGTTACCTCCATGTGGTGGCGCACCGACCAGGCATGAGGAGAGACTGGTGACAGTTTCGTCCCGGCGCGAGCCACGCGCCGCCGGCGTCATAGGAGGCATCCGTGCCGCACGTCCTGGTCCTCAACGCGTCGTACGAGCCGCTCGGCGTCGTACCGCTCCGCCGCGCGCTCGTCCTCGTCCTCGAGAACAAGGCACTCTGCCTCGAGGAGTCCGGCGCCTTCCTGCACAGCGAGAGCCGTGTCATCGCCGCGCCCAGTGTGGTGCGGCTCAAGCGGTTCGTGCGGGTCCCTTACCGGGGGCCCGTTCCCTTGACCCGTAGAGCCCTCTTCGCCCGCGACGGCGGGCGCTGCGCGTACTGCGGTGGCGTCGCAACCAGCGTCGACCACGTCATTCCGCGCAGTCGCGGGGGGACGCACGCCTGGGAGAACGTCGTGGCGGCCTGCCGCCGCTGCAACCACGTGAAGGCCGACCGGCACCTGCGGGAGCTGGGCTGGCGGCTGCGCCACCAACCCGCTCCGCCGACCGGCCTGGCCTGGCGGATCATCGGCACCGGCCATCGCGACCCACGCTGGCTGCCGTACCTCCAGCCGTACGGCGCGGACGACGTCATGGCCCGGATCGACGCCGTCGGCAGCACCCCTCAGGAGGTGCTGACGACGGGTTGAGCCGGGCCTTTCGCGTACCCGGCCGCGCAGGGCGCCGGACCCGTCCTGCGCCCCGCGCGCCGGCGGGTCCGACGGGGCGGCAAGCGCCGGGCGCCCGGAGCCGCCCCCGCGCGCGGGCGCCGGACGGTCTACGGGGCGCCGGACGGGTCTACGGGGCGCCGGACGGGTCTACGGTGCGCCCGGCGTCGTCCCGCCCGGCGCCGTCCCGCCCGGCTCCCCGGTCGTCTGGTCCCGCGGCGCGTCCTCGGGGCCGGTGTCCGCCGTGCCCGTCGCCGGGTCCCCCGCCGGGGGCGCCACGGCGTACGTCTCCACGGACCACAGCGAGTAGCCGTAGCGCGTGGCCCGCGCGTCGCCCTGCACGCGCAGGAAGCGGGTGTCCGCCGCGTCCATCCGGACCGACTCGCGCCCGCCCCGGCCGTCGCGCACCGTGGCGGCCGTGCGCCAGGTGCGGCCGTCGGCGGAGACCTGGATGCGGTAGCGGGAGGCGTAGGCGTCCTGCCAGTGCAGGACCACCTGCCCTATCCGGGCCGGCTCCGCCAGCTCCAGCTGCCACCAGGCCCCGTCCTCGGCCGGCGAGGACCAGCGGGTGGCCGGGTCGCCGTCCAGCGCGAGCGCGGCGGGGAAGTCGGGCGTCTCGTCGCCCGAGGAGGAGGCCGTGGCCGTACGGGCCAGGTCCGGGCCCGCCGTGCGGGGGAAGGCCCGCACCGTGAGGACCCGCTCCTCGCCCGCGAACGACACCGGCACCGCGTACGAGCCGGCCGGCACGTCCGCCGCCACCGACACCTCCAGCGCCACCGTGGTCCGGGTGCCCCGCGGCACCACGGCCTCCTTCGGCAGCCGCACCGTGATCCCCCGGGGTGCCCGCGCGGCCAGCGCCCCGCGCACCGCGGCCGCCCGCCGCCCCTCCAGGGTGACGTCCACCCGCCGGGCGGGGCCGCCGATCTCGGCGTCGGTCTCGGAGCGGGCCAGTTCGAGCCCGGCGCGCGGCTCGTCGGCGAACCACGGCACCAGGGACCGCACCCGGGGCGGCTCGCCGCCGCCGGTCCACAGGATCCGCAGCGCCTCCGCCCGCAGGCCCTTCACGTCCGCCTGCGTCCAGCCCGAGGCGGCCAGCGGGCCGATCCGCCGCCAGCCCTCGCCCGGCACGTACGCCTCCAGGAAGCCCGTGGGCCCGGCACCGGCGGCGCTCTCGGCGGGCTCGGTCATCACGGTCAGGGTCTCCACCGGCCGCGAGCGGTCGAGCCGGACGGTGTACGCGTTCTCCGACGCGCCCGGCTCCCGCTCCGGCTCCGCCGCTCCGCCCCGGCCGCCCCGCGGCGCCCGGTCGGCGCCCGTCCAGACCGCCGACTCCGACACCGCCCGGGCGAGGAAGCCGTCGAGGACGCCCTTGCCGACCGTCACTCCGCCCGGCCGCAGCTCCGCGCGGCGCCGCTCCAGGTCGAGCTGGGCCCGCCAGGCCGCCGCGCCGTCGCCGCGGGCCTGGGCCAGCAGCATGTCGACGGCCGTCTCGCCCGCCGCGCCGTACCGCGCGAGCCGGTCGAGCCACGGCCCGGCCTCCTCGCCCAGCGTGCCGTCCGCGGTGCCCTTCAGGCGCGCGGGGGCCTCGCGCATCACCGTGAAGGCGGCCCGCAGCTCGTGCGCCGCCTTCTCCCGCGCGACCGGGTCGGCCCTGCCGCGGCTCGCCCAGAAGGCGGCGGCCAGCGGCTTCAGATAGGCGGACTCGCCGTCGGGGTCGAGGATCGACGAGGCGTCGTTCCCGGCGAGCGCCCGCAGCGCCTCGCGCGCGGCCGGGTCGGGGCCCGCGAGCTCGTCGACGGCGGCCCGCCAGGACTCCTGCGGCCGGTATCCCTTCGGGTTCCAGGCGAAGTCGGCCGCGGTGAACAGCGGCACCCGGGAGGCGGCGGCCTGCTCCATCGCGTTGGCCAGGAAGCCGGCGGACCCGGCGGCCACGGCCGGTTCGCGGCCGGTCGACGGGCCGAGGAACAGCCGGTCCTGGGCGTAGTCGTTGACCGGGTAGTTGTCCATGGTGAGCAGCGGGTGCCGCAGCGCGTCGCGGGCACCGGCCAGTTCCCGCCCGGTGATGGTGCGCGGCACCGCCCCGACACCGGTCCAGGCGACCTCCACGCGCGCGTCGAGGGCACCGGCGAGCGCGGTGCGGTAGTCCGTGGCGCCGTCCTGGTAGTACTCGGTCGGCATCAGCGACAGCGGGGCCGCGCCCGGGTACCGCTCCACCAGGTGCGCGGCGACGGCGTTCGCCACGCGCGCGTGGGCGCGGGCGGCGGCCTCGGGACCGCTCCCGAAGGCGTCGCCGTCGTCCGAGCAGTGCCACTCGCTGTAGCTCACGTCCTGGAACTGCAGTTGGAAGGCGCGCACCCCGAGCGCCCACATGGAGTCGATCTTCCTGGTGAGCGCCTTGAGGTCCGCGTCCGACGACAGGCACATCGCCTGGCCGGGTGCCACGGCCCAGGCGAGCGTGACGTGGTTGGCGGCGGCCCGGGTGGCCAGCTCGCGGAACGCGGCCCGCTCGGCGGCCGGGTAGGGCTCGCGCCACAGCGCCCCGCGGTAGGGGTCGTCGCCCGGCGCGTACAGATAGCGGTTCTGCTTGGTGCGGCCCATGAAGTCGATCTGGGCGAGACGCTCGGCGGGCGACCAGGGGCGGCCGTAGAAGCCCTCGGTCAGTCCGCGCACGGCGCCGGCCGGCCAGTCGCGGACGACGACGCCGGGGACCTGCCCGGTGGTGCCCACGAGCTGACGGAGCGTCTGGACGGCGTGGAAGAGGCCGTCGTCGCCCGCGCCGTCGAGGACGACGGTGTCCCGGCCCTGGAGCCGGCCGGTCGCGAGCCGGTAGCCGCCGTCGGGCAGGTCGCCCCGCTCGGGCACCTTCAGGGCGCGCAGTGCCGCCTCGGTCTCCAGGCTGTCGCCGACCCGGAGGACCGGGCCGCGCCCGGGCAGCGCCTCGTGCACGGTGCGCACCCCGGCCGCCTGGAGCAGCGCGCGCAGGGCGGTCACGGCGTACGGGTCGGCCTCGGGCGCGGTGAGCAGGGTCACCTCGGTGCCGAGCGGTACGGCCTCGCCCGCGGCGGTCAGGGACTGGGGGCGCGGCCAGACCGGAGGGACGGCGGCGGGCTGCCGGTCGGGCGTGGCGACGGGGGAGACGGGGGCCGCGTGGGCGACACCGGGCACGGCGCCGCCGAGGAGTCCGCCGATGACGGCCGCGGCCACGGCCGTCGCCGTCCGCTTCCTGCGTCCGACGAGCACGCGGGACTCCTCTCCGCCCTTCGGCCACGGCGACCCGGTGGTCACGACGGCCTGCCGGTCACGACGGTCCGGCGGCCACGAGGACCCGCCGGCCACCGGACCCGTTGGTCACGATTGGATGACGAGCCCACCACCCGGGCCGACGGGGTGTCAATGCGCGTGGTCGAACTGTCTGCTTTGCCCGGTGCTGTTTCGGCGAGGTGGCGCGCTTTCGCCGAATTCCGCCGGTAAAACGGGGATCCGTGGGTAGGGCTCCTCGTGCTGTCCCACCTGTCGAGACGAACCGGGAGACCCCGTGACCGCGACCGACCCCACCTGCAAACGGATACGCATTCCGCGGCAGGGCCCGCCGCTCACGAGCGAGCCGCCCCTCGCCGACACCGCGCCGCTCACCAGCGAACCGCCCCTCATCGAGGCGGCTCCCCTGACCAGTGAACCCACCGCCCGCGCCACCGCGGGCGGTTCGGAGTCCCCCGGAGTGTGACGTGACCCTGGCCCGTCTCGCCGCCCTGCACGGTGTCGCCACCGAGTACGCCCCGTCCGAGGGCGTCACGGTCACCGTGCCCGAGGCCACCGTGGTGGCCGTGCTGCGCGCCCTGGACGTCGACGCGTCCACCCCGGAGGCGCTGGCCGCGGCGCTCGAAGCGGCGGAGTCGGCGGACCGGGAGCGGCTGCTCCCGCCCACGGTGGTGATCTGGCAGGAGCAGGAGCAGGAGCAGGAGCAGGAGCAGGAGCAGGAGCAGGCGCAGACGCAGGCGCAGGCGCCGCAGGAACGGAAGCAGGCGCAGGCGCAGGCGCAGGCCAAGGCGCACGAGCCGAAGCCGGCGGCCACAGGCACGGGGGCCGTGACGCGGCCGCCGCGCGGGCTGCCCGCCGGTACCCGGCTCACGGTCACCACCGAGACCGGAGGGACCGTCACCGGCCCCGACTGGAGCGCTCTGCCGCTCGGCGTGCACCGGCTCGTCGCCCTCGCCCCCGACGGGCGCCGCTCCACCAGCACCCTGATCGTGGCCCCCGCGCGCGTGCCGGGCCCCGACGGGCGGGCCTTCGGCCTGCTCGTCCAGCTCTACTCGCTGCTGTCCGACCGGTCCTGGGGCATGGGCGACCTCGGGGACCTGCGGGACCTCGCCGACTGGGCGGGCCGCACGCACGGCGCGGGCTTCGTGCAGGTGAACCCGCTGCACGCG
Source organism: Streptomyces sp. NPDC127092 (assembly GCF_042722475.1). Classification (NCBI taxonomy): domain Bacteria; kingdom Bacillati; phylum Actinomycetota; class Actinomycetes; order Kitasatosporales; family Streptomycetaceae; genus Streptomyces; species Streptomyces sp. NPDC127092. The sequence continues at coordinate 91,489 of NZ_JBHXFE010000003.1, forward strand.
GCCGTGCCCGGGGCGCCCACCGACCCCTCCCCGTACCGCCCGTCCTCCCGCCGCTTCCCCGACCCGGTGCACCTGCGGATCGAGGACGTGCCGGAGTACGGATACGTCGACCCGGGCCGCCGCGAGGAGCTGGACCTGGCCCTCGCCGACGCCGCCGAGCTGCGCGAACAGGTCCTCGGCAAGGGCGCGCTGATCGACCGGGACGCGGTGTGGGAGGTCAAGCGGCGCGCCCTGGAGCTGGTGCACACCGTGGAGCTCGGGCCGGGCCGCCGGGCCGACTACCGCGACTTCCTGGCCGAGCGGGGCCGGGCCCTGGAGGACCACGCCACCTACCAGGCGCTCGCCGAGCGGCACGGCCACCACTGGCGCCGCTGGCCGGCGGAGCTGCGCGACCCGCGCTCGGCCGCGGCGGCGGTCCGGGCCGACGCCGGGCTCGCCGCCCGGGTCGACTTCCACTGCCGGCTGGCCTGGCTGACGGACCGGCAGCTCGCCGACGCGGCGCTCACCGCCCGCCGGGCCGGCATGGCGGTGGGGATCGTGCACGACCTGGCCGTGGGCGTGCACCCGGACGGCTCCGACGCCTGGGCGCAGCAGCACGTCTTCGCCGCGGGCATGTCGGTGGGGGCGCCGCCCGACGCGTTCAACTCCCGCGGCCAGGACTGGGGCCTGCCGCCCTGGCGCCCCGACGCGCTCGCCGCCGAGGGCTACGCCCCGTACCGCGGTCTGCTGCGCGAACTGCTGCGGCACGCGGGCGCGCTGCGGATCGACCACGTGATGGGCCTGTTCCGGCTGTGGTGGGTGCCCGAGGGCGGCGAGCCGACCGAGGGCACCTACGTCCGCTACGACTCCGAGGCGATGCTCGCCGTGCTCGTCCTGGAGGCCCACCGGGCCGGCGCGGGGGTGGTCGGCGAGGACCTGGGGACCGTCGAGCCGGGCGTCCGGGAGGCGCTGGCCCGGCGCGGGGTGCTCGGCACCTCCGTGCTGTGGTTCGAGCGGGACTGGGCCGGCGGCGGCCGTCCGCTGGCGCCGGAGGAGTGGCGGGCCGACTGCGTGGCCACGGCCACCACCCACGACCTGCCGTCGACCGCCGCCCGGCTGTCCGGCGACCACGTGACGCTGCGCCACCGGCTGGGACTGCTCGCCGGCGACCTGGAGCGGGAGCGGGGCCGGGACGCGGCGGAGACCGCCGAGTGGCTGGGCCTGCTCCAGCGGCTCGGTCTGCTGCCGGAGGGGCCGGGCGACGAGGCGGCCGAGATCCGGGCCTTCCACCGCTTCCTGGCGGCCACGCCGGCCCGGATGGTCGGGGTGTGGCTGCCGGACGCGGTGGGGGACCGCAGACCGCAGAACCTGCCGGGCACCTGGGACCAGTACCCCAACTGGCGGCTGCCGGTGGCGGGCTCCGACGGGCAGCCGGTGTCCCTGGAGCGGCTGGCCGCCTCGCCCCGCGCCCACGATCTGCTGCGGGTGGTCGCGGAGCGGGTGGGCGCCCGTACGGCACCCCCGGGCGCGCGGCCCGTTTAGGCGTTCGCTACTTTTGCACCGTGGACAAGAAGAACGCCCTGCGCGCCGGCGCCGTCGCGGCCGGTACGACGCTGATGATGCTGCTCATGTCGTCCCCCGCGCTCGCGCTGACCCGCGACGACGGTGACGACCCGGCCCCCAAGCTGGAGGTCGTCGAGACCCTCGGTCTGTTCGTGGGTCTCCCGCTGGTGCTGTTCCTGGGCATCGCCGGCCTGGTGATGGTGCTCGACAGGTCCAAGGACCGCGTCAAGAAGGCGTAGGTCTCCTCTCTGCTCTCCCGAGGGCGCCGCGCGGTGTGCAGTCACCGCGCGGCGCCCTCGTGCGTCTCCGGCCGGCCCGGCGTCACGCCGTGGTGGCGAGGAGCTTGCGCAGCAGCCCGGCCAGCTGCTCCGCCTCTTCGTGGGTGAGCCCGGCCTCCAGGGCCGCGCGCTGCTGGGCGAGTCCCGCGCCGACGGCCTGGTCGACGAGCTCCCGGCCCTCGTCGGTGAGGGTGACCCGCAGGCCGCGCCGGTCGTTCGGGTCGGGGCTGCGGGTGAGCAGCCCGGCCCGCTCCAGCTTGTCGAGCCGGCCCGTCATCCCGCCGGTCGTGATCATCAGCGTGGCGGTCAGCTCGCGCGGTGAGAGGGTGTACGGCTCGCCCGAGCGCCGCAGCGTCGCGAGCACGTCGAACTCGCCGAGCGACATCCCTCCGTACGGCGCGTACGCCTTGTCCACCTTGCCGCGCATGGCGGCGGCGAGCCGGTAGATGCGGCCGAACACGACCATCGGCAGGGTGTCCAGGTCGGGCCGGACCCGGGCCCACTGATCAGCGATGGCGTCGACGGCGTCGTGGTTGTCCATGGGCCCAGTTTCCCTCTCCAGTGAGTAACTCGCAAGGAAGCCACTTGCGAATAAGTAGCTTAGTGCTAAGTTAATTACTGCCAAGCCAGTCCGGGTCTCGTGCCCGGTCCGTCCAGCGCAGGGGGAACCGTCATGTCCCGCAAGGCCGCCACCATCGCCCTGACCGCCCTCGCCCCGGTCTCCTGGGGCTCGACCTACTACGTCACCACGGAGTTCCTGCCTCCCGACCGGCCGCTCTTCACCGGCCTGATGCGGGCCCTGCCCGCCGGGCTCCTGCTCCTGGCCCTCACCCGCAAGCTGCCGCAGGGCGCCTGGTGGTGGAAGTCGGCGGTCCTCGGCGGCCTCAACATCGGAGCCTTCTTCCCGCTCCTCTTCCTGGCCGCGTACCGCCTGCCGGGCGGTGTCGCCGCCGTCGTCGCCTCGGTCGGCCCGCTCTTCGTCGTCGGCCTCGCGGCCCTCCTGCTCGGCGACAGGCCCACGGTGAAGTCCCTGCTCACCGCCATCGCCGCCGCCTTCGGCGTCAGCCTCGTCGTCCTCAAGGCGAACGCGGCGCTCGACACCCTCGGTGTGGCCGCCGGGCTGCTCTCCGCCCTGTCGATGTCCGCCGGCACCGTCCTCACCAAGCGCTGGGGCCGCCCCGAGGGCGTCGGTGCCCTCGCGCTCACGGGCTGGCAGCTCACCGCGGGCGGCCTGATCATCCTGCCCGTCGCCCTGCTGCTCGAAGGCGCGCCGCCCGCGCTCACCTCGACCAACCTGGCCGGCTACGCCTACCTCGCCTTCGGCAACACCGCGATCTCGTACTTCCTCTGGTTCCGTGGCATCGAGCGGCTCAGCGCCTCCTCCGTCACCCTGCTCGGTCCGCTCTCGCCCATCACCGCCGCCGTCATCGGCTGGGCCGCGCTCGGCCAGGCGCTCGGCCCCGTCCAGCTCGTCGGCATGGTGGTCGCCTTCGGCGCCACGCTGGTCGGCCAGCTGAACCCCCCGGCGAAGAAGCCGGTCGGCAGCTCGCTCGGATCGTTCAGCACAACTGAAAAGAACGGTCAGGAAGTTTCGATGGACCTGGATGGTTCGGCGGTGCGACGGCAGGCGGCATGAGCCTGATCACCGCCCGTCACCCCACTTCGCACCTCACTCCCGAACCCGTCGCCACCGAGAGGCCGGCGCCCGCGAGGAAGCTCGCGCGAGGCGCCGGCCTCGGCGTGCTGCTCGCGCTGCTCGCCACCGTCGTCTGGTCCGGCAGCTTCGTCGCCACCCGCGACATGGCCGACTCGGTCCCGCCCGTCCAGGCCGTCTTCTGGCGCTGGATCATCGCCCTCGCCGCCGTCGCGCCGTTCGCCGCCCGCCCGTTCTGGCGGCAGCGGAGGCTGATCCGCCGTCACCTCGGTTTCGTCGCCCTCGCCTCGCTGTTCGGCGTCGCCCTCTACAACACCCTGGTCCACCAGGCGGGGCTGACCACCTCCGCGACCAACATGGGCATGATCATGGCGGCCTCCCCGGTGATCATGGCCGGTTACGCCCGCCTCGGCGGCGAACGCCTCGGCGCCCGCCGCGCCCTGGGTCTCGTCGTGGCCGTCACCGGCGTGCTGCTGCTCGTCGGCAGGGGCTCCCTCGCCGTCGACCTCTCGGCCGGCGACCTCTGGATGTTCGCGGCGGCGCTGTCCTTCGCCACGTACAGCGCGATGCTCAGGCGCAAGCCCGCGGAGATCGACGGACTCGCCTTCCTCTTCACCACGTTCGCCCTCGGCGCCCTGATGCTCGCCCCCGCCTACGCCGTCTCCCTCACCGTCCAGGGCGGCTTCCCCGCCACCCCCGGCACCGTCGGCCCGCTCCTCTACGTCGGCGTGATGTCCTCCGCCGTCGCCTTCTTCGCCTGGAACAAGGCCATCACCCTCATCGGCGCGGCCCGGGCCGGCGCCGTCTACTACCTCCAGCCGGTGTGCGTCGCCCTGCTCTCGTACGCCCTGCTCGGCGAGGAGCTCGGTCTCCTCGGCGGGGCCTGCATGGCGCTGATCCTGGGCGGAGTCGCGCTGGCTAGCGCGTCGCGTACCCGCGCATGAGCGGCGCGCGCATCAGCAGCAGGGCGAAGACGAGGTGGGCCAGGACCAGGAAGAGGAGCAGCGAACCCGCGAAGGTGAGGAACAGGAACCACAGCGGCGCCATGAGGAGGCCCGCGAGGCGTCCGCGGAAGGCCAGTCCGGTCCGCTCGCTGAACAAGGCGAAGAGCCAGACGATCAGGAGCGACGGCACCGGGATGATCCACACGAGGTCGACGCCCAGGCGAAGGCTCTCCAGGACCACGTCCGCGCGGGAGGGGAACGCCGAGGGGTCGTGCCAGCTGTCCGTGACCCGCGGTTCGGTCAGGCCGATCGCCAGGAACGCGGCCAGGTAGGTCAGCAGGTAGCGCCCGGCGACGTCGGCCAGGCGCAGGCCGACGGCGCCCAGGCCCCGCCAGGGGCTGTGGGTGGTCATGCGGTCATCCTGACAGAGGCATTGAACGCGTTCAAGAGTATTCTTGAACGCGTTCAGGCGTTTTCCGTCGACGCACCCCGGTAGGTTGCCGCCCATGACCGAGTGGGACATCAGGAAGCTCCAGATCCTCCGCGCCCTGCGGGATCGCGGCACCGTCACCGCGACCGCGGAGGCGCTGCTCATGACCCCCTCGGCCGTCTCGCAACAGCTCACCAACCTCTCCCGGCAGCTCGGCGTGAAGCTCCTGGAGGCGCACGGGCGCCGGGTGCGGCTCACCGACGCCGCCCGCCTCGTGCTGCGGCACGCCGAGGCGGTCTTCGCCCAGCTGGAACAGGCCGAGGCCGAACTCGACGGCTATCTGCGGGGCGAGGCGGGCCGCGTGCGGGTCGCCGCGTTCTCCACCGCCGTGCCCGCGCTCGTCGTCCCCGCCGTACAGGCCCTGCGTCCCGCCCATCCCGGACTCGACGTCCGGATCCGGGAGGCCGAGGCGGCGGAGGCGTACGAACTGCTCACCGCCGGCGAGGTCGACCTGGCGCTCTCGCTCGCCGCCCACGCGCCCCCGGCCCGCGACCCCAGGTTCAGCCGGCTGCCGCTGCTCGCGGACCCGCTGGACGTCGCCCTGCCCACCGGGCATCCGCTGGCCGACGCCGCGGGCCTGCGGCTCGCCGACCTCTCCGCCGAGCCGTGGATCTTCGGCGGCTCCGGGCCCTGGTCGGAGATCACCACCGCTGCCTGCGAGGCCGCCGGGTTCGTGCCCGAACAGGCGCACAGCGCCGCCGGCTGGACCGCGATCCTCGCCATGGTCGAGGCAGGGATGGGCGTCGCCCTGGTGCCCCGGATGGCCGCCGCCGAGCGGCGCACGGGCGCGGGCTCCGGCGTGGTCATGCGGGTGCTCTCCGCCGACCAGCCGCGCCGCCACGTCGTCGCGGCGGTACGGCGCGGGGCGGAGGAGGGTCCGGCCGTGGCGAAGGTGCTGGCCGCGCTGCGGCAGGCCGCCGTACAGCGGGAAACCGTTCAGCACAGCTGAAAAGCATCATCGAAAACATTCGATGGACCTGCGTGGTCGGCTCGCGCCACAGTCGAGGGCATGAGCCTCGACGCGAACGACCCCCGCCCGAACGACCTCCGAGCGAGCGACCTCCGCCCGGACGACGGCGACCCGCACGCCAACGACGCCGCCCCCTACGCCGGAGGCGACCCGTACGCCGACTACCGCGCCGGCGACTTCCCCTTCACCGAGCTCGTCGACCTCGCCGACCGGCGCCTCGGCGCCGGAGTCGTCGCCGCCAACGACGAGTTCTTCGCCGAGCGCGAGAACCTGCTCGTCCGCGAGCGCGCCGTCTTCGACCCCGAGCACTTCGGCCACAAGGGCAAGATCATGGACGGCTGGGAGACCCGGCGCCGCCGCGGCGCCGACGCCGGGCACCCGTTCCCCGCGCCCGAGGACCACGACTGGGCGATCGTCCGCCTCGGCGCCCCCGGCGTCATCCGCGGCATCGTCGTCGACACCGCCCACTTCCGCGGCAACTACCCGCGGCGCGTCAGCATCCAGGCCGCGGCCGTCGAAGGCGCACCGAGCCCCGAGGAGCTCCTCGACGCGAAGTGGGAGGAGCTCGTCCCGCCCACCCCCGTCCGCGGCCACGCCGCCAACGGCTTCACCGTCGACGCCGAGCGCCGCTACACGCACGTACGGCTCTGCCAGCACCCCGACGGCGGCATCGCCCGCCTCCGGGTGCACGGCGAGGTCGTCCCCGACCCCGAGTGGCTGGACGTCCTGGGCACCCTCGACCTGGCAGCCGTGGTCAACGGCGGTGTGTTCGAGGACGCCTCGGACCGCTTCTACTCCTCGCCGACCCAGATCATCCTGCCCGGCACCTCCCGCAAGATGGACGACGGCTGGGAGAACCGCCGCCGCCGGGTCCGCGGCACCAACGACTGGGTGCGCTTCCGGCTCGCCGCGCAGGGCGCCGTCCGCGCGGTCGAGATCGACACCGCCTACCTCAAGGGCAACTCGGCCGGCTGGATCGCGCTCCAGGGCCGCAACGGCGAGGCGGGCGAGTGGTTCGAGATCATCCCGCGCACCCGCCTCCAGCCCGACACCCTCCACCGCTTCACGCTCCCCGCCCACGCCGTCGTCACCCACGTCCGCCTCGACGCCTTCCCCGACGGCGGCATCGCCCGGATGCGGCTGCACGGCAGCCTGACGGAGGACGGCGCGGCCGGACTCCGCGCGCGGTACGCCCGCCTGACCGCGTGACGGAAGACGGGCGTGACGGACCGCGAGCCGCGTGACGGACCACGACCGCATGACGGACGGCGAGCCGCGTGACGCGCCCACGTGACAGACGAAGGGCCCCGGACGGCGAACCGTCCGGGGCCCCTCACCTCACCGCTCTCAGGCGGCGGCCGCGTCCGCCGCCTGGGCCTTCAGGGCGCGCTCGACGCCCGCACGGCACTCCGTCACCAGACGCCGCAGCGCCGGCGCCGGGCCGTTCGCCGTGATCCAGGCGTCCGTGGCGTCCAGGGTCTCCTGCGAGACCTGCAGCGTCGGGTACAGGCCCACCACGATCTGCTGGACGATCTCGTGGCTGCGGGTCTCCGAGATGCCCTTGATCGAGGCGAAGTACTTCTCCGCGTACGGGGCGATCAGCTCACGCTGGTCGGCCTGCACGAAGCCACCGATCACGGCCTCCTGCACCGCGTTCGCCAGCGTGTCGGACTCGACGACCGACGCCCACGCCTCGGCCTTCGCCGCCTCGGTCGGACGGGCCGCACGGGCCGTGGCCGCGTGGCGCTCGCCCGCCGCCGTACGGTCCCGCTCCAGCTCCGCCGCGATCTCCGGCTCGTCGAACCGGCCGGTCGCCGCGAGCCGCTGCACGAACGCCCAGCGCAGCTCGGTGTCGACGGCCAGACCGTCGATGACCTCGCTGCCGTCGAGCAGCGCGGCCAGCAGGTCGAGCTCCGCGTCCTCACGGGCGGTCGCCGCGAAGGCCCGCGCCCACGCCAGCTGGTGGTCGCTGCCCGGAGCCGACGCGCGCAGCTGCTCCTGCGCGGCCGCGCCCCAGCGGGCCAGGCCCTCGGCGCGCCACTCCGGCGCCGCGTACAGGTCGAGGGCCGCCTTGACCTGGCCCTGCAGCGACTGCACCACGCCGATGTCGCTCTCCTTGGTGATGCCCGAGAGCACCAGGTCCAGGTAGGCGCGGGTGGCCAGCTCGCCGTCCCGGGTCATGTCCCAGGCCGAGGCCCAGCACAGCGCCCGCGGCAGCGACTCGGTGAAGTCGCCGAGGTGCGCGGTGACGTTCTTGAGGGACACCTCGTCGAGACGGACCTTCGCGTACGACAGGTCGTCGTCGTTGAGCAGCACCACGGCCGGGCGCTGCTTGCCCGCGAGCTGCGGGACGGCCGTCAGCTCGGCCGCCTCGATGTCCAGCTCCAGACGCTCGGTGCGCACCAGCTTGCCGGCCGCGTCCAGGTCGTAGAAGCCGATCGCGATCCGGTGCGGGCGCAGCACGGCCTCGCCCTTGGCGCCGGCCGGCAGCGCCGGGGCCTCCTGGCGGACGGCGAAGGAGGTGATGGAGCCGTTCTCGTCGGTCTCGATCTCGGGACGCAGGATGTTGATGCCCGCGGTCTCCAGCCACGCCTTCGACCAGGCCTTCAGGTCACGGCCGGAGGTCTCCTCCAGCGCGCCCAGCAGGTCGGTGAGGCGGGTGTTGCCGAAGGCGTGGCGCTTGAAGTACGCCTGCACGCCCTGGAAGAACTCGTCCTGGCCGACGTACGCCACCAGCTGCTTCAGGACGGAGGCGCCCTTGGCGTAGGTGATGCCGTCGAAGTTGACGAGCACGTCCTCCAGGTCGTTGATCTCCGCCATGATCGGGTGCGTCGACGGCAGCTGGTCCTGGCGGTAGGCCCAGGTCTTCTCCGCGTTGGCGAAGGTGGTCCAGGCGTTCGGCCAGCGGGTGCCCTTGACGGCGGCCTGGCAGGCGACCGAGGTGTAGGTGGCGAACGACTCGTTCAGCCACAGGTCGTTCCACCACTCCATGGTGACGAGGTCGCCGAACCACATGTGGGCGAGCTCGTGCAGGATGGTCTCGGCACGGCGCTCGTACGCCGCGTCCGTCACCTTCGAGCGGAACACGTACTGGTCGCGGATGGTGACCGCGCCCGCGTTCTCCATCGCGCCCGCGTTGAACTCCGGCACGAACAGCTGGTCGTACTTGGCGAACGGGTAGGCGTAGTCGAACTTCTCCTGGAACCAGCCGAAGCCCTGGCGGGTGACGTCGAAGATGTGCTCCGCGTCCAGGAACTCGGCCAGCGACGGACGGCAGTAGATGCCGAGCGGCACGACCTGGCCGCCGGGGCCCTCGTACGTGGAGTGCACCGAGTGGTACGGGCCGACGATCAGCGCCGTGATGTACGTGGAGATGCGCGGCGTCGGCTCGAAGGCCCACACGCCGTCCTTCGGCTCCGGCGTGGGGGAGTTGGAGATGACGCTCCAGCCCTCCGGCGCCTTCACGGTGAACTGGAAGGTCGCCTTCAGGTCGGGCTGCTCGAAGGAGGCGAACACCCGGCGGGCGTCCGGCACCTCGAACTGCGTGTACAGGTAGGCCTGTCCGTCGACGGGGTCGACGAAGCGGTGCAGGCCCTCACCGGTGTTGGTGTACGCGCAGTCGGCGACGACCTTGAGCTCGTTGCGGCCCTGCTGGAGGTGCGGCAGCGCGATCCGGGAGTCCCGGAAGACGGCGGCGACGTCCAGGGCGTGCCCGTTGAGCACGACCTCGTGGACGGCCGGGGCGACGAGATCGATGAAGGTCTCGGCACCGGCCTCGGCGGAATCGAAGCGGACGGTGGTGACGGACCGGTAGGTGCCGCCCTCCTGCGCACCGGTGAGGTCGAGGTCGACCTCGTACGCGTCCACGGACAGCAGCTTCGCCCGCTGCTGCGCCTCTTCACGGGTCAGGTTTGTGCCAGGCACCCGGTCAACTCCTCGGTTTCGTGACGTTTGGCCCATCCTTCCACGGGGCGTGCGGACGGCGCACGGTTCATTTCCCAGGGCGAACAAGCGGAGGGCGGCCACCCGTGGGGGTGGCCGCCCTCGATGCGTACGTCCGGGTGTCAGCCCTTCAGCTCAGCGGCGACGAGCTCGGCGATCTGCACGGCGTTCAGCGCGGCGCCCTTGCGCAGGTTGTCGTTGGACAGGAAGAGCGCGAGGCCGTTCTCGACGGTCTCGTCGACACGGATGCGGCCCACGTAGGAGGCGTCCTTGCCGGCGGCCTGGAGCGGGGTCGGGATCTCGGAGAGCTCGACGCCCTCGGCGTCCCTGAGGAGCTCGTAGGCGCGCTCGACGCTGATCGGACGCGCGAAGCGGGCGTTGACCTGGAGCGAGTGGCCGGAGAAGACCGGGACGCGCACGCAGGTGCCGGAGACCTTGAGGTCCGGGATCTCCAGGATCTTGCGGGACTCGTTGCGGAGCTTCTGCTCCTCGTCGGTCTCGAAGGAGCCGTCGTCGACGATCGAGCCGGCCAGCGGCAGCACGTTGAAGGCGATCGGGCGCTTGTAGACGCCGGGCTCGGGGAAGTCGACGGCCTCGCCGTCGTGGGTGAGCGCGCTGGCGCCCTCGGCGACGGCCTTGACCTGGCCGTCCAGCTCGGCGACACCGGCCAGGCCGGAGCCGGACACGGCCTGGTAGGTGGTGGCGACCAGGGCGGTCAGGCCGGCCTCCTGGTGGAGCGGCTTGAGCACCGGCATGGCGGCCATGGTGGTGCAGTTCGGGTTGGCGATGATCCCCTTGGGGCGGTCCTTGACCGCGTGCGGGTTGACCTCGGACACCACCAGCGGGACGTCGGGGTCGCGGCGCCAGGCGGAGGAGTTGTCGATCACCACGGCGCCCTGCGAGGCGACCTTCTCGGCGAGGGCCTTGGAGGTGGTGCCGCCGGCCGAGAAGAGGACGATGTCGAGGCCGGTGTAGTCGGCGGTGGAGGCGTCCTCGACGGTGACGCCGTCCAGGACCGTGCCGGCGGAGCGGGACGAGGCGAACAGGCGCAGCTCGTCCACCGGGAAGTTCCGCTCGGCCAGAATCTTGCGCATGACTGTGCCGACCTGACCGGTGGCTCCGACGATTCCGACCTTCACGGGGATCCTCCGAAAGTGTGTGCAGGGTGGTGCCGCACCCATCATGCGTGTGGCCCGGGGCGCCTTGTCCAATCGATTGTCCAAGGGACGGGACGGCCCCGCGAGACGCCGGGACGCCAAAAGGGCGGGCACCGGTTCCGGTGCCCGCCCCCGTGGTGTCCCATGCCGGGATGTGATCCGCGTTACGGCGTCGGGATGACGGCCCGCGGGTCACGGCATGCGCGCTACGGCGTGACGTTGCCGATCAGGACGCTGCCGGAGCCCGCGACGGTGCCGCGCGCGTTCAGCAGCTGCACCTCGCCGAAGAACTGGCGTCCCTCGGGCGCGGCGGCGTTGACCAGGACCTGGGCCGCGACCTTGGTGCTCGCACCGTTGGCCAGCGGGTAGGTCTTGGCGGAGTCGACCTGGACGCTGCCGAGCGAGGCGGAGTAGTACACGTCCTTGTAGTCGAAGGTCGTGCCGCCCTCGGCGTGGACCGCGTAGCCGTCGACGACGACGGTGTACGTGCCCGGCGCCGGCTTCACCAGGGAGACGCTCTCCTCGGAGTCGCCGTCGGCGGACTGGCCGACCTGCTTGCCGTTCAGCAGGACGGTCAGGTCGAGGTCGGCGGCCTTGTCGGAGGTGTTGCCGATCGCGATGTCGAGCCGCTCGACGCCCTCACCGATGGTGACGGTCCTCGTCTGCTGCTCGTGGTGCTTGATGGTCGGCGTCTCGACCTTGGCCGAGCCCAGCGAGCCGCCCTTCAGCTTGCCGTCGAGGGCGGCGAACTTGTTGGTGACGGTCCACTCGACGGCGGCCGGGGTGCCGGCCTTCACCTCGGCGACGGTCTGGACCGCCGGGTCGAAGGAGGTGCCGAGCACCGACACGTCCAGCTTGTACGGGTTGTCCAGGTCGGGCGAGGTGCGGCGCGCCTCGACCTCGATCTCCCAGACGCCCGGCGTCGGGTTGGCGTACGAGCGCAGGTCCGGACGGCAGGTGTTGGCCGGGTTGTAGTGCGGGTAGCACACGTTGGACGCGGTGGACTCGATGGCCACGCCGTACGGGTGGATCGCGATGAACCGGGTCTGGCTCTTCTCCTTCAGGCCGCCGAGGGCGACCTCCAGGGACTTGGCGCCGGCCGGCACGTTCACGAAGTACGACTTGTGGCTGTTGCGCTGGACCGAGCCCGCGGCGGAGAAGCCGTAGCCGGGAGCGGCCAGGTCGCTTGCGACGACCGAGGTGGCGAGGATCTGCTTGTCGACGCCCTCGGTGCGCTCGTCGTCGGCCTCCAGGATCACGCTGTGCACGCCGGCGGTCTTCGCCTGGGCCTGCAGCCTGACGGTGACCGGCTTGTTCAGCGGCAGGTCGATCTCGTCGTCGCCGAGGATGCGGAAGGTGCCGTCGTTGTACTTCAGCTCCAGCTCGTGCTCGATCGTCCGGGCCGGGCCGCTCGTGCGCGTGATGGTGACGTCGTAGACCTTCTTCTGGCCGACCTTCAGGCCGCCCTCACGGTCGTACACGCCGGTGCCGGTGTGCGGGGCCGCAAAGATCGCGGTGTCGACCGGGGCCTCGACCTTGTAGTCGTGGGCGGTGGCGCCGTCCTCGATCGACTCCCAGGCCTCGTTGATGTCGATGAGACCCGAGCCCTGCTCGTGCGCGGCGACACCGGAGATCCGCTTGGCGGTCGAGGTGAGCGCGGTGCGCAGGGTGAGCGGGGAGAGCTCGATGCCCTCCCGCTTGGCGGCCGAGAGCAGCAGCGCGCTGGCGCCGGCGACCTGCGGGGAGGACATGGAGGTGCCGTTGAGCATCCCGTAGCCGGCGGGCAGCGCGTAGCCGGCCTCGGCCACGCCCGAGCCGGCCTGCCAGGTCGGGATGGTGTTCACGGCCGAGCCCGGACCGGTGATGGTCGGGGTGAAGCCGCCGTCCTCGCGCGGGCCGCGCGAGGAGAAGGGGAACATGGCGTACTTCTTCTCGACGGCCGAGCCGTAGTTGGCGGCCCAGGTCGCCTGGGAGATCGCCGCACCGACCGAGACGACCTTGTCGGCCAGGCCGGGGTCGCCGATCGTGTTGATGCCGGGGCCCGAGTTGCCGGCCGAGATGACCAGCTGGACGCCGTACTCGTCGATGAGACGGGTGTAGAGCCGGGCGCGGACGTTGTCGCCGTCGTTCTGCGCGGGCAGGCCGCCGATGGACATGTTGACGATGTCGACGCCACGGTTGGCGACGAGGTCGATCATGCCCTCGGTGAGCGCGGTGTTGGTGCAGCCGCCGGTCCAGGTGCAGGCACGGGAGGAGACGATCTTCGCGCCGGGCGCGGCGCCGTTCATCTTCCCGCCGAACAGGCCGTTGGCGGCGGTGATGCCGGCGACGTGCGTGCCGTGCGAGGACTCGACGAGGCCGACGTTCACGAAGTCGGCCTTCTTGCCGACCCAGGTGCCGCCCAGCGGGTCCATCGGCACGTCCTTGCGGATCTGCACGACGAACGGGGTCTTCTCGACGACCTCGGTGGCCGGGTTGTCGGTGCCGAAGTAGCCGACCTGGTTGCCGTCCTTGAACGGCTTCATCGGAGCGTTGTCCGTGAAGTCGCCGTTCTGGTCGGAGTCCACCCGGACGGTGCCGGCGGCGGCGTCGTAGAGCAGGCCGAAGACGTCGGTGGTGTCGCCGTCCCGGTTGATGTCGCCCTTCGGGTCGCCGCCCGCGGTGACCGACTCGCGGAAGACGCTGAAGCTGTAGTTGCCCTCGGGGGACTTCCAGCTCTGGCTGCCGGCGGTGAAGACGGGGCCCGCGACCGGGGTGATCTGGGCGCGCCAGGTGCCGTCGCCCTCGGTGAGCGGGTCGGTGGCGGTGACCCAGTCGACGATCTTGCGCTCGCCGGTGGTGGTCTTCTGCAGGGCCGGGTGGCCGAGGTCGACACCGGAGTCGAGGACGCCGATGGTCACACCACGGCCGTCGGCCTTCGGGTGCTCCTCGACGAACTCGACCGCACCCGTCTCGTGGGACGGGTTGTACGGGTTCTTCGCCGGGGTGTTCTTGCCCGGCGCCGGGTACGTCTGCGTGACGGTGGTGCCCTCGACGGCGCCCGTGGTGCCCGCGTCCGGGGTCGGGTCGTCGAGCTGGATCTCCGCCTGGAGGTCGATCGACTGGACCGAGGAGAGCTTGGTGGCGGCCTTGATGGCGGCCTCGGCCTTGCCGGTCGGGAGGGTGGCGCGGACGTAGCCGAGCTTGTCGTCCCGCTTGCCGACGGAGGCGCCGGGCACGGCGTCGAGCTGGCCCGCGACCTGCTCGGTGGCGCCGGGCGCGGTGGCGACCAGGACCGTGACGTTCGGCTTGTTCGCGGCCTCGGCCTCGGAGAGGCGCTGGGCGTCGGTGGCGCCGAGCTTGTCGCTCGCGTCGCCGGCCTTGGCGGAGTTCGCCGGGGTGGGAGCGGCCGCCGGGTCGTCGACGGCCAGGACCGGGGCGGCACCGGCCGCGACCAGCGCGGTCACGAGTCCGGCGGCGGCGGCGATGCGGGCCGCGCGTCTGGTCCCGGTGGTCGAGCGCCCGGGTATGGAGCTCTGGGTTTCGGGGGTGGTCATTTACATCCCTGTTGTGAAAGAAGAGGGTCCGGATTTCGGTACCGGATGACCGCTCAGCCTTTCGCAAGAGGGCGGGTTTTGGGGAGAGTTATCGGGCGGCGGAATGCGCGCATGGCGCACATCCGCCACTGCGGACCGTGCGCCATGAGGGACGAAACGCCCCTAACAGGGGCGTTGTGATGGAGGGTTCAGCCCCAATCCCTTGGGGGACTAGTTGTCTTTTGTACGGGCATAGTGGCGCGAGGCCTTGGCCCGGTTACCGCACAGGGCCATCGAGCACCAGCGGCGGGTGCCGTTCCGCGAGGTGTCGAAGAAGTGCAGGATGCACGCCTCGTGGGCACACGCGCGGATGCGCTCCGGGTTCGCCCGGAGCAGGTCCAGGTAGTCGCGCGCGGCGATCCAGCCGGGCCCGTGCGCGGGATCGGCGAACTCCGCCTCCTCGCCCGGGCCCTCCGTGGTGAGCGTGGCCCGGATGCGGCCGTGCCCGAGCACCGCGTCCACCGCGGCGGTCGCCCCGGCGTCGCCGGGCCGGTCGACGAGCGCGGCGAGCGCGTCGCGGGCGGCGAGGGTGTGGCGCAGGGTGGCCGCGTCGGCGGTGAAGCGCCCTTCGAGCCCGTTGGCGGCGAGCCAGACGGCGAGTCCGTCGGTGTCGGTGAGCAGGTCCTGGCGCACGCCGTCCGCCATCCACCGGGTGTTGAGCAGGTCGAGCGAGACGGGCTCGCCGGTGAGCGGCCGCGGATCGGTGACGGTCATGGCGGGCGCCTTCCTCGGCGGACGGATTCCGGACTAACCCTTCAAGGGTACGTGACCGGTTGCGCGCGACTGCGACTAACCCCTAAAGTCGCGATGAGGGGTTAGTGCTCCAGCGTGCCCGCGAGGGCTGCTGCCCGAGCCGGGCGCGAAGGCGAACACGACTGCGCATCCGCCCCTTCCGCTCGCCGGCACCTCCCTCCGACGCGAAGGACCACTCATGACGACCGCCCCGCCCGACCCGACGGCCGCGTCCGGCCTGGCCGCCGCGGGCCACCCGACGGCCGCGGCCGAACCGAAGGCCGCGGCCTCCCCGGCCGCCGCAGCGGACCCGAGGGGCGCGGCCGCCCCGGCCGGCCTGGGGGTCGCGGCCGCCCCCGTCGCCGCAGGCGTCCCCTCAGCCCCTGTCGCCCCGACAGCCCCCGCCGGTCCCGCCGCTCCCTCCGTGCCCCGGCCGGTCTCGCCGCCCCCGCGGCCTCGTCCCCGTGTCCTGCTCGGGTCCACTGCGGTGAGCGTCACCGCCCTGCTCCTGCTCGTCGTGGTCGGCGCCGCGCTCCGTCAGCCGCTGCTCATCCCGCCGCTCGCCGCGAGCATGGCACTGGTGGCGGGCGCGCCCGACCTGCCGCTGGCCCAGCCGCGCTCCGTCGTCGGCGGCCAACTCCTCTCCGCGCTCACCGGCTTCGCCGTCCTCGCGCTCACCGGCCCCGGCCCGTGGGGCGCCGCGCTCGCCGGCGGCCTCGCACTCGGCGTGATGGCGGCCGCCCGTACCCCGCACTCGCCCGCCGCGGCCACCGCCGTGATCGTGACCCTCCAGAACCCGCCGTTCCGGACCTTCCTCGGCCTCCTCGTCCTCGCCTCCCTCCTCCTCGTCGCCACCGGCCTCGCCGGTGCCCGTCTGACGGGCCGCCGTTACCCGGCGTACTGGCTCTAACCTCGGCGTATGAAGACGGAGTTGAGGGTGGCGGCCTACGCCGTGTGCGTGCGGGACGGGCAGATACTCCTGGCCCGCTGGGTGGACAAGGCCGGGGTCGGGCGGTGGACGCTGCCCGGCGGCGGGATGGACCACGGCGAGCTGCCGGTCGAGACCGTCGTGCGGGAGGTCGAGGAGGAGACGGGGTACGAGGCCGAGGTCGTCGCCCTGCTCGGGATCGACTCCATCCGCCGCGGCTGGCTGCGCCGGCTCGGCGGGCCCGGCGACTGGCAGGGCCTCAGGATCATCTACGAGGCCCGGATCACCGGCGGTGCCCTGCGCAACGAGCAGGGCGGCTCCACCGACCTCGCCGCCTGGCACCCGCTCGACTCCGTGCCCTCGCTCACCCGCGTCGAACTCGTCGACATCGGCCTCCAGCTCTGGCGCGACCGGCCCCCGTCGGGCCACTCCCACCTCACCGATCCGGCGAACGGCTGAAAACGGCTCAACCGTCACGACCCGCCTCAACCCGCCGCCCACCTCCCGCGGTCCCCTCCCGTGACCACAGCCCAACGATCACGGG